>NZ_JAAHBU010000190.1 GCF_010671725.1 Pseudomonas brassicae | reverse complement strand
GGTGTACCTGTGGGAGCTGGCTTGCCAGCGAAGGGGTCCGAAAGGTTTAGTAGTAGGCGTTCTCTTTCTGCGTGTGGTCAGTCACGTCACGCACGCCCTTGAGCTCCGGAATACGCTCGAGCAAGGTGCGCTCGATGCCTTCGCGCAAGGTCACGTCGGCCTGGCCACAGCCCTGGCAACCGCCACCGAACTGCAGCACGGCAATGCCGTCCTCGACCACGTCGATCAGGTTGACCTGGCCGCCATGGCTGGCCAGCCCCGGGTTGATCTCGGTTTGCAGGTAATAGTTGATGCGCTCGTTGATCGGGCTGTCGGCGTTGACCATCGGCACCTTGGCGTTCGGCGCCTTGATGGTCAGCTGGCCACCCATGCGGTCGGTGGCGTAGTCGACCACCGCATCTTCCAGGAACGGAATGCTGACCGCGTCCAGGTAGGCAGTGAAGCTTTTCAGGCCCACCGCTTCATCCTCCGGCTTTTCTTCGCCCGGCTTGCAGTAGGCGATGCAGGTTTCAGCGTAGGTCGTACCCGGTTGGGTAATGAAAACGCGAATGCCAATGCCTGGGGTATTCTGCTTTTCCAGCAGATCGGCCAGGTAATCGTGCGCGGCGTCGGTAATAGTTATGGCGCTCATGTAAGTTCCTCACAGACTTGCCCGCAGTTTACGCCAACACGGCCTGCGAACAAAGTCCTAGTAAACCCGTCAGGAATGTGCAACCGGCACCGCCGGCCCCAGGCGCGCCTCGAACCAGCGGTGCATGCGCCGGTACAGGCCCTTTTCCAGCCATTGGTAACTGGCCCACGAGGCCCCGGCAATCACCGGCACACACAACGCGAACACCAGGTACGGGCTCAGCCCCAGGCGCTCGCTGGCGAACCAGCCGCCGTACAGCACCAGCACATGGATCAGGTACACCGAATAGGAGCAGTCACCCAGCGCCTTGAGCAGGCGGTTACCGCTGAAATAAGGCTCCAGCGAAATGCACGACAGCACGATCAACGCGCTCGGCAGGCCCCAGTGCAACAGGCGTGACGACGCATCGAACCGGTAGATCGCCGCGGCCGCGGCGGCGATGGTCAACAGCGGCAGCCACAAGCCCTGGACAATCCAGCCCCGCCGGTGCACCACACCGATGGCCACCCCCAGCAGGAACTCATAGATGATGTTGTTGCTGTAGAAACGCCCCAGCCCCCCCAGCCCGGTCAGCACTTCGCTGACCACGAACAGCGCCAGTGCCACCAGCCACAGGTGATGACGCTGGCGCACCAGGAACACCAGCGAGAACAGCAGGTAGAAGAACATCTCGTAGTTCAGCGTCCAGCCCACGTTCAGCGTGGGGTACAGCCCGTAGCCACCCGGGTTCTCCGCCGGGATGAACAGCAACGACAGCAGCAGGTGCTGAAGCTTGAGGGTCTGGTGCGGCATCCACTGGCTGGCCACCACCAGCAGCAGCGCCATCAGCCCGGTGTAGAACCAGTAGGCCGGCACGATGCGCAGCGCCCGGTTGAGCAGAAAGCGTTTCGGCGCAATCGGCTTGTCGCGGGTCGACAGGTAGATCACCAGCCCGCTGATGACAAAGAAGATATCGACCCCCACCGCACCACGTCAGCCAGCACCTGGCCGACCGGGCCATCGGTCTTGAAGTCGAAAAAGATCTGTATGAAGTGGTGACACACCACCACCCAGGCGGCGAACGCCCGCAGTGCTTGAAGCGAAAACAGCATCCGGATACCTGTCTCTCGTTACCCCACCCTGGCCCCGAACGAATCGGGACCGCTTGCGGGTGGGACTACGAAAAGCCGGGAAAGATCAGCCCGATCTGCCCGGCGGGCATTTCAGAGGTTCTCGTAGCGGTTCATGTCCAGCACCCCGGACTCCACCGGGTCGGTGTCTTGGATGTAGCGGTTGAGGTCGTGAAAATACGTCCAGAACTGCGGATGGCTGCGACGCACACCCCAGCGCATGACGATGCGCTCGAACTTCGCGGCGTCATCGCGAGCGGCCTCCATGTCTTCGACCCACTCCGGCACATCGTCGACCGGGATGTTGAAGATGAAGTTGGGGTAGCTGCTCATCACCCCCGGGTAGATCGTCAGCGTGTCCAGCCCTGGCTGATAGCGATAGGCTTCGCCGAGCATGAACGCCACGTTGCTGTGCGCACGGTTGTGCAACAGGCTGTAGACCTGGCGGGTGCCGCCCTGCCCCTCGATACGCAGCAGGGTGGCTTCGGGCAACTGGTTGATCACCTTGAGGCCCGCGGCCGGGCGCGAGGTCAACCGGCTCAGGGCCTGCTCTACATCCCGGAACTGCTCGCTGCTGCTGGGCAGCGAGCAGTATGCCCCCTGGCAACGGTTGATCGGGTCGGGCGAAGCGTTGAGGCTGCCCGTGCGCTGCACCAGCTTGAGGCCGAAGTCGCGCTTGGGGTCTTTGGGGTCGAGTTTCAGGGCGCTCGGGGTGTCGGTGTCGATGTCCTCGTAGTCCATCCACATCTTCACTTTGCCGCTGTTCTGGTACCAGTCGCTGAGAATGTCGCCACGCTGTTCGGCCGGCATCAGGCGCAGGAAGTTGACCTCTGCGCCGTTGCGGATCAGGTCGAAATACAGCCGCGTCTGCGCCTGGTGCGAAACGTTGCCGTACACATCGAAGTTCACTGCCAACTGGTAATAGGTGCGCTCGAACAACGGGTAGTCGAACAACCACATCGTCTTGGGCACATCGCCGATCAGGCCCTTGGTCACCGAGGCGCTGTCGAAGTGACGGAAGATGCTCAGCAGTGCGTTGTCGTTGCCGGCCCACAGGCTCGACCAGCTCGGTGCCGGCAGCTCGGCATAGGCGTCGCGACGCAGCTTCTCGTAGTCGTTGCGCTTGTCGCGGTAGGCATGCCACAGGGTCAGGATACTGCCCACGTCGTCGATCTGGCCGGGCATGGCCAGCAGCGGCGTGGCCTTGCCACGGTAGTCGGCATCGGTCAGGTAGCGGTCGTGGGCCGGTTCCTGGAACAGCGTCCAGAAGTTGTCGCGGATCACGTCGGTGGCGATCTGCCCGCGGCATACGGGCCCGCGAATGAAGGTGCGCACGAAGTATTCGGCGTTATCCAGCATGAACTGGTAGCGCGCCACCGCAGGGATGGCCTCGAAGGTCTCGAACGGATTGGCGCGGTGGCGCGGGCCATAGCCAGGCAAGGCGCTGGCGTGCCAGTCACCACTGTAGAACAGTTGCTTGACGCGCTTGAGCTTGTTGGGGCCCATCGGGTAGGTGATGTGGGTCTTGTGCACGATCACGCCCTGCACCGGCAGCAGGCGGTAATAGAAGTCGGTGCCCGGCGGGTCGTTGGGGCGACGCGTGGCGATCAGGTCGATCGGCTGGCCGCTGGGCGTGCGCGAGCGCACCCACTGGAAGAAATGGCCCGGCTCACCGCCGACAAAGTGCACGTGGGCCAGAAACAGGTGCTCATACAGCCAGCGCCCCACCAGCGCTTCGGAGGAGCCCGGGCGGTTGAGCAGCGCCTCCCATTCGCGGATCTGCGCCGCCTCGGTGGCGCTTGGCTGGATCGGGCTGTGCTCCACCGGCGCGCCAGCGGCGAGCCAGCGCTGCAGGGTCTGGTACTCGGCGTCGGTCAGGCCGGTCACCGCCAGGGGCATGCCTTCCTTGGGATGGGCACCGGCATAGGCGTCGAACTCGCCGGGCAGCGGGCACATATTGTTGCGGTTCAGGCCCAGTACGATCTCCTGGGGCAGCTTGGCATTGGGCGCCAGTGGCGCGCTGTGGCCCAGTTCGAGCATGCGGGCCATCAGCGCCGCCTGGCTGTCCTGGCTGTCGAGCACCGAGCTGAAGCCCTTGTGCTGCCAGGCCTCGACGCTGTGCGCATCGTAGAACAGGCGCGTCGGCGCCACCGCCGTACTGCGGTCGCCCTGGTAGACGGGGACTTTCGAGGCACCGCGCGCGACGCCCTCGGCACTGCCCAGGTTCAACTGGCAGGCCGCATCGTTGCAGGCGTGGCAGGCCACGCACTTCTCGGTGAAGATCGGTTGGATGTCCCGGGTATACGAAATAGCCGGGCCGGAGACGGGGGCTTGCCCGACTGCCACGCCGCTGATGAGCAGGGCGAAGGCGCCGGCAAGTAAGCGATGCACCATGTGCCAAATGTCCAAGTATTGATAGCTTCACGATTCTACTGGTGGCAGTGGCGCGCCAACATGAATGAAATTCATGCAAACCAGCAACGCGCCTCAAAACCGCGCAGGTTTGTTATTATTCCGCAACTTTTGTATTTGCCCGACCAGGTAGTCCTATGTCTGACCGCAGCGCTCGTTCCCAAGCACTTCAGCAAGCCCTCAAAGAGCGCATACTGATCCTCGATGGCGGCATGGGTACTATGATCCAAAGCTACCGTCTGGAGGAACACGACTATCGTGGCACGCGCTTTGCCGATTGGCCAAGCGATGTGAAGGGCAACAACGACCTGCTGCTGCTGTCGCGGCCCGACGTGATCGCCGCCATCGAGAAAGCCTATCTGGATGCCGGTGCCGATATCCTGGAGACCAACACCTTCAACGCCACCCAGGTGTCCCAGGCCGACTACGGCATGGAAGCACTGGTGTACGAGCTCAACGTCGAAGGCGCACGCATCGCTCGTCAGGTGGCCGACGCCAAGACCCTCGAAACCCCTGACAAGCCGCGCTTCGTTGCCGGCGTGCTGGGCCCGACCAGCCGCACCTGCTCGATCTCCCCCGACGTCAACGATCCGGGCTATCGCAACGTCACCTTCGACCTGCTGGTAGAGAACTACATCGAGGCGACCCGTGGCCTGATCGAGGGCGGCGCCGACCTGATCCTGATCGAGACCATCTTCGACACCCTCAACGCCAAGGCGGCGATCTTCGCCGTGCAGCAGGTGTTCGAGGATGACGGCATCGAATTGCCGATCATGATTTCCGGCACCATCACCGACGCCTCGGGGCGTACCCTCTCGGGGCAGACCACCGAAGCGTTCTGGAACTCGGTGCGCCACGCCAACCCGATCTCGGTGGGCCTGAACTGCGCACTGGGCGCCGCCGACCTGCGTCCCTACCTCGAAGAGCTGTCGAACAAGGCCGGCACCCACGTGTCGGCACACCCCAACGCCGGCCTGCCGAACGCCTTTGGTGAATACGACGAGACCCCGGCCGAAACCGCTGCGGTGATCGAAGAGTTCGCCGCCAGCGGCTTTCTCAACATCATCGGCGGTTGCTGCGGTACCACCCCCGGGCATATCCAGGCGATTGCCCAGGCCGTGGCCAAGTACCCGCCACGCGTGATCCCCGAGATCCCCAAGGCCTGTCGCCTGTCGGGCCTGGAGCCGTTCACCATCGACCGCAGCTCGCTGTTCGTCAACGTCGGTGAGCGCACCAACATCACCGGTTCCGCGCGCTTCGCGCGGCTGATCCGCGAAGAGAACTACACCGAGGCCCTGGAAGTCGCCCTGCAGCAGGTCGAGGCCGGTGCCCAGGTGATCGACATCAACATGGACGAAGGGATGCTCGATTCCCAGGCGGCCATGGTCAAGTTCCTCAACCTGATCGCCGGCGAGCCGGACATTTCGCGCGTGCCGATCATGATCGACTCCTCCAAGTGGGAAGTGATCGAAGCCGGCCTCAAGTGCATCCAGGGCAAGGGCATCGTCAACTCGATCTCGATGAAGGAAGGCGTCGAGGCCTTCAAGCATCATGCACGCCTGTGCAAGCGCTACGGCGCCGCCGTGGTGGTAATGGCCTTCGACGAGGTCGGCCAGGCCGACACCGCCGCGCGCAAGCGCGAGATCTGCAAGCGCAGCTACGACATCCTGGTCGATGAAGTGGGCTTCCCGCCCGAAGACATCATCTTCGACCCGAACATCTTTGCCGTGGCCACCGGCATCGAGGAGCACAACAACTATGCGGTCGACTTCATCGAGGCCTGCGCCTACATTCGCGACCACCTGCCCTACGCGCTGACCTCGGGCGGGGTGTCCAACGTGTCGTTCTCGTTCCGTGGCAACAACCCGGTGCGCGAGGCGATCCACTCGGTATTCCTCTACCACGCGATCCAGAATGGCCTGACCATGGGTATCGTCAACGCCGGCCAGTTGGAGATCTACGACGAGATCCCGGCACTGCTGCGCGAGAAGGTCGAGGACGTGGTGCTCAACCGCACCCCTGAGGGCACCGATGCCCTGCTGGCGATTGCCGACGACTACAAGGGCGGCGGCGCAGTCAAGGAAGTCGAGAACGAAGAATGGCGTTCGCTGCCGGTCGACAAGCGCCTGGAACACGCGCTGGTCAAGGGCATCACCGCCTTCATCGTCGAAGACACCGAGGAGTGCCGCCAGCAGTGCGCACGCCCGATCGAAGTGATCGAAGGCCCGCTGATGAGCGGCATGAACATCGTTGGCGATCTGTTTGGCGCGGGCAAGATGTTCCTGCCCCAGGTGGTCAAGTCGGCGCGGGTGATGAAGCAGGCGGTAGCCCACCTGATCCCGTTCATCGAGCTGGAAAAAGGCGACAAGCCCGAAGCCAAGGGCAAGATCCTGATGGCCACGGTCAAGGGCGACGTGCACGACATCGGCAAGAACATCGTCGGCGTGGTACTGGGCTGCAACGGTTATGACATCGTCGACCTGGGCGTGATGGTACCGGCCGAGAAGATCCTGCAGGTGGCGCGCGAGCAGAAGTGCGACATCATCGGCCTGTCCGGGCTGATCACCCCGTCGCTGGACGAAATGGTGCACGTGGCCCGCGAGATGCAGCGTCAGGACTTCCACCTGCCGCTGATGATTGGCGGCGCGACCACCTCCAAGGCGCACACGGCGGTGAAGATCGAGCCCAAGTACAGCAACGACGCGGTGATCTACGTGACCGACGCCTCGCGCGCGGTGGGCGTGGCGACCCAGCTGCTGTCCAAGGAGCTCAAGCCAGGCTTCGTCGAGAAGACCCGCCTGGACTACATCGACGTGCGCGAGCGCACCGCCAACCGCAGTGCCCGCACCGAGCGCCTGAGCTACGCGAAATCGATCGAAGCCAAGCCCCAGTACGACTGGGCCGGTTACCAGCCGGTGGTGCCGACGTTCACCGGTGCCAAGGTGCTGGAGAACATCGACCTCAAGGTGCTGGCCGAGTACATCGACTGGACCCCATTCTTCATCTCCTGGGACCTGGCCGGCAAGTACCCGCGCATCCTCAGCGACGAGGTGGTGGGCGAAGCGGCCACCGCGCTGTTCGCCGATGCCCAGGAAATGCTCGCCAAGCTGATCGACGAAAAGCTGATCAGCGCGCGTGCGGTGTTCGGCTTCTGGCCGGCCAACCAGGTGGCGCATGACGACATCGAGGTGTATGGCGACGACGGCCAGCCGCTGGCTGTGCTGCATCACCTGCGCCAGCAGACGATCAAGCCGGACAACAAGCCGAACTTCTCGCTGGCCGACTTTGTCGCGCCCAAGGACAGCGGCATCACCGACTACGTGGGCGGCTTCATCACCACCGCCGGCATCGGCGCCGAGGAAGTGGCCAAGGCCTACCAGGACAAGGGCGACGACTACAGCTCGATCATGGTCAAGGCCCTGGCCGACCGCCTGGCCGAGGCGTGTGCCGAGTGGCTGCACGAACAGGTGCGCAAGGAGTACTGGGGCTATGCCAAGGACGAGCACCTGGACAACGAGGCGTTGATCAAGGAGCAGTACGCGGGCATCCGCCCTGCCCCGGGCTACCCGGCGTGCCCGGACCATACCGAGAAGGAAACCCTGTTCCGCCTGCTCGACGGCACCGCGATTGGCGAGACCGGGCCGAGCGGCGTGTTCCTCACCGAGCACTTCGCGATGTTCCCGGCGGCAGCGGTGAGCGGCTGGTACTTTGCACACCCGCAGGCGCAGTACTTTGCCGTGGGCAAGGTGGACAAGGACCAGATCGAGCGTTACACCGCGCGCAAAGGGCAGGACCTGGCAGTGACCGAGCGCTGGCTGGCGCCCAACCTGGGGTATGACAACTAAGCGGCGGTGACGCCTTCGCTGGCAAGC
>NZ_JAAHBU010000019.1 GCF_010671725.1 Pseudomonas brassicae | reverse complement strand
GATCACCGGGGCCTTGCCGCCCAGTTCCAGGTGGGTGCGCTTGAGGGTCCTGGCCGCAGTCGAGAGTATCTTCTGCCCGGTGACGATATCGCCGGTCAGCGACACCATGCGCACCTTGGGGTGCTGACCAGATGCGCGCCGACGTTCTCACCGCCGCCACAGATGATGTTGATCACCCCGCGCGGCAGCAACTGGGCCAAGGTCGGCGCCAGGGCCAGAATCGACAGCGGCGTGTGCTCGGAGGGCTTGAACACCAGGGTATTGCCGGCGGCCAGGGCGGGGGCGATTTTCCACGCGGCCATCATGATCGGGTAGTTCCACGGGGCAATCGAGGCCACCACCCCGATCGGGTCGCGGCGCACCATGCTGGTGTAACCGGGCAGGTACTCACCGCTCAGTTGGCCGGTCTGACAGCGCACGGCACCGGCGAAGAAGCGGAACACATCCACGCTGGCGCTCAGGTCGTCTTTGCGCGCCAGGTGCAAGGGCTTGCCGCAATTCAGCGATTCGAGCCGCGCGAGCACGTCGGCGTTGTTCTCGATTGCACTGGCGATCTCCAGCAGCAGGTTCGAGCGTTGCTGCGGCGTGGTGCGTGCCCAACCGGCAAACGCACGATGGGCGGCGAGGATCGCGGCTTCTGTCTGCTCGGCACTGGCTTCGGCGATGTGGGTCAGCACCTGCCCGGTTGCAGGGTTGAGGATTGGCTCGACGACGCCCTGGCCGGCGACGAGTTCACCATCGATCAGGAGTGCGGTGGACAACGGGGTCTGCGCGGCTGACATGTAGAGGCTTCCTGTTTCGTGTGTGGCGCGGGTACGCCTAAAGGGATGACTTGCGCCCGCCGTGAGGCTGCTCGCGGGCAACCGCCAGGAACGGGTCGACCAGCGCCGGGCGCGCCGTGCCCCGGCGCCAGGCCAGGCCGACGTCAAGGGTCTGGGTGAGGTCGGCAATCGGGCGTGCCTCGATGATGTCGCCTTCCAGCGACCAGGGGCGATAGGTCATGTCGGGCTGGATCGATACGCCCAGGCCGGCCGCCACCAGGCTGCGCACCGCTTCGGTCGAGGCGGTGCGCAAGGTGATGCGCGGCTGCAGGCCAGCATGCGACCAGAGGCGCTGGGCATTGCTGTCCATCTCGTCGACGTTCAACTGGATCAATGATTCGCGGGCCACGTCGGCCAGGTTGATGCTGTCGTGCTCCAGCAGCGGGTGCTGCGCCGGCAGCCACAGCCGATGGGGCGAGTGGGTCAGTACTTCGGATTGCAGGGCATGGCGGTCTTCGAGGTTGGACAGGATCAGCACGCCGACATCGATCTCGCCGCTGACCAGCAAATGCTCGATATACGATCGTTCGTCCTCCATCACGCGCAGTTCCACATTCGGGTAGGCGCGCTGGAAACGGGTCAGCAGGTCGGCGAGGTAGTAGCCGGCCACCAGGCTGGTCACGCCGACCACCAGTTGCCCGGCCACCTGGTCGGTACTGTGCTGCAGGCTGCGCTTGGCGTTGTCGACGGTGGCCAGGATCAGGTGCGCCTGGCGCAGGAACTGGTGGCCCTGGTGAGTGAGGTGCATGCCCTTGGCGTGGCGGTTGAACAGGCTGACGCCGATTTCCTGCTCCAGTTGCTGGATGGCCAGGGTCAGCGTGGACTGGGAGATGTACACCGCCTGGGCGGCGGCGGAGATCGACCCGGTCTCGGCCACGGCGATGAAGTGGCGGATCTGGCGCAGCGTCATCATGGGGTAAGCACCCGGCAGTCTGGTTTTTTAGATTTTGCCGAGTGTATATCTTTTTTATCGATGGCTGGGTAAACGCCTGCTGGCAGGCGAGTCGGTGGGGTAGAGGCGTTTGCCTTCGACCCGGCCGGCAAGCTGCGGCGTGCGCAGTTGAAGCGGTACGCGTTCGACCGGCTGGACCCGAAAACCAAAAAGCCCGCAGTTACGCGGGCTCCAGGGCATTTATTGCTAGCGGGTGCCGGACAATGCCGGACGCCCGATCATTCCCACTCGATCGTCGCAGGCGGCTTGCTCGACACGTCATAAGTAACGCGCGAGATGCCTTCGATCTCGTTGATGATGCGCCCGCTTACCGTTTCCAGCAGTTCGTACGGCAGGTGCGCCCAACGTGCGGTCATGAAGTCGATGGTCTCGACCGCACGCAGCGCCACGACCCAGGCGTAACGACGGCCGTCACCCACCACGCCCACCGATTTCACCGGCTGGAACACCACGAAGGCCTGGCTGACCTTGTGGTACCAGTCGGCCTTGCGCAGCTCTTCGATGAAGATGTGGTCGGCACGACGCAGCAGGTCGGCGTATTCCTTCTTCACTTCACCGAGGATACGCACGCCCAGGCCCGGGCCCGGGAACGGGTGACGGTAGACCATGTCGTACGGCAGGCCCAGCTCCAGGCCCAGACGACGCACTTCGTCCTTGAACAGCTCGCGCAGCGGCTCGACCAGCTTGAGGTTCATCTCCTCCGGCAGGCCACCGACGTTGTGGTGCGACTTGATCACGTGGGCCTTGCCGCTCTTGGCGCCGGCCGACTCGATCACGTCCGGGTAGATGGTGCCCTGCGCCAGGTACTTGATGTTGTGCAGCTTGGTCGACTCGGCATCGAACACGTCGATGAAGGTACGGCCGATGATCTTGCGCTTCTTCTCCGGGTCGGCTTCGCCGGCCAGGTTGTTCAGGAACTGGTCTTCGGCGTTGGCGCGGATGACCTTGACGCCCATGTTCTCGGCGAACATGGCCATCACCTGCTCACCTTCATGCAGGCGCAGCAGGCCGTTGTCGACGAACACGCAGGTCAGCTGGTCGCCGATGGCCTTGTGCAGCAGCGCCGCAACCACCGAGGAGTCGACACCACCGGACAGGCCGAGCAGCACGTTGTCGCTACCGACCTGGGCACGTACCTGGGCAATCGCGTCTTCGGCGATTTTCGACGGGGTCCACAGCGCTTCGCAGCCGCAGATGTCGAGGATGAAGCGCGACAGGATGCGACCGCCCTGCTTGGTGTGGGTCACTTCCGGGTGGAACTGCACGCCGTAGTAGCCACGGCTGTCGTTGAACATGCCGGCGATTGGGCAGCTCGGGGTGCTGGCCAGGATGTGGAAGTCTTCGGGGATGCGGGTGACCTTGTCACCGTGGCTCATCCATACGTCCAGGCCGAATACGCCGTCGGCGTCGACGTGGTCTTCGATGCCGTCGAGCAGGCGGCTCTTGCCGACCACGTCGACACGGGCGTAGCCGAACTCGCGCAGCTCGGAACCTTCAACCTTGCCGCCCAGTTGCTCGGCCATGGTCTGCATGCCGTAGCAGATACCGAATACCGGTACGCCCAGGTCCCATACGGCCTGTGGCGCGCGCGGGCTGTCGGCTTCGTGCACCGACTCGGGGCCGCCGGCCAGGATGATGCCGCGCGGAGCGAATTCGCGAATCGCCTCGTCGTCCATGTCGAACGGGTGCAGTTCGCAGTACACGCCGATCTCGCGCACACGGCGGGCGATCAGCTGGGTGTACTGGGAACCGAAGTCGAGGATCAGGATACGGTGAGCGTGAATGTCGAGGGCCATGACTCAATCTCGTCAGTGGTAATCGGAAACGACGCGGGGCTGTCGTGAACAGCCCGCTTACAGGTATTGCCAGGCGCATCAACCTACGCGGTAGTTTGGCGCTTCCTTGGTGATCTGCACGTCATGCACGTGGGACTCGGCCATGCCGGCACCGGTGATGCGCACGAACTCGGGCTTGGTGCGCATTTCTTCGATGTTGGCGCTGCCGGTGTAACCCATCGAGGAACGCAGGCCGCCCATCAGCTGGTGGATGATCGCGGTCAGGGTACCCTTGTATGGCACGCGACCTTCGATACCTTCCGGTACCAGCTTCTCGGCGCCAGCCGAGGAGTCCTGGAAGTAGCGGTCCGAGGAGCCCTGGGCCTGGGACATTGCACCCAGCGAGCCCATGCCGCGGTAAGCCTTGTAGGAACGGCCCTGGAACAGTTCGATTTCGCCTGGCGCTTCTTCGGTACCGGCGAACATCGAGCCCATCATCACGGCGCTGGCGCCAGCGACGATGGCCTTGGACAGGTCACCGGAGAAGCGGATGCCGCCGTCGGCGATCAGCGGTACGCCGGTGCCTTCCAGCGCAGCGGCGACATTGGCGATGGCGCTGATCTGCGGTACGCCGACACCGGCAACGATGCGAGTGGTGCAGATCGAGCCAGGGCCGATACCGACCTTGACCGCATCGGCGCCGGCTTCGGCCAGGGCCTTGGCGGCAGCGCCGGTGGCGATGTTGCCGCCGATCACCTGCACCTCGGGGAAGTTCTGCTTGACCCAGCGCACGCGGTCGATCACGCCCTTGGAGTGGCCGTGGGCAGTGTCGACCACCACCACGTCAACCCCGGCAGCAACCAGCGCAGCCACACGGTCACCGGTGTCTTTGCCGGTACCGACCGCAGCACCGACGCGCAGGCGACCCTGGTCGTCCTTGCTGGCCAGCGGGTAGGCCTTGGCCTTTTCGATGTCGTTGACGGTCATCATGCCCTTGAGGGCGAATTTTTCGTCGACGATCAGTACGCGCTCGATGCGGTGCTTGTGCAGCAGTTCGCGGGCATCGTGCTTGTCGGCGCCTTCCTTGACAGTGACCAGGCGCTCTTTGGGCGTCATCACTTCACGTACGGTGGCGTCGAGGCGGTTTTCGAAACGCACGTCACGGGAAGTGACGATGCCGACCAGGTCACCATCGTGCAGCACCGGTACGCCGGAGATGTTGTGCAGGCGAGTCAGTTCGAACAGGTCACGCACGGTGGCGTCGGCCTCGATGGTGATCGGGTCCTTGACCACGCCAGCTTCGAACTTCTTGACCTTGCGCACTTCGCCAGCTTGCTGCTCGATGGTCATGTTCTTGTGGATGATGCCAATACCGCCTTCCTGGGCCATGGCAATGGCCAGGCGGGCTTCGGTCACGGTGTCCATGGCGGCGGAAACCAGCGGAATATTCAGCTCGATGCCACGGGTCAAACGGGTCTTGAGACTGACTTCGTTAGGTAGCACCTCGGAGTAACCGGGTACTAGGAGAATGTCGTCGAAGGTCAGGGCTTCTTGGCTGATACGCAGCATCGCGGGGGCTCCCGGGCGGGAAAAATGGAAGCGCGCCATTATACTCGTGCGCGCCCGTTGACTCAATGCAAAGATGGGCCTTCGGTCAGTTGCCTTGCAGCTTGACCTGCACCACGGCCACCGGCTGGTCGAGCCAGTCGGCAAACGCATCGATGAAGGACTGCTTGAAACCGGCCTCGCCCCAGTTATTGAAGATGAACCCCAGGTTGGAAAAGGCACAGGCTTGCAGAAACAGGAAGCCGTTGATGTCGTCTTCATGGCCGCAGCGCGGGCAGGTGAAGTTGTCGCTGATGCCGGGCATCCACTCTTCCAGGCTGGCAAACAGCTCCACCCCGACTTCCTTGCGGCACTCGGCACAGCCGGCTTCTTCGAGGAAGCCATCGGTGGGCGTATAGATGCAGCGCTTGTAGATGACTTCAAGGCCGTTGACCGGTTGACCATATGGCAACAGCGCTGGCCGTTCGACCACCTTGCGCGCGCCCTCGGCGATGGCGTAGGCCATGCGATTGCCGGTGCGCCCGCAGGTGCTGAGCTGTTCCTCGATCACCTTCTCGCGTACCAGCCAGCGCAGGATCGCGCGGGCGCGCGGCTCGTGCACCGGCACGGTGGAGATCTTGGGGACGATGATGCTCTGGAAAGTCATGACGGCGGCCGAACAGGTTAAAGGTGCCAGTTTACCTCACTCAGGTAGCGTGCGATCAGCGCGATGCCGCTGGCCAGCACCAGCCAGGTGACCAGCCGCACGAAGGCTTCGCGGGACATGTTCAGGGTCAGCCGGCGACCGGCCCACAGCCCCGCCACCATCATCGGCAGCAGGCACAGCGCGAGCAGCAGCAAGGACAGGTCGGCGTATACCCCGGCGATCAGGAACAGGCTCAGGCGCACCACCGTGCTGCAGCTGATCAACGCACTCTGGGTGGCACGCGCCTGGTCCTTGGAGGCCAGCCGCGCGTTCAGGTAGATGGCATACAGAAAGCCGCCACTGCCGAACAGCGCACCAAACAGGCCGCCGACCGTGCCCATCGGCACTGCCCAGCCGCCGGCCAGTTGCGCCGGCTTGACCTTCACCGCCAGGCTGTAGAGTGCGTAGGCGGTAACGAACAGCCCCATCAGCAACAGCAGCAGATCCGACTTCAGGTTCAGCAGGAACACCACGCCCAGGGTGCAGCCGATGGCCATGAACGGCAGCAGGCGCAGTAATTCGCCACGCACCACCGCCTTGCGTGCGGGCAGCCAGTTGCCGAAGGCGGCGACAAAGTCCAGCAGCACCAGCAGCGGATGATGCGTGACAGCGGCATGAAATTGATCAGGATCGGGCCGGCGACCAGGGCAGTGCCGAAACCTGCAATGCCGAACACGATGTAGGCCGCGCCCACGCCCAGCAGGATCGGCAGCCACTGGGTGGCGGTGAAGGGCAGTTGATCGAGAAGGGCCGAAAGCATGGGCGCGCCTCTGGAGGTGATTGATAGCTGAACTGTAGCGATGCGCAAGCCATGCCGACTAATATGCAATTTAGCCACCAGCCATCTCGAAAAGGCATGACAGATGATTTCTACCCGCCAACTGCACTACTTCGTCGAAATTGCCGAGGCTGGCAGTTTCAGTGCTGCGGCCGAACGCGTGTGCGTGGCGCAGTCGGCGCTGAGCCGGCAGATCAAGGAACTGGAGGGGAAACTGGACACAGCGCTGTTCGAACGCACGGCCCGCCAGCCACGCCTCACTGCCGCCGGCCAGGCCTTCCTGCCGCGTGCACGCGCCCTGCTTGGCGATCTCGACAAGGCCAGCCGCCTGGCCAGCGAAATCGGCCAGGGCCTGCGCGGCAGCCTGCGCCTGAGCCACTCCAGCACGGTGCCACTGACGGGCGCCCTGCTCACGCGCCTGAGCAACTACTTGCAGGACAACCCTGGCGTGTCCATGGAGATCGCCCAGGCGTCGTCCGAGGCGCAACTGGAGGACCTCGCCGAAGGGCGCCTGGAGTTGGGCCTGCTGCGCCTGCCGGTGCTGCGTCAGCATGAGGGGTTGAGCGTGCAGCCGTTGTTCGAGGAGCCGTTGCTGCTGGCGGTTGCCGCCGATCATCCTCTGGCGGGTGAACCGCGCGTGCACCTGGCGCAGTTGCGCGACGAAGCGTTCATCTCCATTCCGCATCGCCAGCGTGGCGGCCTGAGCTACCTGTCGGCCGAGTTGTGCATGCGCGAAGGGTTCTTCCCGCGGGCGGCACGAGTGGTGTCGCGCAAGACCACGCAATTGCAGTTGATCCAGGCCGGGTTCGGCGTGGCGTTGCTGCCGCAGTGCATGCGCGATATTGCACCAGCGGGGCTGCGCTGGGTGGCGTTGGCCGACGAAGGCTGCGTGAGTAGCGTGGCGCTGGCCTATCGGCGCGATGCCGGGCCGTTGGTGCAGCAGGTGCTGGCTCATCTGCAAGGCTGAGGGCCCTTTCGCTGGCAAGC
>NZ_JAAHBU010000189.1 GCF_010671725.1 Pseudomonas brassicae | reverse complement strand
CACTGGCCTGCACCAGCGGCCTCCAGCTGCGCCCGGCGTTCGGCCTGCGCGCGGCTGCGCCAGTCGGCGCCCTGCCACTCCAGCAGGTCGTAGCCCATCAGCACCACCGGTGCATCGGCGAGGATCTTCTTGCCCAGGGTCTTGCGCCCGATGCGTTGCTGCAGCAGCGCGAACGGCTGCACGCCCTCGCGCCACACCACGATCTCGCCATCCACCACGCAGCCGTCGGGCAGCACCGTGGCCAGTGCCTGCAACTCGGGAAAGCGCTCGGTGAGCAGCTCTTCACCCCGCGACCACACCCACAACTGACCCTCGCGCTTGACCACCTGGGCGCGAATGCCGTCCCACTTCCACTCCGCCTGCCAGTGCTCGGGCGGGCCGAGCAGGGCGTCGAACTGCTCCACCGGCTGTTGCAACGCATGCGCCAGGAAGAACGGGTACGGCTGGCCGCCGCGCTGGGCATGTTCGTCGTCGGACTCGGCTGCGATCAGCTTGAGGTAGCTGTCGGCGGTGGGGCGATGCGACAGGTCGGTGTAGCCGACCAGCCGTTGCGCCACGCGCTTGCTGTCGATGTCGGCCCGTTGCGCCAGCGCGCGGGTCACCAGCAGCTTCGATACACCGACCCGAAAACTGCCGGTAATCAGCTTCAGGCACACCAGCAGGCTTTGCCGGTCCAGTTGCGCCCACAGCGGCGGCAGGCGCTGCGCCAGCGTTTCGGGCGGCAGGCCGCGCAACGGCAGCAGGCACTCCTCGACCCAGTAGGCCAGGCCCTCGTCACTGCTGTGAGTGGCTTCGGGCAGCAACAGCGAAAAGGTCTCGGCAAGGTCGCCGACCGCCTGGTAGCTTTCTTCGAACAGCCACTCGGTCAGCCCCGACAGGCTGATCGCCAATTCGCGCAGCAGGCGCGTGGGCACCAGCTGGCGCGGGCGCCCGCCGGCCAGGAAGTACACCGCCCAGGCCGCATCGGCGGCACTTGCGTCGGCAAAGTAGGCCACCAGCGCGTCGCGCTTGGCATTGCTCGAGGTGGTGCCATCGAGTTGCGCATAGAGTTCGGCGAAGGCCTTCATGCGGCAGGCTCGACGCCGGGCGCCTGGTCTTCGTCGCCGTATTCGGTGACGAACGCCTGCGCATCCAGCCCGCGCTCGCACAGGTAACGCACCAGCACGGCGACCGAACCGTGGGTCACCATCACCCGCTGTGCACCGGTCTGTTCGATGGCCCACAGCAGCCCCGGCCAGTCGGCGTGGTCGGAGAGCACAAAGCCGCGGTCCACCCCGCGCCGCCGCCGCGTACCGCGCAGGCGCATCCAGCCGCTGGCGAAGGCATCGCTGTAGTCGCCAAAGCGGCGCATCCAGGTGCTGCCGGCGGCCGAGGGCGGGGCGAGGATCAGCGCCTTGCGCATCAACGGGTCGTTCTTGTCCATCTCGCTGGCGTGCAGGGTGGCGGGCAGTGCCACGCCGGCCTCGCGGTATACCCGGTTCAGCGGCTCGACCGCGCCATGCACCAGGATCGGCCCCAGGCTCGGGTCCAGGCCGTACAGGATGCGTTGCGCCTTGCCGAACGAATAGCAGAACAGCACGCTGGCCTTGCCCAGCTGGATGTTCTCGCGCCACCAGGCGTTGATCTGGTCGAAGATCTGCTGCTGTGGCTGCCAGCGGTAGATGGGCAGGCCGAAGGTCGACTCGGTAATGAAGGTGTCGCAGCGCACCGGCTCGAACGGGGCGCAGGTGCCGTCGGGCTCGACCTTGTAGTCCCCCGACGCCACCCACACTTCGCCGCGGTATTGCAGGCGCACCTGGGCCGAGCCGAGCACGTGGCCGGCCGGGTGAAAGCTCAGGGTGACACCGCCATGGTCCAGGCGCTGGCCGTAGTCGAGGGTCTGCAGGTTGATATCGGTGCCCAGGCGGCTGCGCAGGATGCCCGCGCCGGGGCTGGCGGTGAGGTAGTGGCGGTTGCCGCTGCGCGCGTGGTCACCGTGGCCATGGGTGATCACCGCGCGCTCCACCGGGCGCCACGGGTCGATGTAGAAATCGCCAGGGGGGCAATACAAGCCTTCGGGTCGTGCAATCACCAGGTCCATGCCAAGGCCGCTGCGCTGGGGGTTTAACGTAGGAGCGCGGCCTGGCCGGTGAAGTTCGATCCGAACGCGTCAGTCGCGCGCGTCTACCGGGCGCCCGCCGTTGGGACAGTCCTTCACCTTGTAGGGGAACTCCGGGCGTTACTTGCCGGGTACCAGGGTCAGACGCTTGGTGCCATAGGCGCGTTCGAAGTTTTGCGGCTGCATCGGGAAACTCACGTAGCGCCCCTTGAACCAGGTATCCAGACCATCGGCAAAATGCGCGCTGGCCGGGTTGCCGGATTGCCCGCTGCTGCTTACCCCTTGCAGCGGTTCGGCCAGGCCGAAGTCCACCACCATGCGCATCGAGGGCAACAGGCGCGCGTTGAAGTCCTGGCCCCAGGCATACGGCGAGGCGTTCAGGGTGGTGTGGTCGCCGCCGCTGGCCAGTGGGCCGCGCTTGAGCGTGTCACCCAGGCCGTACGCTGCGCTGACCGGCCAGCGGTATTGGTGCAGCTTGCCCCACTGCCAGGCGCGACGATCGCTGCCCAGTTGGCGTTCGCCAGCGCTGATGGCCGCGGCCAGGCTGCGTGCCAGGATGGTCGGTTTGTCTTCCTTGGCCGGGGTGTTGCGGTCATCCCAGAACGGGCTGTCGTCGCGCCCCAGCAGGTGGTCGGCCTGGGCCGAGTACGACAGCCGCGCGTTGGCAACGAAGGCCTGCCAGCTCGGGCTGGACTCGGGGCCCAGTTCGTCGAGGAAGGTCTGGCGCGTGCTTTCCTGCAGGAACAGCGCATACAGCGCGGCATCCGCCGATTGCGCGCCCAGCTGGCCGTCGAAGGCCATCAGCCGGGTGAAGGCCTCGCGGGCGCGGGCCTTCTGCTCGGCCGGCAAGGCGTCGATGGCCTGCTTGAGCGGCTGGGCCATGCCCGGTGCTTCGAACATGGCCTTGAGCTTGGCGGCAAACAGCGTGGTCTGGTCGTTGTGCATGGCCATCAGGCTGCGGCTGTCGTGCTTGCCGTTGCCGGCCAGTTGCGCCAGGCGTTCGGCACGTTCGGGGTAGTACCAGCTGTTGGACAGTTGCAGGCCGTAGCCCTTGGGCACGCTGCGCTGGTTGGCGTTGCCCAGCCAGCCTTGCTGCGGGTCCTGGTCGTAGGGGTGGAGCATGGCGTCGGCATAGCCGTCCCAATCGAAGCGCCCGTCGGCACCCGGCGAGGGCAGCAGGCCCTGGCCTTCGCGACGGTTGGGGAAGCGCCCGGTGACCTGCCAGCCGATATGCCCGGCGTCGGCGAATACCAGGTTGAGGGCGGCGGCGCCGATTTCGCGGCTGGCGTCGAAGGCACGCTCCACGGTCTGCGCCCGCGACAGGTCGAAGAAGGCGTCCAGGCTCTTGTCGCCCTTGAGGTCGGGCAGCTTCAGGGCCAGGCCGAGCGTGCCCTGGATACCTGTAAGCAGGGTGCCGTGGCGGCTTTCGAACAGCACCTCGCGCTGAGGACGCTGCCCTTTGACGAAATAGGTTTCGTTGCGCGCCTGCAGTGGCTGCCAGCGGCCGTCCACCTGATGCAGCACGCGGTTGCCTTCGCGCTTGAGCGTTTCCAGGTACAGGTCCTGGTTGTCGCCCATCGCGGCGCTGCTGCTCCAGGCCACCTTGCCGTTGAAACCGGAGAGCACGAACGGCAGGCCGGCCAGGCTGAAACCGGCGGCCTGGTATTTGGTGGTGCGGATCTGCACCGGGCTCAGCGCCCAGGCGCCCTGGCTGTCGCTGGCCAGCAGGCTCCTGCCGCTGCGGCTGCGTTGCGGGCCGATGGCCCAGTTGCTCGATGCCGGGGTGCCCAGCAGGTTGAGCGCGGCCAGTTGCTCGCTGACGGCGGCCAGCGGGGCCAGGCCCGGCAGCGCGCTGCCCAGGTTGAGGCCCTTGAGCTTGTCGGCCTCGGCCATGGCCAGCGGTTCGTCGGGGTAGCTGGGCAGCAGCCAGGCGAGCTTGTCGGCGCCGACTTTCTGCGCCAGGGTCAGGGCCGCCAGTTCTTCCTGCAGGTTCACCGACTGGCTGAAACTGTACAGGCTGAAGATCAGCGCTGAGTCCTGCGGCTTCCAGTATTCCGGGTGATAGCCGCTCTGCGCCAGTGGCGCTGGCAGGCGGTCGCGGTAACGGAACAGGTAGGCGTTGACGCCGCGTGCGTACACCTCGAAAAAGCGCTTCAGGCGCGGCGAGGCGTCGGCATACAGTTCGTTGGCGCTTTTCCTGAGGTTGACGGCGCGCATGAAGCGGTCGACGTCGAGCGCCTCCGGGCCGGCCATTTCCGCCAGGCGCCCCTGCGCCAGCAGGCGCATGCCGACCATCTGGCCGATGCGGTCGCCGGCATGCACGTAGCCCAGGGTAAACAGCGCGTCATGGAAGCTGCTGCTTTCGATCAGCGGCATACCCATGGCATTGCGCCGCACCGAGACGTTCTGTGCCAGCCCCTTGAGCGGCTGCACGCCGGTGGTGGGGAGGACGCTGTCGCGCGGGCCGCCCATCTGGCAACCCCCGAGGCTGAGCAGCCCGAGCAGGGCCGCGGCAACGCCGAACCGGGGTAGAACGGGGGGAAGGGCTGGCGAGGCCATGGGCAAAGCTCCTGCAGGGCGTGACGTCTAAAAGGCGCTACGTTAGTGAGCGCGATCACACCATGCAAGCGGGGGCGCGGGCTTTATTTTCAAAGTACCGCACCGCTGCTGTGCGGTTCAGGCCGGCGGCGGGTTGATCTGCTGCACCAGGGCGTAGGCGCGCTGGGTGGCAGGACGCGCCTGGATACGCAGGAACCAGTCTTTCAGGGCCGGGAAGTCATCGAGGTTCTGCGCTTGCCAGGTGTGCGACACGATCCACGGGTAGATCGCCATGTCGGCGATGCTGTAGGCCTGGCCGGCGACGAACGGTCGGTCTTGCAGGCGCTTGTTCAACACGCCGTAGAGGCGCGCGGTTTCATCCACGTAGCGCTTGATGGCGTAGGGGATCTTTTCGGGGGCGAAGCGGTTGAAGTGGTGGTTCTGCCCGGCCATCGGCCCCAGCCCGCCCATTTGCCAGAACAGCCATTGCAGGGTTTCCTGGCGGCCGCGCAGGTCCTGGGCAATGAACTGGCCGGTCTTTTCGGCGAGGTAGAGCAGGATCGCACCCGACTCGAACAGCGACAGCGGCTGGCCGTCGGCGGCATCGTGGTCGACGATGGCCGGGATGCGGTTGTTGGGGGCGATTTTCAGGAAGTGGGGGGCGAATTGCTCGCCTTTGCCGATATTGATCGGGCGGATCGTGTAGGGCAGGCCGGCTTCTTCGAGAAACAGGCTGACTTTGTGCCCGTTGGGGGTGGTCCAGTAGTACAGGTCAATCATGCTCACGCTCCAGTTCAGGGCCTATTTGCTGGCAAGCCAGCTCCCACAGGTTCTACACCATCCTGAAGACCGGTGCAGTACCTTGTAGGCGCTGGCTTGCCAGCGAAAGGGCCGCAAAGCGGCACTACCGGGGGCTATCAGGCACCATGGCACTTCTTGAATTTCTTGCCATTGCCGCACGGGCACGGGTCGTTGCGGCCAACGTCCTTCAGGGCGTTACGCGCAGGTTCCTGCGGGGCATGGTTGCAGTGCGGGCCATGCACATGGCCGTGGTCATGATCATGCGCGTGATGATCGTGATCGTGGTTGCAGTCTGGGCCATGAACGTGGGGTTGCTGGGTCATCGAGGGTTACTCCGGAATAAGATCGGCGGGAATTATCTCACCCTTGCGCAACAAGTGCAGGTCGCGGGCAAAGAATAATCCGCTGCTCAGCTCGCCCTCCAGGCGATAGGGGATCGCCCGCTCAGGATGTTCGAGCAGTTTGGCGATGGGCTTGAGCTGGCGCCACAGGTTGGTGCGCACCGGCACTTCGATGACGCGCCGTGTGTGGCCATCGACGCGAAACCACTGGCCATAGTCGCCCTCGGCCAGCAACAGGCCGCCCAGGTGCACCGCATAATGCAGGTTGCGCACCTGCAGGGTGCTGTCGTTGGGGTTGTCGATGCGAAAGTGCAGGATGAATTCCTGTTGCATCAGCCTGGCCTTGACCGTCTCGACCCGCACCAGGTGCACGCTGGGGTCCTGGTAGTGCCCGCCCCACCCACTGGCACAGCCCGCCAGGTTCACCAGCACCAGGCTGATGCACAACAGGCGGGCGCGGGCGAGCATGGCTAGCTGCTCACATAACTGGCGCAGCACTTCTTGAACTTCTGCCCGCTGGCACATGGGCACGCGTCATTGCGCCCGGCCTTGAGCCCGACCGTGGGGTCGATGAAGTACCAGCGCCCATCGTTGTGCACGAAGGCCGAACGCTCGCGGTGGCTGTGCTCGCCATCGTTGTCGTGCCAGCGCGCGGTGAAGGTCACGAAGGCGTGGTCGGGCTGGCCGCCGAACACCTCGGCGCTCTCCACCTCCAGGCCCAGCCAGGTGCTTTGCGCGCTCCAGGCGCCGATGCCGGCGCGATCGAGCCCGGCCTGCTGCACGGGCAGGGTGGTGCTGACCAGGTAGTCCACCAGCCCCAGCACGTAGGCGCTGTAGC
>NZ_JAAHBU010000188.1 GCF_010671725.1 Pseudomonas brassicae | reverse complement strand
CTTCAGGCCGCTGCCCAGTTCGCGGTGTGCCCTGTGGGTAGGCCTCGGCCAGGCGCTTGAGGGCCAGCGTGGTCAGCGCGCCAAACGATTCGGGATAACGGAAAAACCAGGTCTCCGGCACGATCACCGCTTCGATCAACGCCTGCTGCTCCTGCGTCGACTGTTGCAGGTGCAGCCAGTAATCATCCAGATCGCGCGCCTGCAAGGCGGCGCTGCGCTGGCGCAAGGCGCGCTCGATCATCGGCGCACCCACCGATGCCACATCCAGCCCGATACGTTCCTGCAAGAACCGGAAAAAACGCTGCTCGCTGCTCATGGCTGCTCACCGACCGAAGGAAACAGCAACGCGCGGACCTCGTCGGACAACAGGTCGGGCACACTGATCCACTGCATCAGGCCCTGCTCGTCTTCGCGCACCGGCCCAAGGTAGGGGGCCTGGCGATTATCGACACCATAGGGGCGAAAATCCGCGGGGTTGCAGCGCAGCGTGTCGCTGGCCTGTTCGAGGATCAAGCCCAGCAGCTGCGGCGCCGGGTGATGGCCCACGCGATAGTGCACCAGCACCAGGCGCGTGCTGGTGCGCAGCGGCGCGGGTTTGCCAAAGCTCAAGGCACCGACGTCGATCACCGGTACCAGCGCGCCACGATGCGCCAGCACCCCGGCGACCCACGCCGGTGCGTGGGCAATGGGTTTGAGGGGCAGGCGCGGCAATACCTCGACCACCGCGTGGGTGTCCAGGGCAAAGCGCTCGCCGCCAATGCGAAACACCAGGAACAAACGCCCCTGGCTGGCCGCATCCGAGCTGCGGCGTGGCTGAAGGTCGTTCATCGGCGCGTCAGACTTTGAACCGCGACACGCCACCGCGCAGGCCGACTGCGACCTGGCTCAACTCGTCGATGGCAAAACTGGCCTGGCGCAACGACTCGACGGTCTGGCTGCTGGCATCGCCCAGTTGCGTCAGCGCATGGTTGATCTGCTCGGCGCCGGTGGCCTGGGCCTGCATGCCTTCGTTGACCATCAGCACCCGCGGCGCCAGCGCCTGGACCTGGTGGATGATCTGGGTCAGCTGTTCGCCGACCTGCTGCACCTCGAACATGCCGCGGCGCACTTCTTCGGAAAACTTGTCCATGCCCATCACGCCGGCCGATACCGCCGACTGGATCTCGCGCACCATCTGCTCGATGTCGTAGGTGGCCACGGCGGTCTGGTCGGCCAGGCGGCGTACCTCGGTGGCGACCACGGCAAAGCCGCGGCCGTACTCGCCGGCCTTCTCGGCTTCGATCGCCGCATTGAGCGACAGCAGGTTGGTCTGGTCGGCCACCTTGACGATGGTCACCACCACCTGGTTGATGTTGCCGGCCTTTTCGTTGAGGATCGCCAGCTTGTTGTTCACCAGGTCTGCCGCGCCCATCACCTGCAGCATGGTCTCTTCCATGCGTGCCAGGCCCTGCTGGCCGGAGCCGGCGAGAACCGAGGCCTGGTCGGCGGCGCTGGTCACTTCGGTCATGGTGCGCACCAGGTCGCGCGAGGTTGCAGCGATCTCCCGCGAGGTGGCGCCGATCTCGGTGGTGGTGGCGGCGGTTTCGGTGGCGGTGGCCTGCTGCTGCTTGGAGGTGGCGGCAATTTCGGTCACCGAGGTGGTCACCTGCACCGACGAGCGCTGGGCCTGGGACACCAGCGTGGTCAGTTCGCCCATCATGTCGTTGAAGCCGGTCTCCACCGCGCCGAACTCGTCCTTGCGGTCCAGGTTCAGGCGTACGCTGAGATCGCCACCGCGCAGTTTGTCCAGGGCACGCACGATCAGCTGCATGGGGGCGGTGATGGCGCGCATCAGCATCAGGCCGCAGATACCGGCCGCCACGATGGCCAGCACCAGCGACAGCATCATGCTGACCTTGGCGGTGGTCACCGCGCTGACGATGGCGTCGGTAGCCTGCTCGGCCGACTCGCGATTGCCCTCGATCACTTCGTTCAGGTGCTTGCGCCCGTCGACCCAGGCCGGGGTCATGCTCTGCTCCAGCAGACGCTGGGCTTGGACATAATTCTTGTTGCGGTAAAGCTCCAGCACGCTGTCGACGATCTTCAGGTAGCCCTCTTCCAGACGGGTGAACTCATCGAAGCTACGCCTGTCCTCAGCGGTATTGATAGTGTTCTGATAGCTGGCCATGTGCTGCTTGAGCCGGTCGTTGAAGCTCTTGTACAACTCGGCATCGGCACTGGTCAGTTCGCGATGTTCGCTCAGCCCGACCAACTGCTGGGTGGTGACGTAACTGTCGACCCAGGCACTGCGGATCATGGAGCTGTAGTAGACCCCGGGAATGCTGTCCGAACGTACCGCCTCCTCGCTGGACTCGATCGCCATCAGGCGCGAGTAGGCAGCGACCACCATCAACAGCATGATGGCGATGATCATGGCGAAGCTCGCCAGGATACGTTGGCGCAATGTCCAGTTCTTCACAGTCAGCCCTCAAGAGTTCTACGCGAGCATAAAAATGCGCAGATTATAGCCCAGGCACCCTGTGAGTACGTGGCTTAGATCAAGACGGCTTGGGCAAAATGGCCTGATAAATGACCATTTGCCCGGGTTTTCCGGTTCAGGCCTGGCGCACCTGCTTTTCCAGCTCGGTCTTGAGCGCCGGGTCGAGCCTGAGCTGCTTGGCCAGTTCGTCGAGGTAGGCGCGTTCCATGAAGTGCTCCTCGTCCACCAGCATGACGCTGGCGATGTACATTTCGGCGGCCATCTCAGGGGTGCTGGCGGCGCGGGCGACGTCGGCCGGGTCGAGCGGCTTGTGCAACTCGGCATGCAGCCACTGCTGCAGTTGCGGGTCCTGGTCGAGCTTGACGAATTCGCCCTCGATCAGTGCCTTTTCGCGCTCATCCACATGCCCGTCGGCCTTGGCCGCCGCCACCAGTGCCTTGAGGATCGCCTGGCTGTGCTGCTCGGCCTGGGCAGCGGGCAGACGGTCGAGGGTCTGCGGTTCGCGCTGCGCCGCACCGCCCTGCTGGGCCTGCCAGTTGCCGTAGGCCTTGTAGGCCAGCACCCCAAGCGCAGCGAGGCCACCGTAGGTGAGGGCCTTGCCGCCCAGGCTGCGGGTTTTCTTGTTGCCCAGCAGCAGGCCCATGGCGCCTGCCGCCAGGGCGCCACCACCGGCACCGGACAGCAGGCTGCCCAGCCCGCCAGAACCCCCGCCACCCAACAACCCGCCAAGCCCGCCACGGGTACCGGGCTTGGCGCCGGAGCCTTTGCCCGCCTGGTTCTGCAGCAGCTCCTGACCGGATTTGAGCAACTGGTCGAGTAAACCTCGGGTGTTCATCTGAGCGTCCTCAAAAAGGAAATGAAGGCCCCAGAGTAATGCCTGCTTCGCGCAGGGGCGTGGCGCATTTGCTTCCGGATGTTGCATCTGCAGGAACGCACTACGCTAGTAGGAGCAGCTCCGATTGCAGCCCTTTGTCAGCGCCCCGTCAAAACACGACTAGAAGAGGGAACATCATGCTTGTGCACTCCACCGCATTGCTCAGTGCCCTGTGCACTGCCCTGCTCGCCAGCGCCAGCCTGCAGGCCGCCGAACCGCTCAAGGCGGTGGGTGCCGGCGAGGGGCAACTGGATATCGTCGCCTGGCCCGGTTACATCGAGCGCGGCGAAAGCGACAAGGCCTACGACTGGGTGAGCGGCTTCGAGCAGGACACCGGGTGCAAGGTCAACGTCAAGACCGCCGCCACCTCCGACGAGATGGTCAGCCTGATGGCCAAGGGTGGCTACGACCTGGTCACCGCGTCGGGTGACGCCTCGCTGCGCCTGATCGCCGGCAAGCGCGTGCAACCGATCAACACCGCGTTGATTCCCAACTGGAAGCTGCTCGACCCGCGCCTCAAGGACGGCGCCTGGTATGTGGTCGACAAGCAGGTCTACGGCACACCCTATCAGTGGGGGCCGAATGTACTGCTGTACAACACCAACGTATTCAAGCAACCACCTGCCAGCTGGAGCGTGGTGTTCGAGCCGCAGGAGCTGCCCGACGGCAAACCCAACAAGGGCCGCGTACAGGCCTACGACGGGCCGATCTACATCGCCGATGCAGCGCTGTACCTGAAGTCGGCCAAGCCGCAACTGGGCATCCAGAACCCCTACGAACTCAACGAGACGCAGTACAAGGCGGTGCTCGACCTGCTGCGCCAGCAACAGCCGCTGATCCACCGCTACTGGCATGACGCAACGGTGCAGATGAGCGATGTGAAGAACGAAGGGGTGGTGGCCGCCAGCTCCTGGGGCTACATGGTCAACGGGCTCAAGGCCGACCAGCAGCCGGTAGCCTCGACCATTCCCAGAGAGGGCGCCACCGGTTGGGCCGACACCAGCATGCTGCATGCCGATGCCAAGCACCCGAACTGCGCCTACAAGTGGATGGACTGGTCACTGCAGCCCAAGGTGCAGGGTGACGTGGCGGCCTGGTTCGGCTCGCTGCCGGTGGTGCCGGCGGCGTGCTCGGGCAGCCAGCTGCTGGGGCCCGAGGGTTGCAAGAGCAACGGCTTCGAGCTGTTCGACAAGATCGCGTTCTGGCGCACCCCGCAGGCCGAAGGCGGCAAGTTCGTGCCGTACAGCCGCTGGACCCAGGACTACATCGCGATCATGGGCGGGCGTTAGGGGCGGCGCCCGCAGGGCGCCTGTACAGGAGCACCGCGCATGACCCCAGCCGTACAGTTCACCGACGTTTCACGCCTGTTCAGCGAGGTCAGGGCCGTCGACCAGGTGTCCATCGACATCGAGGACGGCGAGTTCTTCTCCATGCTCGGGCCCTCGGGCTCGGGCAAGACCACCTGCCTGCGCCTGATCGCCGGCTTCGAGCAACCCAGCCACGGCTCGATCCGCATCCATGGGGTCGAAGCCGCCGGCTTGCCGCCCTACCAGCGCGACGTCAATACGGTGTTCCAGGACTACGCGC
>NZ_JAAHBU010000187.1 GCF_010671725.1 Pseudomonas brassicae | reverse complement strand
ACGCGGAAGTTGACCGGGGTATTGGCCGGGAAGACGATCTTGTTTGACCGTGGCAATGCCCTGTTCCGGGTAGATGAACAGCCATTTCCAGTCCAGCGCGACCACGTCGATCTGCACCGGCTTCACGTCGGAATCCAGTGGACGGTACGGGTCAAGCTTGTGGGTGGAAATGTAAGTGACATAACCCAGGGCGATGATGATCAGCACCGGGATGGTCCATACGGCCACTTCGATCTTGGTCGAGTGCGACCAGTCGGGGGTGTAGGTGGCAGCCTTGTTGGAGGCACGGTATTTCCAGGCGAACGCGATCGTCATGAAAATGACAGGAATCACCACCAGCAACATCAGGCCGGTAGCGATCAGGATCAGGTTCCTTTGCTCAATGCCGACCTGGCCCTTCGGGTCGAGCAGGGTCCAGTTGCACCCACTGAGTAAAAGCATGCCTAAAAAGGGCAGAATGCCAAACAGTCTGGGGTAACGCTTTTTACTCATCTCACGACCTCTAGAGCAGCTTGCTTCAATGCAATTTGTGTTTTGGTCGCCAACACTTCGTCCTGCCAAGCGTCAGCATTTATGGGATCGAATACGGTCACGCCGGAATTCAGCTGCGGCTGCTCGGCAGAACCGGTGTAGAACGGTACTTATTGTTCTGACTTCGTAGGCAATCGGGCCTGTGTTCGGACCAATTCCATTTGGTGCGGAAAATCACGGGAGGGGGGTCAGCCCGGCATCGCCGCAGGCGATGCTCGTCAGAGTCACGAAAGGGGCCTGAGCTCCTTTAATCCTGCGACTCGCAAGCGGTGCCGAACGGAAATTGGGGGCGATTGTAGTGAGGTAAACCTGCCATTACTATGACTTATTGAGCAACAGTCTTTTACAGGAACTGCAACAATCAACCCTTCAAAATCAGTTTCGCGACAGTTTGTCGCACCCCTGGCAATAGACCTGAAACGCCCGTACGGCAAGGCGCGCACCTTGATTCAGATCAACACTTCTGCGACTTGCGCAGAATTCTCCGAGGGGCTGCGCACCTGCTTAAACACATGACTTTTGTCTAACCACGCCGGCGATTGCGCACAATGCCAAGCGGCACCAGCACTGCCGTCAGCACAAACGCCGCCAGGGCCCACTGTGCCAGCGACAACCCCCAGTACCGGCGGATAGGGTGTGGAACAGAAACCGTCGACCTGGAACACCAGCGGCAGCACCGACGCCAGCGGCAGGCCGTCGACAATCGGCTGCAGGGTGTCGATACCGCAGCTGACGGCCGGGTTGGCGAGGATATACACGTGATTGCCGGCAGCGGCGATGCCGCCGATGGCGCTGAGCACCACCAGTGCTTCGAACAGCGTAAGGCTGCGTTGCCCCGGCATGGCTGCGCCGATAAAGGCGAACAGGGCGATGAACAGCAGTGCGTAGCGTTGCAGGATGCACAACGGGCACGGCGCTTCCCCGAGCACGATCTGCATGTACAGGGCGCCGCCGATCAGGGCCAGGCAGATGATGCCCAGCAGTACCAGAAAGCGCCGTTCCCGATTCAGGCGCTGCGTTTGCTCGTTCATTCCCGTTCCCTTGAATAGATAGGTGGCTCAAGCCAGGGCGCAATTCTACACACCGACCATGACCACTGGGAGTGAAGGATAAACCGATTAAAAGAGAATTAAGGTCAAACGCTTCGCCGGCAACGCCGGCGCCTACAGGTTTTTTGTACGCCGCATGACCTGTGGGAGCTGGCTTGCCAGCGAAGGGGCCGTCACGCCTTATTCAAGGCTGGCAGCCGGCCCGAAGAACTCGTAGCGGCTCTGCTGCTCGGGCACGCCCAACCCCTTGAGGTGGCGCTTGACCACTGCCATGAAGCCCTTGGGCCCAAGGAAGTACGCATCCAGGTCACGCTCGACCGGCAACCACTGCCCCAACTGATCCTTGCTCAGCAGGCCCAGCGCGTCGGCGGGCGAGCTCACCCCGTCATCCTCGGCATAGCAGTAGAAGCGCTTGAGCTGTGGATGACGCGCCGCGCGCTCGTCGACCCAGTCGCGAAACGCATGCAACGCACCATTGCGCGCGCAGTGGATGAAATGCACCAGGCGCCCGCTTGCCAGTGCGGCATCCAGCATCGCCAGGGTTGGCGTAATGCCCACCCCGCCACTGATCAGCACCAACGGCTTGTCGCTGCTGGCCAAGGTGAAGTCGCCGGCAGGCGGGAACAGGTTCAGCGTATCGCCCACCTGCAAGTGCGCGTGCAGGAAGTTGGAAACCTTGCCGCCCGCCTCGCGCTTGACGCTGATGCGGTACTCGGCCCCATCGCTCAGCGCCGACAGCGAATAGTTGCGTCGGTGTTCTTCACCCTCGATCAGCACTTGCACACCCAGGTACTGGCCAGGCTCGGCCTTGAGCACCGGGCCGGCATCGACCGGCGCAAAGTGGAACGAGACAATCTCGCTGCTCTCCTGCACCCGTGCCGCCAAGCGGAATGCCCGCGCCCCGCGCCAGCCACCCGGCGCCTGGGCTTTCTGCTGATACAGGCCTTCCTCAGCCCCCATCAGAATATCGGCCAGCTGCTGGTAGGCCGCGCCCCAGGCTGCGATCACTTCAGGGGTGGCGGTTGCCTTGCCCAGCACCTCTTCGATGGCGCGCAACAGGCAACTACCGACGATCGGGTAATGCTCCGGCAGGATCTGCAAGGCCACATGCTTGTTGATGATCTGCCCCACCAACCCGCCCAGTTGCTCGAGCTGGTCGATATGCCGTGCATACATCAACACGCCGTTGGCCAGCGCACGCGGCTGATCGCCACTGGCCTGGTTGGCCTGGTTGAACAACGGGCGCACTTCGGGGTACTCGCTGAGCATCAGCTTGTAGAAATGCGTGGTCAGCGCCTCGCCGCCGCTTTCCAGCAGGGGCACGGTAGCTTTGACGATGGCACGGTCTTGGGCATTGAGCATGGGTGAACTCCTGGGCCTTTGGCTTCTAGATAATCTGCCTTGGCTCTTCCATAATTCGTGCCAGCTATTTAGTCCTTTTAAATCAAGTACTTAAAAACACATGAGTCAAAATGACCAAGAAGCTGCTAGAGTCATAAGGACTCTAAGGAGTCATTATGACCGCAAAACCTCTGCTTACCGCCCTGCTGCCGCTGGTCAGCGACCTGTCCCGCGAACTGCCCGAACGCGAGCGCTACCGCCGCCTGCTCGAAGCCATGCGGGCCTTGTTGCCGTGCGATGCCGCCGCGCTGCTGCGCCTGGACGGCGAGTGGCTGGTGCCGCTGGCGGTGGACGGCTTGAGCGCCGACACCCTGGGCCGGCGCTTCAAGGTCAGCGAACACCCGCGCTTCAAGGCGCTGCTCAGCCGCGCCGAACCCACCCGCTTTGCCAGCGACAGCGAACTGCCCGACCCTTACGATGGCCTGGTCGAAGGCCTGCACCAGCACCTGGAAGTCCACGACTGCATGGGTTGCCCGCTGTTTGTGGATGAGCGCCCATGGGGCTTGATCACTCTGGATGCACTCGACCCGGAACGCTTCCAGCAGGTCGAACTGGACGCCCTGCAAGCCTTCGCCAGCCTCGCGGCGGCCACCGTCAACGTGGCGCGGCGCATCGAACACCTGGCACTGCGCGTCGAGGACGAGCACCAGCGTGCCGAAATCTACCGCCAGGCCAGCGGCCAGCAGCACCAGGAACTGATTGGCCAGAGCCAGGCCCACAAACACCTGCTCGAAGAGATCCGCCTGGTAGCCAGCAGCGACCTGACCGTGCTGATTACCGGCGAGACAGGCGTGGGCAAGGAGCTGGTGGCCCAGGCCATCCATCACGCCTCGACCCGCGCCAACAAACCGATGATCAGCCTCAATTGCGCCGCGCTGCCCGACACCCTGGTCGAAAGCGAGCTGTTCGGCCATGTGCGCGGTGCCTTCACCGGCGCCGTCGGCGAGCGCCGTGGCAAGTTCGAACTGGCCAACGGCGGCACACTGTTCCTCGACGAGGTGGGCGAACTGTCGCTGAGCGTGCAGGCCAAACTGCTGCGCGTACTGCAAAGCGGGCAATTGCAGCGCCTGGGCTCGGACCAGGAGCACCAGGTGGACGTGCGCCTGATTGCCGCAACCAACCGCGACCTGGCCGAGGAGGTACGCACCGGGCGCTACCGTGCCGACTTCTACCACCGCCTCAGCGTATACCCGCTGCGGGTGCCGGCGCTGCGCGAGCGCGGGCGCGACGTGCTGCTGCTCAGCGGCTACTTCCTGGAACAGAACCGCTCGCGCATGGGCCTCAACAGCCTGCGCCTGAGCGCTGCAGCGCAAGCGGCGCTGCTGGCATACGCCTGGCCCGGCAACGTGCGCGAACTGGAACACCTGATCGGGCGCTCATCGCTCAAGGCGCTGGGCCAGCACCGCGAACGGCCAAGGATCCTCACCCTGGAGGCCAGCGACTTCGACCTGCCGGGGGCCGCCCAAGCGGCGCCCGCCAGCGCTGTCGCAGCGCCCATGCCGGGGGTGTCGGGCGACCTGCGCCAGGCGCTGGACCTGTACCAGCGCCAGTTGATCGAGGCCTGCCTGGCGCGTCATCAGCACAATTGGGCCAGCGCTGCGCGCGAGCTGGGGCTGGACCGTGCCAACCTCAGTCGCCTGGCGCGGCGACTGGGGCTACGCTGAAGTGCAGCGCCACATTAAAGCCTGGCGCGGTCGGGTCGATAACCCGGCATCTCCCGTGTTCTATTTGCCCTGAAGGTGCCTATGGCCTCGCAAAATGCCCGCGCCGACTCGCTGTCGCTGCTGTTGTTCACCTTGCGCAGCGGCAAGCTGATGGCGATCAACCTGCTCAAGGTCAGCGAGATCATCCCCTGCCCGCCGCTGACCAAGCTGCCGGAGTCGCACCCGCACGTCAAAGGCGTGGCCACCTTGCGTGGCAACTCGCTGTCGGTGATCGACCTGTCGCGCGCATCGGCGAGCGGCCGCTGGAAGACCCCAACGGTGGCTGCCTGATCGTCACCGACATCAGCCGTACCAAGCAGGGCCTGCATGTGCAGGCGTGAGCAAGATCGTGCATTGCCTGAGCACCGACATCAAACCGCCGCCCTACGGGTCGAGCAGCAAGGCGTTCATCACCGGGGTGACCCAGGTGGACGGTACGCTGGTGCAGGTGCTGGACATCGAGAAAGTCATCCACGGCATCGCGCCGCCGCCGCGCGAGATGCACACCAGCGAACTGAACAGCGAGGATGCGGCGGTGCTGCAGGCCACCAACATACTGGTGGTGGATGACAGCCACGTGGCGCTGCAGCAGTCGGTACACACCTTGCGTGGCCTGGGGCTGGAATGCCACACCGCGCGCAGTGCCAAGGATGCCATCGCAACCTTGCTGGAGCTGCAAGGCACCGAGCAGGAGATCAACGTCGTGGTGTCGGACATCGAGATGTCGAGATGGATGGTTACGCGTTTACCCGGACCTTGCGTGAAACGCCTGATTTTCAGCATCTATATGTGCTGCTGCACACCTCGCTGGACAGCGCGATGAACAGCGAAAAGGCCAAGTTGGCGGGTGCCAATGCGGTACTGACCAAGTTCTCGTCGCCGGACCTGACCGACTGCCTCATCGTGGCGGCGCGTACTGTGGCGTATGCGGAGCACTGAGGTCTGCGGTCGAACTACCGAGGCTGGCAACGCCAGCCTTGGGGTTCGCCGCAGATCGCGGTAGTGTTTGGCGGGAAGCCCCTACAGAGGCCCGCCTGACAAACGCTGAAACGCTCCCGCTGCTGCAATAATCAATGCTCTGGCATAATCACCGACCTCTCCCCCGCCGAGCCGCCCGCCATGAAAACCCTGATCTTCAGCCTGCTGGCCCTGTTCAGCCTCGGTGCCCACGCTGCCAGCGACCAAGCCTGGGCCGAGCACGACAAGGCCATGACCAAGGCCTGCGTCGCCGCCAGCCAGTTCAAGGACGCGAAACCCGCCAGCACACCCGCCGAATTCGACGACCGCGTCGGCTACACCGCCCTGCTGGTCACCGGCCACTACCCGCAAAAGCACATGAAAAATCAGAAAGGCAGCGAACTCTGCCTGTTCGACAAGCAGCGTAAAGCCGCCTTCGTCACCGAATGGACACCCGTCAAACCGTGAACAGCGCTGCAACCTCCATTCAGTTCGATTGCACCGGCTGCGGCAAGTGCTGCAACGGCCACCACGTGCCCCTGACCCTCGACGAGGCCCGCCAATGGGTGGGCGACGGCGGCCAGGTGATCGTACTGGTAGAAGCGTTCCTGGCCAACGGCCTGGGCTTGCCCGCCGCACAGCGCGAGCACGCCATGCGGCGCGCCTGCGCCGTGCCCTGCGGCAGCACCCAGGCGCATGTGGCAATCACCTTCGCCGCGTTCAACCCCGGGGCCTGTCGCAACCTGGACGCCGACAACCTGTGCCGCATCTATGAACGCCGCCCGTTGGTGTGCCGCATCTACCCGATGGAAATCAACCCGCACATTCCGCTGCGCCCCGCGGCCAAGGACTGCCCCGGCGAAGCCTGGCAACGCGGCCCGGTGCTGATCCACGGCAGCCAGTTGATGGACCGCCAGCTCGCCGAACTGATCGAGCGCTCACGCCAGGCCGACCGCGAGGATATCCACACCAAGGCGCTGATCTGCCAGCAACTGGGCATCACCACCAGCGCACTCAAAGGCAACGGCTTCACCGCCTACCTGCCCGATACCGCTGCACTGGGCGCCGCACTGCTCGCCCCAGGCGACGGTGCGCTGGCGCCGTGGACTCTGCACGTGGTCGAGCCGACACTGGTGAATGACTTGCAGCAGGCCGGCGCGCAGGTCTGCAGCATTCCCGCCAGCCACTACAGCTTCATCGCCTTCTGAGCGGCACCGGCTAGCGGCGCTGCCAGAACTCCTCGGCCAGGCGGCGCAGGTCTTCGGCCAGCCCCGCCACGTCACTGGCATTGGCGTGGCCCCGCTGGCCGGCCACCACACTGTGTTCGCTGGCCTGGCGGATACTGATGATGTTGCGGTTGATGTCTTCGCTGACCAGGCTCTGCTGCTCCACCGCCGCGGCGATCTGCAGGCTCATCTCGCTGATCTGGTTGACCCGCTGGCTGATGCCGTCCAGCGCGCTGGAGGCCAACTGCGCCTGGTCCACGCTGTGCCCGGCATGCTCGCGACTTTGCTGCATGGCCTGTACCGCATCGCGTGCACCGCGTTGCAGGGCACTGATCATGCGCTGGATCTCGCCGGTGGATTGCGCCGTACGCTGCGCCAGGCCCCGCACCTCATCGGCGACCACCGCAAAGCCACGCCCCTGGTCCCCGGCTCGCGCCGCCTCGATGGCCGCATTCAGCGCCAGCAGGTTGGTCTGTTCGGCGATGCTGTGGATAACCGACAGCACGCCGGAAATTTCCGTACTGTGCCCTTCCAGGGTGTGGATAACCTCGGTGGCCGAGGCCAGCGCACCGGCCAGCTCCAGGATACTGCTACGGCTCTGGTCCACCAGTTGATGGCCAGTCTGCGTCGCGCCTTCAGCATGTTCGGCGGCCTCGGACGCCTGCTGCGCACTGCTGGCCACCTCGGCGACACTGGCCGTCATCTGGTTGATCGCCGCGGCCACCTGGTCGGCCTCACCCTGCTGGCCCAGCGTGGTGGTATGGCTGGTCTGCAGGTGGCTGGCCAGTTCTGCCGTATGCCCGGCCAGGCGTTGCGAGGTGTCGCCGATGCGCCCCACCACGGCGCCCAACTGGGCTTCGAGCATCAGCAGGGCAAATTCCACCTGGCCCACAGCGCCGCGCTTGCCGGTGTACAACTGCTGGCTCAGGGGATTGTCGGCAATGGCCTGAGCACGCAGGCGCAGTTGCTCGAAGGGGCGCAGCAACAGCGCGATCAGCAACCCGCTGAGGCCGCCGGCCACCCCCAGTTCCAGCAGGCCCTGCAGTGGCAGCGGCGGCAACAGCAGGCGACTGGTGCCCAGCACTGCGGCCAGCACCAGCGCGACGCCAAGCCCCAGTTGCACGGCAAGCCCCGGCACCGGCAGACGCTGCCACCACGCCACACGGCCTTCGCGCAGCCGCGCGTAGCAGCGCTCTGCCGCCTCGACCTGAGCGGCGCCGGGCTTGGTACGCACCGACTGGTACTCCACCGTCTGCCCGCCACTGGTGACCGGCGAGACAAAGGCACTGACCCAGTAATGATCGCCATTCTTGCAGCGGTTCTTGACCAGGCCCATCCACGAGCGACCGGCCTTGAGCGTCTGCCACATCTGCGCGAACGCCTGGGCGGGCATGTCGGGGTGACGCACGATATGGTGCAGGCTGCCGATCAGTTCTTCACGGGCAAAGCCGCTGACCGTGAGAAAGTCATCGTTGGCGTAGGTGAGCAGGCTGGTCAGATCGGTGGTCGAAAGGATATTCGCGTCAGCGGGATAATCTACATTGCGGCCGGTCACAGGCAGATTGCTCTTCATCGAAGCGCTCGCGTTTTTATAGGTGGAAGGTCGGCAGGGGGCAGACTCTACGGCGCAACATTCAGTAAAACCTTGATCCAGCGCAGACTATTGGCACTTGGCCATCTGTTGCTGACAGCGCGGACAGGTAGCGGTCACGCTGCTGACCGCCGGCAACGGCTATAAACTGCTGACAGCTTTCCATTTTCTGTTCTGGCGCCCTGCACGCATGCGAATTTCTAGCTCACGAGTGGTTTTGTTCGGCCTGGTCGCGGTTGCCGTGGGCCTGGCGCTGTACCTCACGGTGGGGCGCCCGAGCATCAGCCCGCCGGCAACACCACGGGCAGTGCCGGTCAGCGTGATCCAGGTGGTTCAGCAGGACGTGGCGCATTACCTGAGTGCGATCGGCGCGGTGCAATCACTGCACAGCGTGGTGATTCGCCCGCAACTCGAAGGTGTGCTGACCCGTGTGCGGGTCAAGGAAGGCCAATGGGTGAACCAGGGCGACCTGCTGGCCACTCTGGATGATCGCAGCATCCGCGCCAGCCTCGACCAGGCCCGCGCTCAACTGGGCCAGAGCCAGGCACAGTTGCAGGTGGCCGACGTCGACCTCAAGCGCTACCGCCTGCTGAGCCAGGACAACGGCATCTCGCGCCAGACCCTCGACCAGCAGCAGGCGTTGGTCAACCAGCTCAAAGCCGCCATTCTCGGCAATCAGGCCGCGATTGCCGCCGCCCAGGTGCAACTGTCCTATACCCAGATCCGTTCGCCGGTTACCGGCCGCGTCGGTATACGCAACGTCGACGAAGGCAACCTGGTGCGTACCAGCGACACCCTCGGCCTGTTCAGCGTCACCCAGATCAATCCGATTGCGGTGGAGTTCGCGTTGCCCCAGCAATGGTTGCCGACCTTGCAGGCGCTGGTGGCCGATGCGCAGCCGGCACCGGTCAAGGCCTACCTGGACGGCGATGGCGACAGCGGTGGGCTGCTGGGTGAAGGCCACCTGAGCCTGATCGACAACCAGATCGCCGCCAATACCGGCACCCTGCGCGCCAAGGCGATGTTCGCCAATGAGCAGGCACGCCTGTGGCCGGGGCAGTTGGTCAGCCTGAAGATCCAGACCCGTATCGAACGCAATGCGCTGGTAGTGCCGCCGGGCGTGGTGCAGCGTGGCATCGAGCAGCCTTTCGTGTACCGGGTCGAGGGCGACAAGGTCGCCTCGGTGCCGGTCAAGGTGCTGTACCAGGACAGTACCCTCAACGTGATCAGCGGCGTGGCGGTGGACGACACGCTGGTGGCCGACGGGCAATCGCGTCTCAAGCCCGGCGCACGGGTCGAGGTGCTGCCTGCCCCGCCAGTGGCCGACGAGGTCGCCCGCACCGGAGCGCAGCCATGAACGGGCGCAGCTCGATCAGCGCCTGGTGCATCGACCGCCCGGTCGCCACCCTGCTGCTGACCTTTGCCCTGGTACTGCTGGGCGTGGTGGCATTCCCGCAGTTGCCGGTGGCGCCGTTGCCCGAAGCAGACTTCCCGACCCTCCAGGTCAGTGCACAGTTGCCCGGCGCCAGCCCCGAGACCATGGCCTCGTCGGTGGCCACACCGCTGGAGGTGCAGTTCAGCGCCATCCCCGGCATGACCCAGATGACCTCCAGCAGCGCACTGGGCTCCACCAGCCTGATCCTGCAGTTCACCCTGGACAAGAACATCGACACGGCGGCCCAGGAAGTCCAGGCCGCGATCAACACCGCGTCTTCGCGCCTGCCGCAGGATATGCCCAGCCTGCCGACCTGGCGCAAGGTCAACCCGGCCGACAGCCCGGTGCTGATCATGACGGTCAGTTCCGCGCAGATGCCGGCCAACGAACTCAGCGACTATGCCGAAACACTGTTGGCGCGCCAGCTCAGCCAGATCGACGGGGTGGGCCTGGTCAATATCACCGGCCAGCAGCGCCCGGCGATTCGCGTGCAGGCCCAGCCGGAGAAACTCGCGGCCATCGGCCTGACCCTGGCCGACCTGCGCCAGTCGATCCAGCAGACCAGCCTGAACCTGGCCAAGGGCGCGCTGTATGGTCAGAACAGCGTGTCCACCCTGGCCACCAACGACCAGCTGTTCCACCCCGAAGACTACGCACAACTGATCGTCGCCTACCGCGATGGCGCACCGGTGCACCTCAAGGACGTGGCCACGGTCATCAATGGCGCCGAAAACGCCTATGTGCAGGCCTGGTCGGGTCACCAGCCGGGCCTGAACCTGGTGGTGTTCCGCCAGCCCGGAGCCAATATCGTCGACACGGTCGACCGCGTGATGGAGGCGCTGCCGCACCTGGAAGAGATGCTCCCGGCAGCAGTACAGGTATCGGTGTTAAACGACCGCACCCAGACCATCCGGGCCTCGCTGCACGAGGTGGAGCTGACCCTGCTGATCGCCGTGCTGCTGGTGATCGCGGTGATGGCGCTGTTCCTGCGCCAGTGGTCGGCCACCCTGATCGTCTCCAGCGTGCTGGCGGTGTCGCTGGTGGCGACCTTTGCGCTGATGTACCTGTTCGGCTTCAGCCTGAACAACCTCACCCTGGTGGCCATCGTCATCGCCGTCGGCTTCGTGGTGATGATGCGATCGTGGTGGTGGAGAACATCCACCGTCACCTGGAGGCCGGCGACAGCAGCCGCGAGGCCGCGATCAAGGGCGCGGGCGAGATCGGCTTCACCGTCATCTCGATCAGCTTCTCGCTGGTGGCTGCGTTCATTCCGCTGCTGTTCATGGGCGGCGTGGTCGGGCGCCTGTTCAAGGAGTTCGCACTGACCGCGACCTCCACCATCCTGATCTCGGTGGTGGTCTCACTGACCCTGGCGCCCACCCTGTGCGCGCTGTTCATGCGCCGCCCGCAGCACCCCGCGCACGCGGCACCGACCTTTGGCGAACGCCTGCTGGCCGGCTACGCGCGCCTGCTGGTCAAGGCCCTGGCACACCAGCGCTGATGCTCGGGCTGTTCGGCCTGACCCTGGCGCTGGCCATCGGCGGCTACGTGGCCATCCCCAAGGGCTTCTTCCCGGTGCAGGACACCGGCTTCATCCTCGGCACCACCGAGGCGGCAGCCGATGTGTCCTACCCGGACATGATCCGCAAGCACCAGGCCCTGGCCAAAATCATCGAGGCCGACCCTGCAGTGCGTGCGTTCTCGCACTCGGTGGGCGTCACCGGCAGCAACCAGACCATTGCCAACGGGCGCTTCTGGATCGCCCTCAAGGAGCGTGGCCAGCGTGATGTGTCGGCCAGCGAATTCATCGACCGGCTGCGCCCCAAGGTCGCCCAGGTGCCCGGCATGGTGCTGTACCTGCGGGCCGGGCAGGACATCAACCTGAGCTCCGGCCCCAGCCGCAGCCAGTACCAGTACGTGCTCAAGAGCAACGACGGCCGGCGCTGAACCTGTGGACCGAACGCCTGACCGAACGCCTGCGCGCCAACCCGGCGTTTCGCGACCTGTCCAACGACCTGCAACTGGGCGCCAGCGTCACCCGCATCGACATCGACCGCCAGGCCGCAGCGCGCTTCGGGCTGACCACCACCGACGTCGACCAGGCGCTGTACGACGCCTTCGGCCAGCGCCAGATCAGCGAATTCCAGACCGAGACCAACCAGTACAAGGTGATCCTCGAACTCGACGCCCGTCAGCGCGGCAAGGCCGAAAGCCTCAACTACTTCTACCTGCGCTCCCCGCTCAGTGGCGAGATGGTACCGCTGGCGGCGCTGGCGAAGGTGGCTGCACCGAGCACCGGGCCGTTGTCGATCAGCCATGACGGGCTGTTCCCGGCGGCCAACCTGTCGTTCAACCTCGCGCCAGGGGTGGCGCTGGGCGATGCGGTGAGCATCCTGGAGCGCACCCAGCGCGAGCTGGGCATGCCGGCGTCGATCATCGGCACCTTCCAGGGCGCAGCGCAGGCGTTCCAGCGTTCGCTGTCGAGCCAGCCGTGGCTGATCCTCGCCGCACTGGTGGCGGTGTACATCATTCTGGGCGTGCTGTACGAGAGCTTCGTGCACCCGCTGACCATCATCTCCACCCTGCCCTCGGCCGGCCTCGGCGCGCTGGCGCTGCTGTGGCTGATGGGCCAGGACTTCACCATCATGGGCCTGATCGGCGTGGTGCTGCTGATCGGCATCGTCAAGAAGAACGGCATCCTGCTCATCGACTTTGCCCTCGACGCCCAGCGTAGCCGCGGCCTGTCGCCAGAGGCGGCGATCCACGAGGCCTGCCTGACGCGGTTTCGGCCGATCATCATGACCACCCTGGCCGCCCTGCTGGGCGCCGTGCCGCTGATGCTCGGCGCGCGCCGGTGCCGAGCTGCGCCAGCCGCTGGGGATTGCCGTGGTCGGCGGGCTGCTGACGGTGCAGTTGTCGTCGGTGTTCATGCGTGTATGGCAGTGGCTGTCCTCCAGCTTGCTGGCGCTGGACCTGCGCCTGAGCGACTGGCTGATTCCTGCCTGGGCCAACCCTGACGGCGAACGCCTGTTGCTGCGCCATGGGGTGCCCCGCGTGATGCTGGCGCTGCCGATCTATCCGATGCTGGCGGGCACGCACCCGCTCATCGCCGGCGTGGGGCTGGCGGGCTATTTTGGCGTGGGCCTGCTCGGCCTGCTGCCCTACACCCCACCTTCGGGCGAAGGCGACGGCCCACTGCACAAGGCCTGGCGGGTACTGCATGAACTCTATGAGTTCAACTGGGCCCAGGTGGCGTTGCTGGTGGCGACGGTGGTCGTGGTGGTCTGGTGGCAAGTTCAACTACCGGAGTTTATGTCATGAGCTGGACAGAAGGTTTCGACACCGCGCTGTGCCTGAACGGCGCGCGCGTGCAACTGCGCCCGATGTGCGCCAGCGATGCCGAGCAATGGCTGGGCATCATGGCCGACCCCGAGGTCATGCGCTACTGGCACCACGGCCCCTGGCAGGCGCTGGCCGAGGCCGAAGTGGCGTTGCTGGCCGACCGCGCCGCGTACCTGGCAGGGCGCAGCCTCAAGCTGGGTATCTACCCGCACGGCAGTGAGCGGTTGCTGGGCATGTGTCAGTTCTTCAGCATCGATGCCGAGTCGCGTCGCGGTGAGATCGGCTACTGCCTGGCCAGCAGTGCCCAGGGCCAGGGCTACATGCGCGAGGCACTGGAGTTGTTTGTCGAGTACCTGACTGTCGGCCTGGGCATGCGTCGCCTCGAAGCCGAGATCGATCCGCGCAACCACGCCTCGGCGCGTACCCTTGAACGCATGGGGTTCGAGCGCGAAGGCCTGCTGCGTGCGCGCTGGTGCATCGCGGGCGAGGTGTCGGATTCGGCGTTGTATGGGCTGCTGCTCGAATCGAGCTGAATCACTTGGACAGCGGGGGAGGCGATGGGCTATCGTCGCGCCCCGCTTTCTACCCGGCCAAATGGACTGACTGGTGCGCCTGGATTATCGCTCGCTGAGCTTGTTGCTGTTTCTAGTGTGCCTGTACCCGGAAGCCTGTGGCTGGGGTGCCGACTCGGTACTGCGTGGCATGCACGCGCTGTCGATGGGCTGGCTGGCGGGTGGGCTGTGGTTCGCCAACCCGCTGCTGCTGGGCGCTTTCGTGACCCATCGCAGCGATCCCTTGGTCGCTTACCGCCTGGGCTGGGCGGCGGTGCTGCTGACCAGCATGGCGCTGGTGCTGGGCTGGACCGATTGGGCACTTCTTCCGCGTGGCCCGCAGGGGCCCGAGGTGCGCACCGGGTATTTCCTGTGGCTGGCCTCGATGCTGGTGTTCGTCATCGGCCAGTACCGCTACCGGCACCAGCCCAAAAACAGTGTGCCGCCGGCGGGCTGGCTGCACTGGGTACTGCTGGCAGGCATCGTGCTGACCGTTCCATTGTCGTTCGTCAAGGCCACGGTCCCGCCGCCGCGGCCGCTCTACATGGAGCTGGGCGAGCCTGCGCCGGCATGCGATGACTGTGAATTCGAGGTCAACTAGATGCGGCTGATGTTCAAGCGTCATTACGTGGTGCTGAGCCTGGCGCTGTTTCTTGGCAGCCTGTACCTGGACGTGCTGCCGGTGGGTGACCTGACCATGGTGCGCGGCATGCACGCCTTGACCCTGGGCTGGTTGGGCGGCAGCGCCTGGTGGGCCAACCCGCTGATCTGCCTGGCGCTGATGATGCGCCGCAACCGGCCGCAGCTGTCCCTGCTGCTGGCGGGCATGGCGCTGCTGCTGGCGGCGCAATGGTTGCCGGTGATCGGCTGGGGCGAGTCGCGCATGCTGCCGGTACAGGCTGACGGCCTGCCACGGTTGCTGGCCGGTTACTACCTGTGGGTGGTGGCGCTCGCCGTGTACGTGGCGGGGCAGTTTCTCAATCGCCAGCAGGTCCCCGGCGGCGCTCGCCAGGGCTGGTTGGCGTGGGTGCTGGTCGCCGCGATCTACGTCACTGCTGCGCTGTCATTCACGGCGTGGAGCGACCGTCCGCACCGGCCACCCTCGATTCCCGCCAATGCAATCTGACCCCATGGATGTTGTTCAGTGAAACGTAATTACCTGACGTTCAGCCTGCTGCTGTTCGTGTCGTGCCTGTATTTCAGTGCCTATTTCACCGACAACGGCGGCCGCATGAGCGCGGTATGGCTGCTGGTGTTCGGCCTGTGGGGCATCCCGTTCCAGATCTATGGCTGGTTCGCCAACCCGCTGTTCGGCCTGGCGCTGCTGACCCATCGCCGGTTCCCGCGGGTGGCATTGGGCGTGTCGGTGCTGGCGCTGTTGCTGGGCCTGTCGTTCCTGGTGGTGAGCAAGGTGCCCGACAATACGCCCCAGTCCTATGAGTTCGTGCAACTGACCTCGCTGGGCGTGGGCTACTACCTGTGGATCGGCGCATTCGTGCTGATGACCCTGGGGCAGGCGCTGCACTGCCGCGATCGGCGTGAGGTGCGCCAGGTGCCACGCCTGCGTATCATCGACTGGTTGCTGTTGCTGGTGGTGCTGGCGGTGATTCTGCTCACCGCGTTCCCCGAGCACGGCTACGTGATCGAGCGCACGCACCCCTGGTGAGCAGGGTGGGCTGCGCCACCTCAACCGGCAACTACACAAGGAATGCAGTGATGATCAAGCGAATGATGGGCGTGGCGCTGCTGGCACTGGGCGCCGTTGCGGCGCAGGTGCAGGCCCAGGAGTCGGCAGCGTATGCGGCCTGTCTGCAAGCCGCGAACACCACCGTGAGCATGAACGCGTGCAACAACGCCGAGATCGAGCGCGAGGACAAGCGCCTCAATCAGGTCTACAAGCAGGCCATGGCCGCGCTGGGCCCGGTGCAGAAGGTCAAGCTGCGCGACGCCCAGCGGCTGTGGATCAAGTACATCGACAGCAACTGCGACCTGTACTTCACGCTGACCGGCGGCACCATGGACATGCTCAATGGCGCGGGCTGCCGCTTGCGCATGACCTCGCAGCGGGCCGATGAACTGGAGGCCTTGCAGTTGCCGTGACGGGCCCGGCGGCGCCAGGCATGGACCCGCGGGCGCCGATCAAATACCCTGAGCGCATCATTCCCCAGCCCCGTACCGCCGATGATTGCCCACCTCGCGATATTCCTCTGCACCCTGGTCGCCATGGAAGGTGTCGGCTACCTGGCGCACAAGTACGTGATGCACGGCTGGGGCTGGTTCCTGCACCGCTCGCACCACCAAGCCCACCTGGGCCCGGTGGAAACCAACGATGTGTACCTGGTGATCCTGGCCCTGGCTGCGATCACCCTGATCGTGTTCGGCAATGCCGGCCACGATCCGTTGCAATGGGTGGGCGCCGGCGTGGCGGCGTTTGGCGTGATCTACGTGGTGGTGCACGACGGTATCGTGCACCGTCACTGGCCGCTACGCCCCAGGCCGCGCCACCCCTACCTGCGTCGGCTGTACCAGGCGCACCTGATGCACCACGCGGTCAAGGGGCGCCAGCACAGCGTGTCGTTCGGCTTTCTGTATGCGCCGCCCCTGCGTACCCTGAAGCAGCAACTGCGCGAGCGCCGGGTCAGGCCGCTTCGGCCTGCGCCGCAGCCTTGCGCGCCGGCTTCATCGAACCTACGTACACCGCCACCACCGTCACCATCGCACCGGTGATCTGCAGCGCAGAACTGGCCTTGCCCAGGAACGCCACGTCGATGAAGTAGGTGATCACCGGTTCCAGCAGCAGGATCAGGCCGGCCAGGCCCAGGCTGATGGCGCCGATCGAGCGGTTGACCATCAGCCAGCCGACGAACTGCACCAGCACGCCGTAGATCACCAGCATGTACAGGGTCTGCTGATCGTTGATGGCCAGGCTTTCGCCGCGCAGCAGTGCATACCCGAGCATCACCCCGGCGGCCCACAGGCTCAGGTGCAGCATCTGTGCAATCTTGTCGCCCCCGGCCTGGGGCAGTTGCGTGGTGACTTTGAGGTAGTACACGCAGATGGCGTAGGCCAGCCCCGACAGCACGCCGTAGAGCACGCCCTGGATGCCCAGGGTGCTGCGCATTTCTGGCAGCAGCAACAGGTACAGGCCGAAAAAGGCCATGCAGATCGACACCACGAAGTACACCGAGGGTTTTTCCTTGAGCAGGCAAAACCCGAGCAACGTCATGAAAAACACCTGGCAATTGGTCAGGATCGAGCCGATGCCGGGCCCCACGATGTAGATACTGTGGTGCCACAGGATCAGGTCGATGGCCAGGAACACGCCGGCCAGCGCGGTGTAGCGCCGGGCCCTGGGGTGGGGCAGGGCGGCGGGCACCTTGCGCACCTTGAGCAGCAGGTAGAACAGTACCGAGGCGATCAGCATCCGGTAGAAGCCTGCGCCGCCCGCGCCGATGTTGGCGAATGCCACGGCCAGCGCCGACAGGCTCAGCATCAGCCCGCCGATGGTCAGTTCCAGCACGGCCCTGTTGCGCGACAGGGTGACCCCTTTCAATTGCTGCATGACATCCTCTGTTCCAGTGGCGAAAAGAGGGCTAAGTTAGCCACGCGCGTCGCGCCCGTATTGCACAAAACTGGACAGGCCATGGAACAGGATTTTTCACGCTTCTGGCGCATACCCGAAGGGGATTGCGAGCTGCTGGCGGCGCGCTACAGCGCCCGCGCCTTCGGCCGTCACGCCCATGAGCGCTATGCGGTCGGGGTCATCAGTGCCGGTGTGGAAAAGCTGTTCTACCGCGGTGCCCAGCACCTGGGCACGCGGGCAGCATCGTCACGCTTACGCCGGGCGAGATGCACGACGGCCTGCCGGGCAGTGCCGGGGGCTGGCAATACCGCATGCTCTACCTCGACCCGCAATGGCTCAACGGCGCGGTGTTTGGCGGGCGACCTGGCAGCGAACACATCCACTTGTTCAGGCAGGCGTTGACCCATGACCCGGCGTTTGCGCGGATGTTTGTGCAGCAGCACCAGGCCATCGAGCAGTCGTGTTCGGGCCTTGAGCGCGAGAGCATCCTGCTGCAGCTGGCAAGCCAGCTGTTCGCGCGCTGCGGTGGGCCGCAGCCAGTGGCGCTGGCGAGTGAGCGTGAGGTGGTGCGGCGCATTCGGCAGGTGCTGGACGATGGGTTCGACCAGAGCATCGCCTTGCACGAACTGGCGCAGTGGGTGGCGCTGGACCCGTTGTACCTGATCCGGGTGTTCAAGAAGAGCGTCGGGGTTTCGCCGCACAGCTACCAGATCCAGCGGCGTGTGGCGCATGTGCAGCAGTTGTTGCGCAGCGGGGTGAGCATTGCCGAGGCCTCGTTGCGCTGCGGCTTTTTTGACCAGAGCCACATGACGCGGGCGTTCAAGAAAGTGGTGGGCGTGACGCCGGGGAGTTTTCGCAACGGCTAGCGTGCGCTACGGTAGGCGCCAGCGTTGCTGGCGCAGAGGCCATCCCACTCACCCGCAACCCGACTACCCCCAAGGAAGGTCTCAACGTGCCCCGAATTGTTGCCGTCTTGTCTGTACTGCTGTGCCTCAGTGGTTGCACCGAATACAAGTGGGGCCATGACTGGACGGTCGACCGTCCGGGTGGCTGGCAGGACCACAGCGACCCAAGCCTGCGTTTCGGCGCCCTGCTGGGCGCCACCTGCAACGCGAGCCCGCTGTCGCTGAAAGTGGAGACCGTCGCAGAGTCCACCTACCAGTCGGTGTTTTTCGTGCCGTTGTTCTATCACTGGAGTGGCGGTGACTACCCGGTGGTCATCACCCTCAGCCACCCGGACCTCAAGGCCTGCACCTCGCCTGCGCAGAACCCGCTGGTGGTGAGGCTGGACGGTAAACCTGTTCCGACCCTTGGGCTGATGAAGGCCGCCCAGCAGGGCGGGCGCTGCATCATGGCCTTCGACGACACACGCCCGTCGGGCAGCGAGCTGTCGATCGAAATCAACCCGGCCATACTGCCCTGCGCCATCGCCCCGGTGGCCCTGAAAAAGGACCGCTATTTCTGCATCCGCAACATGCGTTGGGGGGGGCTCGCCCAGTTGCAGGCAGTAGCGGGCGGTAATGCCGGCGAAGGCACGCCACAGCCGATAGCCCACATACTCGCGCAACTGTGGATGCCGGGCGCGGTGGTAGCAGTCCCAGTAGCTGATCATGCGCGCGCGCAGGGTATCGAAGTAGGCGGGATTGTCGCGGATGAAGTCGCCGTAGAGGTGAGGGGCGAGGGCGGGCAAGTGGGCTTCGCACACCTCAAGCAGCTCCATCACGTATTCGCCGCAAAGCTGCAGCACGAAGGGCACCACCCAGGGTTGTTGGACCGTGATGATCCGCTGCAGGTACTGCTGGCGCACATGGCCGTCGGGATGACGCGTGAGCAGGCAGGCATGCAGCAGGCGCTGGGTCGGGGTCAGTGGCGCGTCGCAGCTGGCAGGCAGGTACAGGCGATAAGGGATGACCAGCGGTTCGCTGCCCAGGGTGACGGCGATGCCCTGCTCGGCATTGGGCAGGTTCAGGGTGCGCGCCAGGGACTCGACCTCGGCCGCCAGGGGGCGGGGGAACGCGCAGGTGATCGAGGTGGGGTGGTTGAGCATGGCAGTGGCCTGTTGTTCGGTGAGCGTGGCGACCCCATCGCCGGCAATCTCCTGTAGCAAGCGGCCTTGCCGGCGATGGGCTGCGCAGCAGGCCCGGTGTTAGCGCTGCGCTACCCAGTAACTGCGCAGTGCCTGCGCCGCCGGCTCGATCGCCGCTACACGCTGACGGTGCAATACCACATCCAGGTCGGCCGGCAGGTCGAAGTTGTCCTGCTCGGCACAGCTTGCAATCACGTCCAGCGCCGCCTGCTGCGCCGCTGGCAGCGCCGGCCAGTTGGCCAGGCCCACACCGCGCAGGTAGCCAAAGCACCATTCCTCGGCCAGCGTCAGCGGCTGGCCGTTGTGCTCGGTCTGCTCGAAACGCGGGCAGAACTGCTCCGCCAGCCCGTTCAGGTGGCGTGTGCTCAGCTCGATGAACTGCTTGCACTGCGCCGGGCTCTGCCACGCTGGCTGCTGCCCGCCGAAGATCCCCGGGAACCACTCGGCGATATCCACCGGTCGCGGGCCGGACACCAGCGCGGTGAGGTAGCCGTCGAGCTCGGAGGTGTTGAGCACCGAATGGTCATCGCCATACTGGAGCAGGATATCGTCGATGAACTCGACTTCGGTAGCGCTGAGCGTGTGCATGCAAAGGTCCTTCACAGAGCGGATGGCGCACCGCCAAGGGTGCACCTCAAAGGCACGCAGCATGGCCTGTGCGCAACGATTTAGCCAGCCTCGCGGGCGACGCCTGGCGGATTAAGTTTGGATTCAGATTGCTCGCGTACCGTGCGTGCGTGATGGCTGATTGCCCTGTCGCGTGGCACCTGCTGCGTCAACTGGTGCGTGCGGCTGTACTTACCTTAACTGCGCCGGCCCGTACCCATGACCTCAGCTCCTAGCCCCGCCCTTGAACAGGCCCTCATTGCGTGCAAGCGCAGCTTTCTGTCGGTAGCAGGCTTCAGCCTGTTCGTGAATTTCCTGATGCTGGCCCCTTCGTTCTACATGCTGCAGGTCTACGACCGGGTGCTGGCCTCGGGCAACTACGCCACGTTGTTGATGTTGACCCTGATACTGGTAGTGCTGCTGGCGACGATGGGGGCACTGGAGTGGGTACGGGCGCGCATTCTGGTACGGGTCAGCACGCGGCTGGACCTGCTGCTGGGGCCGCAACTGTTCGATGCCGGCTTTCATCAGGCGCTCGGCAGCGCCGGCCAGCACGCCGGCGGGCAGCCGCTGCAGGACCTGGCGGGGTTGCGCCAGTTTCTGACCGGCACAGGCCTGTTCGCTTTTTTCGATGCGCCGTGGATACCCCTCTACATTGGCGTGATGTTCCTGTTCCACCCCTGGTTCGGCTGGTTCGGCGTCGCGTGCGCGGTGCTGCTGGTGATCCTGGCGTGGCTCAACGAGCACCTGACCCGAGAGCCGCTCAAGCGCGCCAGCCAGGACAACCTGCACGCCAGCACCTTTGTCGGCAAGAGCCTGCGCAATGCCGAGGTGGTGTGCGCCATGGGCATGCTGGAACGCCTGCGCCAGCGCTGGCAGGTACGCAATCATGCCGTGCTGCTGGCCCAGCAGGTGGCCAGCGATCGCGCGGGAGCCGTCGCCGGCGTGGCGAAAACCGTGCGCTTGCTGGTGCAGTCGCTGATTCTCGCGCTCGGGGCGTGGCTGGTGCTGCGTCAGGAGATCAGCCCGGGGCTGATGATTGCAGGTTCCATCCTGCTCGGCCGTGCGCTGGCGCCCATCGACCTGATGATCGGGGCGTGGCGCGGCTTTGCCGGCGCACGCCTTCAATACGCGCGGTTGGGTGAGGTACTTGAGCACAATCCGCCGCAACCTTTGCGCATGACGTTGCCGCCACCCAGTGGCCAGGTCAGCCTGGAAGGCCTGACGTTGGTCCCGCCGGGTGCGACCCAGGCGGTGCTGCATGACCTGAGCGTGCAACTGCCGGCCGGGCAAGTGGTGGGGGTGATCGGCCCCAGTGGCGCCGGCAAATCGAGCCTGGCCCGTGCGTTGCTGGGCATCTGGCCGGCGAGCTGCGGCAGCGTGCGCCTGGACGGTGCCGACATTGGCAGTTGGGGGCGCGCCGCGCTTGGCCCGCACGTGGGTTACCTGCCGCAGGATATCGAGCTGTTCGACGGCAGCGTCAGCGAGAACATTGCACGCTTTGCCGAGGTCGACCCGCAGGCCGTGATCGCAGCGGCGCGCATGGCGGGTGTGCATGAGTTGATCCTGCGTTTGCCAGACGGCTACGACACCCAGCTGGGGGCCACTGACGGTGTGTTGTCGGGCGGCCAGCGCCAGCGCATCGGCCTGGCCCGGGCGGTATATGGACGGCCGCGGCTGGTGGTGCTCGACGAACCCAACTCCAACCTCGACGACGAAGGCGAACAGGCTTTGTTGCAGGCGCTGCGTGCGCTCAAGGCCAGTGGCAGCAGCGTGTTTGTCATCACCCACCGCAGTGGCGTGCTGGCACATGTGGACAGCCTGTTGCTGCTGCGCGACGGCACCCTGGCCCTGTACGGCGCACGTGATGCAGTACTGCAGGCCCTGCAGGGCCAGCGCCCAGTGGAGGTGGCGCAATGACCGCATTGCATGCCGCCACCTTGCAGGTAGCCGACGGCCGTGAACGCTGGATCGGCTGCGCGATCCTGTTGCTGACCTTCGGCGTGTTCGGCGGCTGGGCCGCTTTTGCGCCGCTGGACAGCGCCTCGCTGGCGCCCGGCGTGATCACCGTCGAGCATGCGCGCAAGACCGTGCAGCACCTCGAAGGTGGCATTGTCAGCGCGCTGCACGTGCGTGATGGCGACCGGGTCAAGGCCGGTGATGTGCTGATTACCCTGAGTGACTCGCGCACCGCAGCCGAGCGCGAGATGCTACGCAGCCAGTTGGCGGCGCTGCAGGCCATGCAGGTGCGCCTGGCGGCCGAGCGTGATGGCTTGCCGGCGCTGCCGGGGGTCGATGGCGCCGATGAACTGGCGCGTGAAGCTCACGCCATGGAAACGCGGGTGTTTCAGGCACGCCGGGCGGCGCGAGAGGGCGAGGCCGGCGTACTGCACAAGCGCGTGCTGCAACTGCAGGCACAGATCAGCGGTTTCGCTACGCTGATTGCCGGCAAGCGTGCGCTGGCGGCGTCCTATACCGAAGAAATCACCGACTTGCGCGAGTTGCTGCGCGAGGGGTTCGTCGACCGTCAGCGCCTGCGCGAGCAGGAGCGCAGCCTGGCGCGGCTGCGCGGCGAGATCGCGCAGTTGCAGGCCTCGAGTGCACAGAGCCGGCTGGAGGCCGCGAAACCGAGCTGCGGGTGTTGCAACTGGACACGCAGTTCGCCCGGCAGGTGGCGGATCAACTCGCTGAGCTGGCCCCGCGCGCTTTCGACCTGCGCGAGCGCCTGGCTGCACTGGACGAGCGGGCCCAACGCAGGCAGGTGCGCGCGCCCGACGCGGGCACCGTGCTGGGCCTGCGTGTACATACGGTCGGCGGGGTGATTAGCCCGGGCATGGCGTTGATGGAGATCGTGCCCGAGCGTGAGGCGCTGGTGGTCGAGGTGCAGATCTCGACCACCGATATCGACCGTGTGGTGCCTGGCAACCCGGTCGACATCCGGTTCAGCGCATTCAGCAGTGCCAGCACGCCAGTCATGGCGGGACGCCTGCGCCGGGTTTCGGCAGACCGGCTGGTCAACGAAAAAACCGGGGCGGCGTACTATCTGGGCCAGGTCGAGCTGACCGATGCCGCGCTGCACAGCCTGGCCACCCAACGCTTGCAACTGGTGGCGGGCATGCCAGCGGAGGTGCTGCTCAAGGTGGGCGAGCGCAGCTTGCTCAGCTACCTGACACAACCGGCCGGCAACCTGTTTGCCCGTGCATTGATCGAGGACTGAGCGCATGCGTACCCCTAACCTGGTCGTCGGCTGCCTGCTGTGGCTGTGTGTGCCTTTGCAGGCCGCTGCGCAACCCCCGGCGGCGGACCTGTGGCAGCTGTATCAGGAAAGCCGCGAGAGCGACCCACGCCTGCTCGCGGCACAGGCGCGCAGCCGCAGCAGTAGCTGGAGCGAGCGCGAAGCCTTGGGCCAGATGCTGCCGCAGATCGGGGTCAGCAGTGCGTTCAATCGCACCACCAGTGAAACCGCACTGCAACAGGCCAACTACAACGGCGAGCGCTACGCCATCGGCCTTAGCCAAGTGCTCTACAACCCTGAGCTGTGGCACAGCTACAAGCGCTTTGCAGCGCTCAGTGCGGTGCAGGATGCACAAAGCCGCGATACCCGTGAAGCGGCCGGCCTGGAGTTGGTGGAGCGTTATTTTGCGGTACTGGCAGCCGAGGACGCGCTGGCGCTGGCGCAAGCCGAGCGGCGTGCGACCCGGCTCAATCTGGAGCGTGTGCAAGCCTTGTTCGACAAGCAGATGGTCAAGGTGACCGATGTGCTTGAGGCCCGTGCGCGGACCGATGCACTGGCTTCGGCCGAGATCGCTGCGGCCAATCAGGTGCAGGTCAGCCGCGAGGGCCTTTCGCAGCTGATCGGCCGGCCGGTGACCGAGCACCTGCGGCGTCTCGGCGAGCAGGTGCCGTTCAACCTACCGCCCGAAGCACGTGAGTACTGGGTGCAGCGGGCGCTGGCGGACAACCCGGCGTTGCAGGCACACCAGCGTGCGGTGCTGGCGGCACAGGCCGGCGAGCGCGAGGCGCGTGCCGGGCACCTGCCCAAGGTGAGCCTGAACCTGACGGGGCAGCGCAGCGACATTGGCTATGAAAACAGCCTGACCCCACGTACCGATACCTATGTGGCGAGCATCAACGTGCAACTGCCGTTGTACAGCGGCGGCTCCACCCGTGCGCGGGCTGAGGCAATGCGCGAGCAACTGCGCGCCGCCGAGTACGACTACGAAGCGGCACGCCGGCAACTGCTGCGCGAGACCCGCGAGGCGTTTTACGCCGTGCACACCAGCCAGGCGCGAATGGTGGCGGCGCGCCCGGCACTGGTCTCGGCGCAGAAGGCCCGCCAGGCGGCGGAACGCGCACTGGGCTACGGCGTGATCGATGCGGTACAGGTGCTCGACACGGTGGAGGCGGAGTATCGCGCGCATCGCGACCTGCTCAAGTCGCGCTATGACTTCGTCATGAGTGTGCTGGCGCTGCGGCGCTGGAGCGGCAGCCTGCTCGACAGCGATGTGCGCATGGCCAGCGCCTGGTTGGTGGAGGCGTGACGGATTCAGCTTGGTTTAAGCATCAATGCGTACCGTAACCTGGGCACAGCAACCGAAAAGGATATTTCCATGAGCACTACCAAACAGGGGCGGCTGGACGATGCCTACAAGTTCTCCATCGTGGGCGGCAAGGTCAAGGCCGTGTACGAGTACGACGATGGCCGCTTCGAGCGCGAGACAATGGAGCGTGATGAAACCTGGAGCGTGCAGGGCAACAACGTACGCATGACCGAGCGGGACAAGGGCGTTACCGAGACCGAGGAGTATGCCGACGTCAATGGTGACGGCATCTATTTCAAAGTGTCCGAGACCCACGTTGGCAGCGCGCGAAGCGACCGTATCAGCGGCGACAGCACCAACGACCGGCTGTTCGGCAAAAGTGGCAACGACCAGCTCTGGGGTGGCGCCGGCAATGACTACCTGCGCGGTGATGCGGGCAATGATGTGATCGACGCCGGGGCTGGCAAGGACCAGATCGTGGGCGGTGCCGGCAATGATACCTACAAGGGCGGCGCGGGCGTCGACACCGTTATCTATTCCAGTGCCCGTGCAGGCATTACCGTTGACCTGAACAAGGGGGTGGCCGGTGCCACGCTTACCCGCGGCGATGCGGCGGGGATCGGGCGGGACACACTGACTGGCATCGAGAATGTCACCGGTGGCGACTTCCATGACCGGCTGATCGGCAACGCACAGAACAATCAGTTGAGTGGCGGTGCGGGCAATGACCTGCTGCACGGCGGGCTGGGGCGTGACGTGCTGAGCGGCGGTGCCGGCAAGGACGTGTTCAAGTTCGCCTCGGTGCAAGAAGCTGGCACCAGCAGCAAGACGCGGGACGTGATCACCGACTTTGCCAAGGGCGACAAGATCAACCTGTCGGGCATCGATGCAATTGCCGGTGGCCGCGCCAACGAGGCGTTCAAGTTCGTGGGTGATGCAAGCGCGGTGAACGCTGCCAATGCCAAGGGCGCGTTGTGGTTTTCCAACGGCGTGGTGTATGGCAGCACTGATGGCGACGTGGCGCCGGAGTTCCAGATCCAGGTCTCGGGCGTCAACAGCATGACTGCGGCTGACTTTGTGCTTTGATGCCCTTAGGCCAACCGTGACGGGTTGGCCTGCTCATTTGAGGGATTAGGCGATGGTCGCGCTGAACACCATGGGGATGTAGTAGCCCGAGGCGGGCAGCGCCTGGTGATCGAGCAGGTCGAACCAGTCGGCGTGCACCCGTGTTGCAACTTCTGCGGGGTCGTCTGTTTCTCGAATCTCGCGACCGAACGGCAAGCGTCCATGGGCCTGCGACACCAGGCTCAAGCGCAGTTGCCGTGCCTGCGAGTCGTGCCAGCAGTAGAACCGCATCGCCTTGCCGGCGAGCTGTTCACGCCGGGCGTCGAGCAAGCCAAGGATCAGCTCGCGCAGGCCGGCGGCGGTGATATCGGCCTGCTCGGCCGCAGTGGGCGAGAACCGCCACAGGTTGCTGTTGGCCTCATGGTTGATGTCGTCGAGGTCGATGAGCGTCTCGTCGTCCCTGGCCATGTCGAGCCACTGTTGCAGCACCCTTGCACGGTCCATCACGCGACCTCCTGGATTAAAGAGCGGCGAGCTTGGCAGAGGCAGGTGGCTCAGAAGCGCTCGTCGAGGATGGCTGGCAAAGTCAGCTCCTTGACGTAGCTGGCCGACGACAGGCTCAGGGCCATGTGCACCACCTGCACCACATCGTGCACCGGGATCAAGTGGCCTGCGCCGTGTTGCTCGGCGACGCTGCGCGGGGTGCTCAGCGGGTCGTCGGTGTTGAGGTAACCCAGGTTCAGGCAGGTCACGCCCAGGCGCTGCGCGCGATAGCCTTCGCGCAGGGCGTCGGCGATGCCGCGCAGGGCAAACTTGGAGGCGCCGAAGGTGACCTCGGGGCGACCGCTCTGGGGCAGGCCCGAGGTGGAGCCGGTGAGGATGATGCGCGGGCGCGGGCTCTGCAGCAGGATAGGCAGCAGGCGCTTGAGCACCAGCAAGGTGGCGGTGATGTTGCAGCCGACGATGGTCTCGACCTGCTCGTCGGTGTCGGTGAGGAAGCTGTAGGCGCGATCGAACGCCAGCTCTTCCCAGATGCCGAGGTTGTAGATGAGGGTGTCCAGGCCGTTTTCGGCGACCGCCTGGGCGAGCGCGGCGGCGGCTGTTGCCGGCTCGCTCAGGTTGGCTTCGACCAGCCCAACTGCACGCCGGGCTTGGGCTGGATGTGCGCGGGGCGTGTGCGCGAGACGCCGATCAGCCTGTCGCCGCTCGCCAAGGCCCTCGATCAGGGCTTTGCCGAGGCCTTTGCTGGCGCCTACCACCATGGTTTTCATCGATCGATGTCCTTATCTGTGTGCGCAGGGAGCAGGGATGCAAACAGAGGTGCGGGACGTAAGCAAACGGAGGATGTTTCCAGATGTGAATCAAGGCTCGCCGCTGCACACGTGTGTCTCCCATAATGCGGGCCCTACCGTTTTGATGTGATGCCCCGGAGCCAGCTGTGAACCGTTCAGTACATGGAAGTCCCGCAACAAGCCCTTACATCGCCACCACCACCGCCAGGCGAATTGCCCTCGCACTGCTGGCGGTGCTGCTGTATGGCGTGGCACAGATCGTCGGCGCGTTTGTGTTCGGCAAGGACATGGACTTCATCCTGGCGCTGTTCGGCGCCCATCTGGTGGCGTGTGCGGTGATTGGCGGGCTGTACCTGTGGCTGCGCCGCAATGGCCCGGCCGGGCATGCCTTCAAAGGCGCCAATTTCAGTGGCAAGGCGCTGTGGCTCGGGCTGTCGAGCGTGGTGGTGGTGTACCTGCTGGCGTACAACTACGCGGCACTGGTCGCGCAGCCGCCCGAGCCTTTCATGCTGCAGTTCATGAGCATGCTCGACAGCGGGTCGCTGGTTGACCGCCTGTTGCTGGTGGGCATGGTGATCATCCTTGCGCCGGTGGGCGAGGAGTTGGCGTTCCGGCATTTCCTGTTCAACCTGTTCCCGTTCAAGCAGCCGTTGTGGGCGCTGCTGGCGATTGTGGTCACGGCGCTGGCGTTTGCCTCGATTCACCTGCAATACACCTTCAAGTCGACCGTGGTGCTGCTGTTCGTCCTTGCGCTGATGCTGGCGTACGCTCGCCTCAAGACCGGCGGCCTGTTGGTGCCGATGGCCATGCATGCGTGTGCCTCGACGTTGGCGTTGGTGTTGTATCCGTTGTTTTACCCTTGAGCGCGCAAGGCTGATGCGGGCGCCTGCGGCGGCCTCAGCGCCCAAATCGTCAGCTTCCAGCCTTTGCAAAATACCGACTTGGCGCCTGCCCCAGTGCTCGCCGAAACACACTGGTGAACGCGCTTGGGCTGCTGTAGCCCAGGTCCGTGGCCACGCGCGTGATCGCTTCCCCGTTCCCCAGCCGCACCACCGCGCTCAGCAGGCACGCCTGCTGGCGCCATTCGACAAAACTGATACCGGTTTGCTGGCGAAACAGCCGGGTGAACGTTCGGCGGCTCATGCCGACCTGGCGGCTCATCGCCTCTATCCCCACCTCCAGCGAGGGCTGCGCGAGCAGGTGGCGGCAGGCTTCTGCCAGCCTTGGCTCGCGAGGCAGTGGTGCGTTCAGCGACAAGGGCTGCATGCCGGCTATTTCGTGCAGCAGCAGGTGCATCAGATGGCCATCCCGGCTCTGCTCGGCGTACAGCGTCGGCACGTCCATCGCCTCGCCCAGCAGCTGGCGCAGCAGTGCCGACACACCAGACACCTGGCACTGCGCGGGTAGCCCGAGGCGCGTGGCAGCGGCGCTATCGATGTAGGTGTTGAGCATCGTCACCGGCCCGTTCATGCTCATTGCGTGCGGCACGCCGGCGGGTACCCAGATGGCGCGTTGCGGCGGCACCACCCAGTTGCCCTGGTCGGTGTACACCGTGATAACCCCACAGGCGGCATAGGCAAACTGCCCGCGCGGGTGGGTGTGCTCCGCAAAGTGCTGGCCGTCGGCATAGTCATTGGCGGTGACCACTGCATCGCGGGTGGTGTTTGCGTAGGGATCGACAGGGGATTCGCGCATGGCCCGAATTTAATGGTCTCTGACCTGATAGTGCAAGCGAGCCATGCACTTGATTGCGCATAGTGATGCCCTGAATGTCGGGATGTGCTCGCTATGCAAAAGAAACACCTGGCCCTGGCCGTGTTGGTGACGGCTGTGTGGGGGCTGAATTTTCCCATTACCAAGCTGGGCCTGGCGGCGGTGGATCCGCTGTTGCTGACAGCGCTGCGCTTTACCCTGGCGGCGTTGCCCTGGGTGTTCTTCATCAGGCGCCCGGCGATCGCCATCGGCTGGTTGGCGGCGTATGGGCTGATTTTCGGCGTGGCGATGTGGGCGCTGATCAATGTGGGGATCGAGATGGGCGTACCGCCGGGCACGGCGGCGCTGTTGATCCAGTTCAGCGCGTTTTTCACCTTGGGCTGGGGGGGTGCTGCTGTTTCGCGAGCGCTTGAGCGTGGGGCAGGGGGTGGGTG
>NZ_JAAHBU010000186.1 GCF_010671725.1 Pseudomonas brassicae | reverse complement strand
AAAAGCGACGTTGCATGGCTGATCGCTACAGATCATTCACTGTGCTTCGTCTGATACTTGCAACGTCAGATACCCGCCCAACCGTCCCGGAACCCAATCGATGCGCCCCACCCTGCCCCGCTCCTCGCTCGCAATCCTGATCGCCTGCGCCGCCACCGCCCAGGCCAACCCTAGCCTCGAACTCGGCCAGGTACTGATTCAGGGCCAGGAACAGAGCGAACTGCAGGCCGCGCAAGAACACCTGCAGCAGGTTCCCGGCGCCACCAACCTGATCGACATGCAACGCGTCGAACAAGGCCGCGTCGCCAGCAATCAGGACGTCCTCGCCTACCAACCCGGCGTGTTCGCCCAATCCGCCGGCAACGACGGCATCAAACTGTCGGTTCGCGGCTCAGGCCTGAACCGTGCCCCAGGTGCCCACGGCTCCGGTGTCTATACAATGTTCGACGGCCTGCCCCTGACCGGCCCCGGCGGCACACCCTATGAGCTGTTCGAGCCGCTATGGCTGAGCCGCGCTGAAGTGCTGCGCGGCGCCAACGGTTTCGACCGCGGATCCCTGGCCCTGGGCGGCGCAATCAACTACGTGACCCACACCGGCCATGACGCGGCGCCCTTGCAGGTGCGCATCGAGGCCGGTAGCCGTGGCTACGGCAAACGCCAGGTCAGCTCCGGCCAGGTGCTGGGCGACCTGGACTACTACGTTGCCCTCACCGACTCGGAATACGACGGCTACCAGGACCACAGCAGCGGCAGCAGCAAAGGCATCGCCGCCAACGTCGGCTACCGCTTCAACCCGAACCTGGAAACCCGCTTCTACCTGCGCTACCGCGAAACCGAAAACCAACTGGCCGGGCGCGTGACCAAAGACCAGATCGAGCATCGCCCACGTTCAGCCAACCCGCTGTACCTGAGCCGCGATGCCAGCCGCCCGCAACCGGGCAGCACCTGGCTGGCCAACAAGACCACGTTCTACCTGGATGACGACTCACGCCTGGAAACCGGGCTGGTCTACCACGACTACCCGATGGACCTGCGTGAGGGCACCAAGCGCCTGAAGGTGGCCTACACCGATGTCAGCGGCACCCTCAATTACCTGCGCCGCGACACCCTGTTCGGGCACGAGAGCAAGACCAGCGTCGGCTGGCGTACGACCAAGCATCTGCCCAACACGGGGGCCTCGGAGTTCGTCCGGGTAGAAACCAACCCTGCCCAGCCGATCGGTACCAAGACCCGCGACTTCACCTACCAGGGCTCGGACAACGTCATCCATTTCAGCAATGAGCTGGAACTGCTGCCGGACCTGTGGCTGACCAGCGGCCTGGCGATGATCTACACCCGCCGTGAAAGTGCCGTGACTTACCCGGCCGCCGGCGGCAAGGTCAGCCAGCATGACTGGGACTACGCTCCGCGTCTGGGCCTGCGTTACGACCTGAGCCCCGAGTTGCAGCTGTACGGCAACCTCAGCCGCTCGGTCGAGCCCGCCCACCCCTGGGCCCTGATCTGGAGCTCGCCGGCAGTCAACGGCGTGCAGACCCAACCGATCGAGCTGCATAACCAGACCGCCACGACACTGGAGCTGGGCGCCCGTGGCGACTCGGCGCTCGGACGCTGGGACCTGGCCTGGTACTACTCGGCCGTTCGTCACGAACTGCTCAGTGTCGAACTGCAGGCTGCAGGCGCCACCACCTCATCGGTAGTCGGCGAAGCCAACGCCAGCCCCACCGTGCACCAGGGCATCGAAGCCGGCCTCGACAGCCTGCTCTGGGAGCGCGGTGGCGTGGGCAGGCTGTCCCTGCGTCAGGCTTACACCTTCAGCGACTTCCACTACCGCGATGACGCCGCCTTCGGCGACAACCGCCTGCCGGGCGTCCCGATGCACTTCTATCAGGCCGAAGTGCGCTTCGACCACCCAAGCGGCTTCTACGCCGGGCTCAACACCCAGATGGCCTCGAAGGTACAGGTCGACTACGCCAACTCGTACCAGGCGACCCGTATGCCTTGCTCGGCGCGACCCTAGGCTACGCCTCAGCCAGGCAGGACTGGCAAACCTGGCTCGACCTGCGCAACCTCACCAACCAGCGTTACGCGGCCACGGTGACACCCGGCTACGACGACCGTGGCCAGGACATCGCACGCTCTACCCCAGGCGAAGGTTTCGGGGCCTATGTGGGCCTGTCGTATAGGTGGAGGTAAGGCGCTCAAGGCAGTTGCACCTGGGGCTTGGTGGAGACGAAAATTCCCCAGCTGGACATGAACAGCGCGGCAATCAATGGCCCGATGACAAAGCCGTTGAGGCCGAACACCGCCAGCCCGCCAAGGGTCGAGATAAGGATCAGGTAATCAGGCATGCGCGTGTCCTTGCCCACCAGGATCGGGCGCAGCACGTTGTCGACCAGGCCGATCACCAACACCCCGAATGCCGTCAGCACCACGCCCTGCCAGATCGCCCCGCTAAGCAGGAAGTACGCGGCCACCGGGCCCCAGACGATGCCGGCGCCAACCGCCGGCAGCAGCGACAGAAATGCCATCAGCACTGCCCACACCAGCGCGCTGGGGATATCCAGCACCCAGAAGATCAGCCCGCCCAGCGCACCCTGGGTAACCGCCACGACCAGGTTGCCCTTGACCGTGGCGCGCACCACACGGTTGAACTTCAGTTGCAGCCGACGCTTCTGGTGCTCGGCCAGCGGCACTGCGGTACGGATCTTGCGCACCAGATCCGCGCCATCACGCAGGAAGAAGAACAGCAGGTAAAGCATGATGCCGAAGCTGACCACGAACTCGAAAGTGCCCTGGCCAAAGCTGAACGCTTGAGTGGCGAAGAACTGGCTGCCCTGCATGGCGCCCTTGGCGATCTTGTCGCGCAGGCCCTCCAGGTCACCCATGCCCAGACGCTCCAGGCCGTTCTGGGCAAACGCCGGCAACATGTCCTTGAAACGCTCGATGTAGCTGGCGATGTCCAGTTGGCCGCTTTCGATGTTCTTGTACAGCGTGGCGCCCTCCTGCACCAACAGCGTACTGATGATGATGACCGGCAGAATCGCGATCAGCAGACACACCAGCAGCGTGATGCCAGCGGCCAGGTTGCGGCGCCAATCCAGGCGCACCAGCAGGCGCCGTTGCAGGGGCGCGAACACGATCCCGAGAATCACCGCCCAGAATACCGCGCCGTAGTAAGGCAATAGAATCCAGATGAAGGCCAGGGTCACCAGGACCAGCAGTAACATCAGGGCTTTTTGCTGCAATGCCGTTTCGCTCATATCCGCTCCTTTGCGCTCTGAACATTAGTGCGCTGCACACTGCAGAAAGTGCCCTTGCCACAGATCAATAAAATCGCCGACGCGCGCGCGTAGCATCCGCGTTTTTGTCGCGACCTTCACATGACCTCCCTCGCCAGACCTGAACTGCTCGCCCCTGCCGGTACCCTGAAGAACATGCGCTACGCCTTCGCCTATGGCGCCGACGCGGTGTACGCCGGCCAACCGCGCTACAGCCTGCGGGTGCGCAACAACGAATTCGACCACGCCAACCTGGCGCTGGGCATCCAGGAAGCTCAGGCCCAGGGCAAGCGCTTTTATGTCGTGGTCAACATTGCGCCGCACAATGCCAAGCTCAAGACCTTCCTCAAGGACCTGGCACCCGTGATCGCCATGGGCCCAGACGCGTTGATCATGTCCGACCCCGGCCTGATCATGCTGGTGCGCCAGCACTTTTCGGCCATGCCGATCCACCTGTCGGTGCAGGCCAACACGGTGAACTGGGCCAGCGTGGCGTTCTGGCAGGCGCAAGGTATCGGCCGGGTGATCCTGTCGCGCGAACTGTCGCTGGAAGAGATCGAGGAGATCCGCCAGCGGGTACCGGCCATGGAACTTGAAGTGTTCGTGCACGGTGCCCTGTGCATGGCCTATTCGGGCCGCTGCCTGCTGTCGGGTTACCTGAACCGGCGCGATGCCAACCAGGGCAGTTGCACCAATGCCTGCCGTTGGCAGTACAGCGCTACCCCCGCGCAAGAGAACGAGACCGGCGATATCGTGCGCCAGGTGGAACCGACCCTGGGCCTGGGCGCGCCGACCGAGCAGGTGTTCGTGCTGCAGGAAGCCAATCGGCCAGGCGAAGACATGCCGGCGTTCGAAGACGAGCATGGCACCTACATCATGAATGCCAAGGACCTGCGCGCCGTGCAGCATGTGGAACGCCTGACGCGCATGGGCGTGCACTCGCTGAAGATCGAAGGCCGTACCAAATCGCACTTCTATTGCGCACGCACCACCCAGGCCTACCGCCAGGCCATAGATGACGCAGTGGCCGGACGCGAGTTCGACCGCTCACTGATGCTCGACCTGGAGTCGCTGGCCCAACGCGGCTACACCGAGGGCTTTCTGCGCCGGCACGTACATGACGAGTACCAGAACTACGAGCGCGGCAATTCGGTCTCCGAGCGTCAGCAGTTCGTCGGTGAGCTGACCGGGGAACGGCTCAATGGCCTGGCCGAGGTCAAGGTCAAGAACCGCTTCGGGCTGGGCGATCATCTGGAACTGATGACCCCGCGCGGCAACTATCACTTCGACCTGCACCAGTTGCGTGATCGCCAGGGCAATCCGATCGAACTGGCGCCGGGGGACGGGCATACGGTGTACCTGCCGATTCCGGAGCAAGTTGAGTTGAGTTTTGGCTTGCTGCTGCGGGATGTGAATCCGTAGCGGCCTCTTCACCGGCAAGGCCGACGCCTACAGACAACGCAGTATTTACCTGTAGACGCCGGCCTTGTCGGCGCAGGATGCGCAGGTCAGCGCCCGGTATCGGCCACTGCGCCGACATCCGCCTCACGAATCACCTGCACCCGATACTGCGGATCAGCCTTGATCTGCGCCTCGGTGAACGGGATCGTGTGCCACTGCTTGGCCGAGAACGCGCGGGTCTGGTCGCTGGCATGCAGCGAGCCGGCTTCACTGGACTGGGAAAATGCCAGCAGCCCCTGGGCATGCGGCCCCTTGTCATCGAAGCTGACCAGTTGCAGGTAGCTGGTGCCGCTGACCACATGACGCTTGCCGCCTTCGCCCGCCACGCTCTGCATGGCGTTGTAGACCCCCAGGTCGGCAGGGCCACCATGGATGGGCGTGCCATCGAACGCCTGCTGTATCTGCCCCCACCGACTGTCGGCCTTCAGCCCGGCCTGTGCGACCTGCGCCGCCGATGCCAGGGCCGCTTCACGTACTGCCGTGGCCACTGCCTTGCGCTCCACCGCTACCCCACGCGGGGTATGCTGGGGGTCGGCTGGGTCGAACGGCACTCGCCAGAATGCCCCGTGCTCCTGCAACCCCTGCACAATGTTATGGAAGTGCACCAGGCCAATTCCGCTGTCCAGGTTGGCCTTGCGATCCCACGCGGCGAGGCTGCTGCACACGTCGCCAAGCACGGCCTCACCGGCCACACCCTTGCACCACTGCAGCAGGTCGGGCAGTGCCAGCTCGGCCAGGTACACCTGATCGTCCATGACCATGCCTTGCAGATCCTGTGCACTGATCTTGCCAGGCTGGGCCAACCGCTGCAGGGCGAAGCGGCTGCGCGGCCCCAACGGCTGGTCTTCGCGGCTGACCAGCGGCGAGTAGCCACGCAGGGGCTGCGCCGGGTTCACCATCCACGCCGAATCGTTGGAGTGCTGGACGAAATCGCTGCGGCTCAGGCTCGGCTGCAACTGCGCCGGGAAGATGCCCGGCTGCGCTGCGCGCGCATCGGTCCTCCAGTTGCAGGCACTGCGCGAACCGTCGAGCACGATCATTTCAAGGCCTGCCGCCGGGTCGCTGCACTGCGCCAGCAACGCCGCGTCCACATAGGGCACCACCGACTGGTTCAGGTACAGCGCCTGCCCCTTGGCATCCACCGCCACGGTGTTGACCCACGGGATGCCGTGTACCTGTTGCACCGACTGCTGCAGGACCTGCAGGCTGTCGGCCTGGTTCATGCTGTACCACTGCTGCAGCACCCGGGTGTTCTGCAAGTTGGCATCGCGCAGGCTGAACGCGACCTGCCCTGTCCAGTCCAGGCGGCCGGGCCACTGCACCACCGGGCCGAACACCGAACCATAGACGTCGCGGCTCACCTCCTGCTGCTTGCCATCCTCGCCCTTGACCGAGACCTTGACCTGCTCACGGGTCATGGCCACGGACGTGCCATCGAGCAGGTAGCGGGTCGGGTCGTTGGGGTCGAGCTGCAAACGGTGCAAGGTGAAATGCTTCGAGGAATCCACCGTATGGGTCCAGGCCAGGTGCTGGTTGAAGCCGATATTGATCATCGGCAGGCCGGGCAAGGCCGCTCCCATCACGTCCAGCTTGCCGGGAATGCTCAGTTGCATCTGGTAGAAGCGCATGCCGCCCACCCACGGAAAGTGCGGGTTGGCCAGCAGCATGCCCCGCCCGCTGACCGAGCGCTCATACCCGATGGCCACTGCGTTGCTGCCGCGCTGCAACGCAAAATTGGCCTGGCGCGCCTGCACCCGGCCGAAATCTGTTGCCGCTACCTGCCCAGTCGCCGTAGGCGCAGTGGCACCCGCCACAGCTTCGGCAAACTGGCCCACGCCACCTTCGACCAGCAAGCGGCGGGTCAGCTTGATCAGGTCCTGCGCGGTGATCGGGCGCAGCCACTCGGCCTGCTGGCATTCGCCAGGCAGACCCTGCGCCGTGCGTTCGGCGAGCGCGCGGTTGTAGCCCAGTGCATAGCCTTCGAGGCGTTCGCGAATCGCAGCAGGTTGTGCCTGCCAATAGGCCGATACCGCCACCGGGGTGTTGAGCCAGCTGAAGAACACGTCGCTGCTGAGGTTGTCGCGCTGCTCCAGGGTCTGCGCCTGCGCCCCGAAAAACCGCGAGCGCTCGCCATTGACCGTCAGCACTTCATTGGCCAGCAGGCACAGGTTGTCCTGGGCGTAGGCATAGCCGATACCGTAACCCAGGCCGCGGTCGTCCTTGGCCACGATGTGTGGCACGCCAAAGCTGGTGCGCCGTATCTCTGCCTGGGCTTCGCCCGGCGAGGCCACACGGGCCTGGGACGAAAGGCTCGCTGCAATCAGCAGCGCAGCCACACATAACTTGGGGATCGGGCGAATGGCAGGCACGCGGGCTCCGGCAGTATCAGGGTGAAAAGTCATCCTGAATGAACGAAGTCGGCGCAGAAAATTTACCGCTTTGGTTGTGCTCGTCCGTCTCTATGTACACAGAGAAAATATTTTTTTGCCCGGAAGATGCAGATTTGGCGCGCTCGTTCGTCTTATAGAGTGTGAGCGTAATACGCAAACTGGACAGGCTCTGGAAAGGGAGTTTTCACATGTACAACCAGCAACAGCCAATGACCCCGGTACGCTTCAGGCGCAAAGCCCCTGTGTCGCTGCCGGAAAAGACCGATGCACCGGACACGGATCGCGCCGGCAACGAACACATCCGCGAACTGCTCAAGGCCTTCGGCCTGCGCACCAGCCTGATCCGCCTGAAGGTCATCGATGCCCTGCACGTGGCCGCCCGGGACGGGCGCAGCATCGGTGTGCGCGGGGTACACAGCCAGCTCGAACAACTGGACATCCCGCTGTCGTTCCTGAGCGTGCGCGAGGTGCTCAAGCGCCTGTGCGTCGAGGGCGTGATCAGCATGGGCAGCGACAAGTGCTACAGCCTCAACCCCGAGGCCCGCGCAGTACTGGAACAACCCGTTCCACGTTGAGCGAACGGCCGGTTGATACCGGCCGCTGGCCCGCAGCAGGTCAGAGCTTGACCTTGCGCCGCATGATGCCGTTGATGATCACGGCACCGACTGCCACGCCAATGGCAATGTACTGGAACACCTTCTCGCTGATCACACCGGTGTTCTGCAGGTAGGACCCACCCAGCATGATCCCCAGCACCACCACGGCAACCAGGATCGAATATTTCAGGCGTTGAGCTTGAGTCATTGAAAAATCCTTACGACTACGGGTTTGACGGCCCGACTGTGGCCGGCCGCCATGATACAACGCAGTGCCTTGCAGGCGCATTTTTTCCCTGTTTTTCCCGACGACGATCGCTGCAACCATGGGCGCACGGGCGCCTGGCCCATTGCTGCCGGCCATCCCCCCTGCTTGCTCAAGGTTAGGCAGGTTGCGCCAGGCCCATCTGTTTTCCTTCACACGGTTCAAGGGCTGAAGAGAAAACCTGTCGAAGCATCCTACACAGACACCTCGTAACACCTACAGAACGCGTGGGATAAAGCCACCCCTTCTGACCGCCTTGCTACCTAGATCCTGCAGCGGCGGGTAACCGAGAATCGACCCAGCGCCACTGGCGGCACACGCATGCCGATCATTCGGATTGCGTTTGGGCTGGGCATGGATGCTCAGCACTCGACGCGTGCAAGACAGTGGTTTTTCTCGCACATTACCGCCTACAAGGAAGTCATCATGGAACTCTGTGACCTGAACCGGATTGACGTCGAGCAACTGCCACAATCGCTGCAGATGCTCATCGAGTGCATCGGGCTGGAACACGCCTACCGGCTGACCAGCATCTACGGTGGACGCCCCAAGTACATCCCCAAGCATCGTGAGCGCACCACGCTGGCCGAGATACTGCCGGCCCAGGCGCTGGATGCATTGATCAAGCGCTACGCTGGCATGGCCCTGGAAATCCCCAAGGCCGACCACTTCAACCGACAACTGCGCAATCAGCAGATCCAGCGCGAAAGCTCCGATGGCCAGTCGCGCAGCGTGCTGGCCGACAAGTACGGCCTGAGCCTGCGCCAGATTGGCAACATCCGCCGCCAGGAGGCATCGCCTTCACGCTGAGCCTGCCTGCCCGTGTGCCTCACCCCGGCGGTGAGGCCGGGTTCAGAAATCGCGTTTGTAGAAAATGTCCAACGAGCTGGCGATACCGCTGGCCGCTTCCAGATACACCCGCTTGCTGAGCAGATAACGCAGGGCAATGGTGTTGGCCGGCTCGAACACACCGACCCCGTAACGCAGGCTCAGGCGCTCGGTCAGGTTGCCACTGGCGACCACACTGGTACTGGCCCCGCTGCCTTGGGTGTCGAGCTGGAAGTCGTCAATCCCCAGGCTGGAAGCCAGGCTGCCGGTGATTCCGGCACTGCCCGCCAGCCCAGGCCCAACGCCGCCTGGGCCAGCATATTGTTGTCTTCACCGGTCGTCCCCAACGGACGCCCCAGCACCAGGTACGACAGGGCCTGCTCTTGACTCATTGCAGGCTCGGAGAACACCTGCGTGGTCGGTTGCTCGGCGCTACCGCTCAAGCGGATACCGGCAATCACATCGTCGGTCTTGCGAATTGCCTCGATATCCAGATACGGCTGGTCTATGGGCCCGGCAAACAGCAGGCGCGCACGGCGAATGGTCAGGCGTTGCCCATAGGCACGGTAGCGACCATCGGCCAGGCTCAGCTCGCCGCGGGTATCGAGGTTGTCGCCGATATGCACGCGCCCGAGCAGGTTGGCGGTCAGCCCGAAGCCACTGAAGGCCAGCTTGTCCTGGCCGACTTCGACATTGATGTCCATGGCCACGGCCATGGGAGCCTTGCCCTCTTCGGTCTGGTGCCCGACGATGACCGTATCGTCAGATACCTTCACCGTGGACGGCGGCAGTTCACGCACGGTGATCTCGCCCTTGGGCACCAGTACCTTGCCGGCCACGGCGAGCTTGTCGCCCGTCATGCGGATGGTGAGGTCAGGCGCCACTTCAAGTGCCGCGTAAGGTTCGACGTTCACCGGCAGGCGCTGGCCCTGCAGTTGCAGGTCCACCGACAGGGCCTGGGCCCAGCCGATCTGGCCGCTCAAACGACCCTGGCCGGCTTCGCCACTTTTCCAGTCACCGCTCAATTGCACCTGTTCACCGGCAATCTGCGCGCGCAGGTTGAGCTCATTGAGGCTGATCGGCAGCTCCGCCCCCGACACCTCGCCACTGCTCAGCACCAGGTTGCCATTGACCTGTGGCGCCAGCAGCGTGCCCGTGATCTGGCCACTACCATTGAGCTGCCCGGCCAGGCGCTCGACCATGGGCGCAAACGGCCGCGCCACCGCCAGGTCCAACCCGCTCAGGCGAAAATCCCCCGCCAGCGGCTTGTTGCGCGCCAGCGGATCGATGTGCGCCGCCAGGGTCAACTCCCCCAGCCGCCCGCCCACGAAGTCCAGGCGCATGTCCACGCGGCGCGGGGCCAGCGTGCTGCTCAGGCGCAACGCCTGGTAGGGAAAGTCCAGCCACTGGTCTTTTTCACGCACCCGCAGGGTGCCGCCGCTGGCATCCACCAGAATCGAGCCCTTGGGCCCACTGGCAGGCAAGTCGAGGTTGATGTCGGCATTGAGCTGGCCCTGCCAGGCGAAATCCTTGGGCAGCCACTGCGCCAGGCTCTGCAGCGGGAAGTGCTTGAGGTGATAGCGCAGCCTGGGCTCCGGCGCCAGGCGCTGGTCGTCACCACACAGGCTGGCCGGTCCGGAACGCCAGCAATGCGCACCGAAATCCACCTGGCCGTTGGCCAGACGTTGCAACGTGGCCGGCGCCTGCAAGCGCCAGTCCTGACCGCCGGCCTGAATCTGCCCGCTGGCCAGGCGGCCGCGCCAGTTACCCTTGTCAAGCAGGCCGTCCAGGCCCAGGTCGAGCTTGAGTTGCGGGCCGTTGAGCGCCAGTTGCAACTGTTGCTGGCGGATATCGCCCTGGCCCTTGACGGTAAGCGTACCCAGTTCGGTGTCGCCCAGGCGAATGGCCGTGGCCTGCAGATCGACCTGCGCGCGCTGGGCGGCATCGAGCGTGGCCTGCAGGCTCAAACGCTGCACGCGGTTCTCGGCCTGGGCCAGTTGCTGGCCCTGCAGGTTCAACTGGCCCTGGGGCGCCTTGAGCGTACCCGCCACGTCAAGGCGGCCCTTGAGCTGACCTTGCAATTGCGGCCACAGTTGACCGAGGCGCGGCAGGTTGAGATCCAACTGGCCCGCCAGACGCTGCTGCAGGCTGGCGCTGCCGATGATGCGATTGTCGCCCAACTGGATCTGCAGGGCACCCAGCGTCCAGTTTTCACCGGCACCGTCAGCCTTGGCCTGCAACACCGCGGGCTGGCCGCGCAGTCGCCCCTTGAGGTCCAGGTCGGCGTTCAGGCGCAGTTGCTCATGCTTCAGTTCGCCCTGGGTGCGCAGCGGCCCGGCCAGGGTGCCAGGCAACTCGGCCAGCCAATACGCAGGGTTGAGCGCGGACAGTTCCAACGCCGCGTCCCAGGCCACGCCATCGGCAAACTTCACCGCGACGCTGCCTGCCACCTTGCCCTGCCCTGCCTCCAGCGCCAATTGCGGCAGGCTCACCTGCCCCAGGTCGCCCTTGAACGGGCTGCTGACCTTGAACGCGCCGGCAGGGCCATCGAGATCGCCGTTGAACACCCCCTGATAGTTGCCATCGCGGTAACTGACCTTCGCGAGGAAACGCCGCAGCGTCACCTGCGGTGCCTGCTCCAGCGGGTACAGACGCAACCAGGGGAAGTCCAGCCAGTCGATGCTGGCATCGGCGCTCAGGCCGGCTTCCCAGTTGGCACTGGCCTGTAGCGTGACGCGCTGCTCGGGTGCAGCACTGAGGTCCAGCGCCGCCAGTTGCGCGCCCTTGGCATCGACCCGGCCGCGCAGGCTGAGACTGACCGGGCCCTGTTCAGCCGGCAGACGACCGGCCCCCACCAGTTGATAGCCTTTTTGCAGGTCGCCGTAGGCACTCAGTTCCAGCTGTTCGAACTGCAAGGTGTCGGGCAAGCCAGCGGAAGGCTTGAAGCCCTTGGCGCTCAAGCGCAACTGGGCAGGCAGATGCTCGGCCAGTGGCTGCAGCTGACCGACCAGTTGACCTTGCAGATAACCCGTACTGTCGGCGTGCAGGTCGAGGCTTTTTTGCAGGTCGCCTTCGATGCGCACGGCCAGTTGCCAGGCCTGACCATCCACTGCGGGCAACTGCACCTGCCCCTGCACCTGCAGCGGCCAGTCACCGACCGGTTGCAGCAGGCCTGTGAGGTTCAGGCTCAGATCCTCGCGCTGCAGGGTCAGGCTGTCGATCTTCAGGCCCTGGGCAGTCCAGTGTGCAGCCAGTTGCAACTGGCTCAGTTGCTCGCTGCCGTCCAGACGCAGGTGGCCGATGCGTACCTCGCCCAATTCGATAGCCAGTGGCAGCTCCAGGCCCGGCAACTGCAAGGGAGCGCTGTCGGGTGCGGGTTCGCTGGGCGCAAAATCCAGATTGACCTGCTCGGCGTTCAGTTGCTCGATGCACAGGGTCCGGCGCAACAGGCAACTGGGTGACCAGGCGAACACCGGTGCAAGCACCTCGACCCGATCCGCGCCTTGCTGCCACAGCAAACGATCGGCCCGCCACTGCGCCCCAAGCCGGCCCTCGAAGTTATCCAGTTGCAGGCCAGGCACCAGGCCCAGCACCCAACGGCTGCCCACCTGAGTGCTGAGCAGCATGCCAAGACCCAGCACCAGCAGCACCAGCAGCGACAACAGGCCAAGCCCTGTCCGTTTCAACACCTTGCTCACAGCTCTGGCCCCATGGAAAAGTGCAAACGTATGCCGCCGTCGTCATCCAGCGCCTTGGCCAGATCGAGGCGTAACGGGCCAACCGGCGAGACCCAGCGCACACCAACGCCGACACCGGTCTTCAGGCTGGGGATTTGGAGGCTGTTGAACGCGTTGCCCTGGTCGACAAAGGTCGCCACACGCCACTTTTCGGCGATCGAATACTGGTACTCGGCACTCCCCGCCACCAGGTAGCGCCCGCCGATCCGGTCACCCTCGGCATTCTTCGGCGACAGGGTCTGGTAGTCGTAGCCCCGCACGCTCTGATCGCCACCGGCAAAGAAGCGCAGCGATGGCGGCACCGACTTGTAGCCGTTGGTGGCGCTGCCACCAAACTGAACACGGCCCAGAAAGCGATGGTTCTGCCCCAGCGTGGTCAGGCCCTTGAGCAGGACGTTGCCGTGCAACAGGTTGGTGTCCGATAACAGCCCTTGCTTGGCGACCTGCGCATCGAACTGCAGGCGGTAGCCGTTATGCGGGTCGATCCGATTGTCGCTGCGCAGGTACGAATAGCTGACACCGGGCATCAGCAAGGTACTCAGGCCCGAGTCATCGCCCAGGCGGTACTCTTCGCGTTGCCATTTCAGCGACACCACGCGCTGCCAGCCACTGGGCAGCTTGCTGTGCCATTCGGGGCCGACCGTCAGCAGTTTGCTGAGGGTGTCGGTACCGGCAAGTTCCTCGTTCTGGTAGCCCCCGGCAAAGCGCAGCTTGTCGGTCAGCGGCGGGTCCAGCGGAATGTCGTACCACAGCCCGACGTTCTGGCGCGGCGCCGAGAGCTCGGTTTCAAGGCCATAGCTGTGGCCTTGCGGGTTGACCCAATGGCGCGTCCAGTTGGCCTTGCCACGTGGCCCCACGTCGGTCGAGAAGCCCAGGCCAAGGCCCATGGTGCGGGGCTTGCGGGTTTGCAGTTGCACATCCACCGGGATGTTCTGGGCCACCGCCGCCGTGGGGGCGGCATCCACCCGCACGCCCTCGAAGTAACCGCTCGACTGCAAGGCATTGTTGAGCTCGGCGATCAGTTCGGAGTCATATGGGGTGCCTTGCTTGAACGGCACCATGCGCTGCAGCAGGCTCTCGTCGAAGGGCGCATCGCCCTCGAACTTGACCTTGCCCAGCTGGTAGCGCGGGCCACTGTCGTAGACCAGTTCGATATCGGCCACACCGGCAGCAGGGTCTACCGCCAGGCGCTGGCGCAGGAAGCGGCCACTGAAAAAGCCGTAGCGCGCCGCCTGGTTCTGGATCAGGCGCTTGGCGTCTTCGTAGTTGCCGTGGTTGAGCACCTCGCCAGTACGCAGGGCACGGCTGTTGGGTATGCGAAACGCCTTCATCTCGCTGGCAGGCCCCTCGATGCGCACCGTCACCTCGCGCAGGCGCACGGGCTCACCGGGCGCGATGTCGAGCACCAGCCGCGGGCCTCTATCGGCCTTGGCCGGTGGTTTGACCTCGCTGTCGATCTGCGCCTGGTAATAGCCCAGGGCCTGCGCGGCTTTTCGGGCCTGCTCGACGGCGCCGCGGCTGAACCGCAACAGCGCTTCTTCATCGCGGTTGCTTAGGCTACCGATGTAGCCTTCGACATTGGCCTTGAGCTCGTTATTGGCGGGTTTGATGCGTACTACCAGTTCGCTTTGTGCGTACACCGCGCAACTGGCAACCCATAAAATCAACCCGCAGGTGAATCGTCCTGAATACGTCATAGGCGCGGATGCTACCAGAGCTTGGTGCAGGCTTGGAGCCTGGCGACGGTCCGATACACCACCGGCTCAGGCCTGCGCCTGGCGCAAACGCTGGGGGTTGGGATGAAAAAACACATGCTCTCGGATCGGTCCTACAGCAATTTCACCAATTTCCAGATAGCCCTGTCGCTTATAGAACGCCAGGTAATGCTCATTGCCGGTGTCCAGTACCACCCCTTCGGATTGCTCATCTTCGGCACACCAGTCATGCAGCGCCTGCAGCAGTTGTTCGCCGTAGTGATGGCCTTGAAACTGCGGATGAATGCCCAGTAGCGGCAGCACATGCACCGCATCGCCAGGGACGCAGGCCATCACCGCGGCCTGGTAATCCAGATAGCGCCGGGTGCAACGGAACCCGGTGCTGAGCAGCATGCGCATGCGCCATGCCCAGCTTTCGGTGATGCCCAGGCGGCGTTGCGGTGGTGCGATCAGGGCGATGCCGATCAGCCGGTCTTGCACCAGCAGGCCGAGCGCGGGCAAGTCCTGGAAAAAATGCTGGCGCACCAGTTCACGCACCGTGGCACGCACCCGATGCTCGTAGCCGGGGCGCTCGGCCTCGAACAGGTAGCGAAAGGTCGGCTCATGCCGGTAGGCCTGGTACAGCAACGAGCGCGCTTCACGGCTGTAGCCGCTGTCGAGCTGACGGACTTCGGCCGGTGCGGCTGGGGTTTTAGGCATGGTGACTCTCCTGGTGGGCATCATTGCCTCTGAGCCTCTGAGTGCTGCGCGGCCGCCAACGTTCCCTTTGACTATAGGCCAGGGTGCAGGGAACACCCGGCCGGCAGCCGGCCAGCAAAAACTTAATGAATCTTAATGATTCACGCACATAGCACGCTGCTATCAATGGCGCCTTTCACGCCTTGCAATGGAGCCTCATGAAAAACGTGCCGACCCGGTCTTGGTTCATCAAGATCAATTATGCGCATTCGGGCATGAACTTCCTGTGCATGAGCCCGACGATCTTTATCATGCTGTTCCTGCAACCGGGCCCAAACATCCTGGTCACCGTTGTTGTGTACATGCTGACGCTGGCAGGATGTGGGGCGCTGTACTTTCTCGTCGTCCAGCCCGGCAACCCCAGGCTGCGCACGACGCTGCGCTACGCAGGCCTGTTGGTGGGCCAGATTGGGTTCTGGTACGCGCTGATTTCGTTCAACGCGCTAACCGACGTGCCGTGCTGACACACTGCCCGCCATCAGCTAGCATTCCCGATTTGCTCAGGATTGCGCCCTCCATGAAGATCGTCTCGTTCAACATCAACGGCCTGCGCGCCCGCCCCCATCAACTGGCTGCGCTGATCGAAAAGCACCAGCCAGACGTGATCGGCCTGCAGGAAACCAAGGTGTCCGACGAGCAGTTCCCGTTGGCCGACGTGCAAGCGCTGGGGTACCACGTGCACTTTCACGGGCAGAAGGGCCACTACGGCGTCGCGCTGCTGTCGCGCCAGGCACCGCTGAGCCTGGTCAAGGGCTTCAGTACCGATGAAGAGGACGCCCAGCGGCGCTTCATCTGGGGCACCTTTGCCGATGACCACGGCAACCCGATCACCATCATGAACGGCTACTTTCCACAAGGCGAAAGCCGCGACCACCCCACCAAGTTTCCGGCCAAGCAGCGTTTCTACGAAGACCTGCAGGCCCTGCTCGAAACCCAGTTCAACAACGACCAGCCGCTGCTGGTGATGGGCGATGTGAACATCTCGCCTGAAGACTGCGACATCGGCATCGGCCCCGACAACGCCAAGCGTTGGCTCAAGACCGGCAAGTGCAGCTTCCTGCCTGAGGAACGCGAGTGGATGGCACGCCTGAAAAACTGGGGCCTGACCGACAGCTTCCGCTACCTGCACCCGGAGGTGGCAGACCGTTTCAGCTGGTTCGACTACCGCAGCCGCGGCTTCGAGGACGAGCCCAAGCGTGGCCTGCGCATCGACCTGATCATGGCCTCGCAGGGGCTGTTGCCGCGCATCAAGGCGGCGGGCGTGGACTATGACTTGCGCGCGATGGAAAAGCCGTCCGACCACGCGCCGATCTGGCTGGAACTGAGCTGACGACCCCGATATGTCAGGCCTCGGTGGTGCGGCAACAGGCTCAATGGTGCAATTGGCAGCACCTAGCGCAACCGCATCGAACTGATCGCGGTCTTGTCTGCATCGCGGTACTGCTCTGCACTCATGTCTTCCAGGTTGTCGAGCAGGCGTTCGTAGTGCTCCACCGACCGACACGCCAGTGACTCCCTGATGCTCGGCCCAGGGCTTTGTGGATCATCTTGCTTGCGCTGGTCCTTCAAGCTGTCACAGCGCTGCTCGCTTTGCTCGAGCAGCGCCTTGGCCTCTTCGAGGTGCCTGGCCTGCGCCTTCTGCGCCTGCTCCAGCGCGGCCTCGTGCTGCTGCTCGCGAATGTCCTCGGCCATCTCGACGATGTCGTCGGCGTCCTTGCCATGCAGCGCCTTGGCCAGGCTGGCACGGTCCAGGCCATATTTGCCCTGCACCACCGCCAGGGCCTGCTGGTACTCGACACGCTCCTCGAACGCGACCTCATGCCCCACCAGCCCGGTACTGTCGGCAAACTGCACCTCGCTGGAACCGTCGATCTCGCGACTGCATCCCAGGCACAACGCGATGGTCGACGCCATCACCACCCCACTGAACATGTGCACGACAAACCCTCCCCGCAAAGGATGATCACGCGTCGAGATCCCTTCGCCACACCTCTGAATGAGCGTATCTCACGCTGGCAAATCCACCACCCCGGCAGCGCCCACGGCCGTCATCGTTTGGTCATCAACCTGTCTTAATCTGCGCCCACTTCCTCAACCCAGGAGCACACCCCGGCATGTTCCGCCCCCTTTGTCTGTTGCTCGGCCTGCTGCCCACGCTGTGCGCCGCCGAACCGATCAGCCTGCGCCTGCAAGGCTCCAACACCGTGGGCAGTGTGCTGGGCCCGGCGCTGGTGCGCGGCCTGCTGCAGGCCAAAGGTGCACAGGCCCTGCAGACCTTGCCCGGGGCACAGCCCAACGAGGTCTGGGTACAGGGCGTCACGCCGCAGGGACAGACGCTGCGGGTGAGCATCGCCGCGCATGGCTCCAGCACCGGCTTTGCGGCCCTCAAAAGCGGCGATGCCGACCTCGCTGCCACCTCACGCCCGATCAAGGACAGTGAACAGCAAGCACTGAGCGCCCTGGGCAACCTGAAAAGCGCCGAAGCCGAGCAGGTGATCGCCCTGGATGGGGTGGCGGTCATCGTGCACCCGGACAACCCGCTGCCACAGTTGAGCACCACACAACTGGCGCAGATCTTCGCCGGCACCCTCACCACCTGGGACGAACTGGGCGCAGGCAGCGGGCCGATTCACCTGTACGCCCGCGACGATCGCTCCGGTACCTTCGACACCTTCAAGACGTTGGTGCTGGACGCCCATCAGTTGCCCCTGGCCAGCAGCGCCCGGCGTTTCGAGTCGGGCGAGCAACTGGTCGATGAAGTCGGTGCCGACCGCCAGGCCATCGGCTTCAGCAGCCTGGCCTCGGTGCACGCAGCCAAGGTGCTGGCCATCGTCGACGGCGCTTCCCAGGCCATGCTGCCCACCCCCGCGCTGGTGGCCAGCGAAGACTACCCGCTGTCGCGCCGCCTGTACCTGTACGTGCCGCCAGGCCAACGCAACCCGCTGGCGCGGGCGCTGGTCGAGTTTGCGCAAAGTGCGCAGGGCCAGGCGATTGTCGCCAGCAGCGGTTTTGTCGCGCAGCAGGTTCGCCCCGTGCAGGTACAGGCGCTGCCGGGCATGCCGGCGGCGTATCGCCAACTGGTCGGCAATGCGCAACGCCTGACCGTGAATTTTCGCTTCCAAGAAGGCAGCGCCAGCCTGGACAACAAGGCGCTGCGGGACGTGCAACGGCTGCTGGGCTACCTGCGCGAGCACCAGAAGCTGGAACGCAAGGTGGTGCTGGTGGGGTTTGGCGATGCCAAGGACGACCCGGCACGCGCCGCCTTGTTGTCACGCCTGCGCGCCATGGCGGTACGCCGCGAACTGGTGCGCGCCGGCGTGACGCTGCGCGACGTCACCGGCCTGGGCGGGCAGATGCCGGTGGCCGCCAACACTGCCGAAGAAGGCCGGATCAGAAATCGTCGGGTCGAGGTATGGGTCTACTGAAGCCCATGCTGCATGAGACAACAATTGTTACAGCCTTCAACGCCATGCCGCCTTGCCGGCGACTAGTCTTGGCAAAGTGACACCGGGCCCCTCTGACGGCTGAGCGCCGCCATGTCGGAGTCACAGTTGTTTCACACAACTACGACGACAAGGAGGGGCTCATGAGCGCTCTGCCGTTATTTCTCTTCGACGATTTTCTGGGTACGGCCGTCTGGCTGTGGCTGGTCTTCATCACACTAGTTGTGGCCCTGCTGGCCTTCGACCTGGGCGTACTGCATCGACGCCCGCACGACATCGAAATGCGCGAGAGCCTGCTGCTGTATGCGGCCTACTTCAGCGTGGGCCTGTTGTTCGGCGCCTGGGTGTGGCTGGAATTGGGGACACAAAGCGCGCTGGAGTTCTACACCGGCCTGCTGGTGGAACAATCGCTGTCGATGGACAACGTGTTCGTCATGGCCATGATCTTCGGCTTTTTCGGCATTCCGCGTCGCTACCAGCACCGTGTGCTGTTCTGGGGCATTCTGGGCGTGGTGGTACTGCGCGCGCTGATGATCGGGCTGGGCAGCGCACTGGTGCAGGCGTTCGACTGGATCCTCTACGTGTTCGGGGCGTTTCTGCTGTTTACCGGGGTCAAGATGCTGTTTGCCCGCCACGAGGCACATCCGGACCTGGCGGGCAATCCGGTGATCAGGTTCGTGCGTCGGCACATGCGCGTGACCGATGAGCTGCACGGTTCGCGTTTTTTTGTGCGGATCAAGGCGGCCGGGCAGCACACCGCTGTGCTGTATGCCACGCCGCTGTTTCTGGCACTGGTGCTGATCGAACTGGCCGACCTAGTGTTTGCGGTGGACAGCGTGCCGGCGATCCTGGCCATTACCCAGGACCCGTTCATCGTATACACCTCGAACATCTTCGCGATCCTGGGCCTGCGCGCGCTGTACTTCGCACTGGCTGCCCTGGTGCACCGGTTTGTCTATCTGAAGTACGCGCTGGCGCTGGTGCTGATTTTCATCGGCGGGAAGATCTTCCTGCATGGCCTGATCGGCAAGATACCGCCGGTGGTATCGCTGGGCGTGACCTTCGGGTTGCTGGCCGGTGGCGTGCTGTTGTCGCTGTTCAAGACACGAACGCTCAGCGAACAGATCAAACGCGAACAGTAGGCGCGCGGAGGGTATCAGCGCGCCACCGGATCATTGCCCGCTACGCAACGCCTCCCGGGGTACGTACTTGCCCACCTCGTACTTGCCGATCGCGGCCCGGTGCACCTCGTCCGGCCCGTCGGCCAGGCGCAAGGTACGCTGCATGGCATACATGTAGGCCAGCGGGAAATCAGCCGAAACCCCCGCCCCGCCATGCAGTTGGATCGCCCGATCGATCACCCTCAATGCCACGTTGGGCGCCACCACCTTGATCTGCGCAATTTCGCTGCGGGCCACCTTGTTGCCGACGGTGTCCATCATGTAAGCCGCCTTGAGCGTCAACAGCCGGGCCATGTCGATCTCCATCCGCGAGTCGGCGATCTTGTCGATATTGCCGCCCAGGCGCGCCAGCGGCTGCCGAACGCTGTACGTTCCACCGAGCGCCTGCACATCAGCTCCAGTGCGCGCTCGGCCATGCCGATCGAGCGCATGCAGTGGTGGATACGGCCCGGCCCCAGGCGCCCCTGGGCAATTTCGAAGCCACGCCCCTCGCCCAGCAGCACGTTGTCATAAGGCACCCGCACGTTCTCGAACAGCACCTCGGCGTGACCATGCGGGGCGTCGTCGTAACCGAACACCGGCAGCGGGCGCACAATCTTCACCCCTGGGGTGTCGGTGGGCACCAGGATCATCGAGTGCTGCTGGTGACGCGGGCCGTGCGGGTTGCTCAGGCCCATGAAGATCATGATCTTGCAGCGCGGGTCACACGCGCCGGAGGTCCACCACTTGCGACCGTTGATCACCCATTCGTCGCCATCGCGCACCGCCTGCGCCGCCATATTGGTGGCATCGGACGAAGCCACGTCGGGCTCGGTCATGGCGAACGCCGAGCGGATATCACCACGCAGCAGCGGCTCCAGCCATTGGCGTTTTTGCGCCTCGCTGGCATAGCGCACCAGCACTTCCATGTTGCCGGTATCGGGGGCCGAACAGTTGAACGGCTCGGGGCCCAGCAGCGAGCGCCCCATGATTTCGGCCAATGGCGCGTATTCGAGGTTGCTCAGGCCCGCGCCCTGCGCCGAATCCGGCAGGAACAGGTTCCACAGCCCTTCGGCCTTGGCCCTGGCCTTGAGCTCTTCCATGATCGCCGTCGGCTGCCAGCGGTCACCTTCGGCAACCTGACGCTCGAACACCGCCTCGGCGGGATACACGTAGGCGTCCATGAACGCGGTAACACGTTCGCGCAGCGCCTGGACCTTGGGTGAATAGGCGAAATCCATGGGGCAGTACCTTCATCGGAAAAGGGATCTGGGATCGATGCTAGATCACCGGCCAAAATCCACCTAGCCTATTCTCGGCGTGTATAAACATTCATAACCCATATATGATTCGCCCATAACACCTACAAGAGCGGCGCCCATGAACCTGAGCAAGGTCGACCTGAATCTGTTCATCGTTTTCGATGCGATCTACACCGAAGCCAACCTGACCCGCGCCGGGCAGATCGTCGGTATCACCCAGCCGGCGGTTTCCAATGCACTGGCGCGCCTGCGTGAAACCTTCAATGACCCGCTGTTCGTACGTACCGCCCAGGGCATGGTACCCACGCCCATGGCGCAGAACATCATTGGCCCGGTGCGCAATGCCCTGTCGCTGCTGCGCGTGTCAGTGCAGGAAAGCCGTATCTTCAATCCACTGCAGGCGAACAAGACCTTTCGCATCAGCATGACCGACCTCACTGAGGCAGTGGTGCTGCCGCCGCTGTTCCAGCGCCTGCGCCGCCTGGCGCCGGCGGTGGTGATCGAAAGCTTCCTGTGCAAGCGCCGCGAGACCACCAAGGAGCTGGCCGCCGGGCGCCTGGACTTTGCCGTGGACGCACCGCTCAACACCGACCCGCAGGTGCGCCACGTCAAGCTCATGCAGGACGCCTATGTCTGTGCGTTGCGCCAGGGCCACCCCATGGCCAAGCACAGCATCAGCCTGGACGAGTACCTGAGCCTGACCCATATCCATATCTCCAGCCGACGCAACGGGCTGGGCTATGTCGACCTGGCGCTGGGCAAGCAGGGGCTCAAACGCAAGATCGCCCTACGCTCGCAGCATTACCTGATGGCCTCGCAGGTGCTGCAGCAGACCGACATGGTGATGACCGTGCCGGAACGCTTTGCGCGGCGCCACCAGCTCAATTTCGTGAGCCTGCCGGTGGGCGACGTGCCGCCGCTGGAAACCCACCTGTACTGGCATGAAAGCACCGACCAGGACCCGGCCAACCGCTGGATGCGCGAACAGATGATCGAGCTGTGCCAGGCGGTGGTGGCACAGGACGAGCGTGACGCCCGCGGTTGAGGCCGCGATGGTCCTGCCTACTGGCGCTGCGTTACGTTTCAA
>NZ_JAAHBU010000185.1 GCF_010671725.1 Pseudomonas brassicae | reverse complement strand
TTACGAAAAAATATTTTCACGCCGTGCGCGGCTCGATGCTCACCCAGTAGCGCGTGCGCCGCTCGATGCGCACCGGCAGGGTCTTGCCGATGGCGCGCAGGATCTGTTCGGTGTCGTCCAGCTTGAAGGTGCCGCTGATGCGCAGGTCGGCCACCTGATTGGCGCATTTGAGCCAGCCAAGGCGGTAGCGCCGCAACTCGGCGACGAATACCCCGAGCGTCTGGTCGTTGGCGAGTCAGCAGGCCCTTGCGCCAGGCATCGCGATGGGGATCAAGCGGCGACCCCAGCACGAACCTGGGGTGGGCAAAACGTACCTGCTCCCCCGCACTGACCATCGCCCCGCCCACATCATCACGGGGCAATACGCCCACGTGCCCCTGGTACACCGCCAACTCCGTAGTACTGCCGTCACTGTCGCGGCGCACCAGAAAACGGGTGCCCAGTGCCTCGACCGTGCCGTTGGCGGTCTGCACCCGCAGCGGCGCCCGGCCTGGTCTGGCGCGCTGGTGATCATCACCTCGCCCTGACGCAGCACCAGCAGGCGCTGCTGGCTGTCGAAACGCACATCCAGTGCGGTGTCGGTGTTGAGCTCCAGTTGCGTGCCATCGGCCAGGGTCAGCGCCTGACGCTTGCCGACCCGCGTGTGGTAGTCGGCGGCCCACGGCGCGTGCCTGACTTCACGGTAGCCTGCCCAGCCAAGGCCTGCGGTGCCGGCCAGCAACAGCATGCCCTTGAGCACCCCACGGCGCCCCACCGCTGCCCGTTGTGTGGTCAGGTCCAGGGCACGCCCGGCCAGCCCGGCAGGCAGTTGACCCAGCCGTTGCTGCACCTGGGCGACCTGTTGCCAGGCCCAGCGATGCTGCTCGTGGGCGTCGTGCCAGGTTTGCCAGGCCTGCCGGTCGGCATCGCCAACCGCATCGGCATTGAGGCGGGCGCGCCAAAGCGCAGCCTGTTCCAGCGCGGCACGCTGGAGAGGGTCGAGGGTTGCCATGGGGTTCACGATTCGGCTTGCAGGCTGTACAGCGTACAGTGATGAAAGGCCTTGGCGATATAGCGGGTCACCGTGACCTCGGAGACCCCAAGGTCGAGGCCGATCAACTTGTAGGTCATGCCGTCGAGTTGCGACAGCAGGAACGCACGACGCACCTTGCGCCCCAGCCCGGCGAGCATGGCATCGGTTTCGTAGAGGGTCTGCAGTAGGATCAGGCGCTCCTGCTCCGAGATCTCGAAGGCCTCGGGCTGTTCGGCCAGGGCCTGCAACCAGGCGCGTTCCAGGCGGGCGCGGCGAAAGTAGTCGATCATCAGGCGCCGGGCGATAGTGGCCAGGTAGCCGCGCGGCTCGCGCACTGCCTCCAGCCGGTTTCCGGCATCCGGCGCACTGAGCACCCGCACGAACACATCCTGTACAAGGTCGGCCGCCAGGTGCCGGCAGTCTACCCGCGGGCGCAGCCAGCCCTGCAACCAGCGGTGATGGTCCTGATAGATACGGCTGACCTGCTTGCGCAGAGCGGGATCGGGCTTGGACATGGGCGACCAGGGGTACGAATGAGAATTCCTATCATTCTATGCTGGACGTGAGGCCAGAAGCAAAAGCTTCGCCTTGTTCAGGCGCCAGCCTGCGCCAACGCCGACGTCGGCAACCCGAACACCCGGTCGAACAGCCCGTTGTAGATGAACGTGTAGCACGGGATCAGGATGATGAACGCCAGGTCCACCACGAACGCTTCCCACAGCGACATCCCCAGCCACCAGGCAATCAGCGGGATCAGGTACACCACCAGGGTCAGTTGAAACCCGACCGCGTGCGCCACCCGCCGTGCCACGCTGCGCCCACGTACTGCCTGGCGACTCTCCCAGCGCTCGAACAGCGTGTTGTAGATGACGTTCCAGATCATCGCGATGGTCGTGATCATCACCGCCAGCGGCCCGGTGTTGCTCGGCGCAGTGCCCGACAACAAGGCCAGGCCCACCGTCGAAAGGCTCAGCCCGATACCCTCATACGCCGCCACATAAACAAACTTGCGCTTGACCCCTTGCACCCTTGTCTACCTCATTCAATCGATTGGGTGCGCAGCTTGATTCAATTTTCTTGACAGAAAAAGTCAACAGCTATCAGATCATCTGACAGGAGAAACCCATGAACTTTTCCAGCGACAACATCGAACTGTTTCTGGCCGTGCTCGACCGCGGCTCGTTTTCTGCCGCCGCACGCGCGCTAGGGCGCGTGCCTTCGGCGGTAAGCATGGCGATCGCCAACCTGGAGGCCGAGCTTGGCTTCGCACTCTTCGAGCGCACCCACCGTGAAACCCGCCCCACCGCGCTGGCCCAGGCGCTGGAACCCCACGCCAGACTGATCGCCGACCAACTGGCGCAGTTGCAGGTGCATGCCCTCGAGCTGTCCCAGGGGCTGGAGAGCACACTGGCAATCAGCGTGGTGCCCGACATCGACCACCAGCCGCTGCTACAGGCCATCCGACAGATCAGCCAGCGCCATCCGCTGTTGCAGGTGGAGGTGCTCAGCGCCCCGCAGGAGGACGCACTGCACCTGCTGCACAGCGGCCGAGTGCAACTGTGCCTGGCGTTTGCGGGCCTGGCAGTGGACCCGCGCCAGCGCTTCCAGCAAATAGGCATGGAGTCGCTGACCGCCACGCTCTCGCCGCAGCACCCCGCGCTGGGCGAGCAGGTGCGTTATCTGGAAGACCTGGTCAACGTGCGCCAGATCGTGGTCGCCAGCCGCGACCTGCCGATGCTCGACACACGTGCCCTGATCGGTACCGCGCACTGGCGCACCGACAGCCTGAGCATGGCCATCGAAATGGTCGAGGCCGGCCTGGGCTGGGGGGATTTCCCGCTGTCCAGAATCGCCCCGCTGCTCGCCGCCGGGCGCCTGGTACGGCTGGATTTTCGCAACACCCACAATGAGCTGAGCCTGCCCGTGCATGCCTTCTGGCTCAAGCACCAACCCCTGCAACGCGCGGCTCAGGAACTGGTGCAGCAATTGGCCCGAGATTCCGACGAACTGCATCAAAGTGGTGCATAAATATTTCGCTCTTACAGCCGATACCTACAAAGTCAGTTGCGCGCTCTACACGATGGTGCGGCCCACAAGGTCCCGACTCGCGAAGCCGTCACTTCTCCTTTCTGGCTAAAGGTCTCGAAACATGAACCTGAAATTTCGCCACAAGATCCTGCTCAGCGCCTGCGCGGTAGTGGTTCTGGCATTTGCACTGTTCACCCTCTACAACGACTACCTGCAACGCAACACCATCCGCCAGAACATCGAGTCGTCGGTGAACCAGGCAGGTGCGCTGACCGCAAGCAGCGTGCAGAACTGGATGAGCGGACGCATCCTGGTGCTGGAGAACCTTGCGCAGAACGTCGCCCATCAGGGCGTACAGGCTGACTTCCCGGGCCTGGTCGATCAACCCGCCTTCACCTCCAACTTCCAGTTCACCTACGTTGCCAGGCCAACGGCGTGTTCACCCAACGCCCCGACGCAAAAATGCCCGACGGCTACGACCCGCGCCAGCGCCCGTGGTACACCGCCGCCGTCGCCGCCGGCCAGCCCATGCTCACCCCACCGTACATGGCCGCCGTGGGCGGCCTGGTGGTGACCATCGCGATGCCGGTCAAAAGCAAGGGCGAGCTGCTCGGCGTGGTCGGTGGCGACCTGAGCCTGGCCACCCTGGTGGAGATCATCAATGCCGTGGACTTCGGCGGCATCGGCCATGCGTTCCTGGTCGACCGTAGCGGGCAGATGATCGTCAGCCCCGACAATGACCAGGTGATGAAGAACCTCAAGGACATTTACCCGGGCAGCAACCTGGAAGTGGCCGCCGGCGTGCACGACGTGACCCTCAACGGCCAGGAGCGGATCATCTCGTTCGCGCCGGTCAGCGGCCTGCCGTCGGCCAACTGGTACATCGGCCTGTCCATCGACAAGAACAAGGCCTACGCCGCACTCAGCCAGTTCCGTACCTCGGCGATCATTGCCATGCTGATTGCCGTGGCCGCCATCGCCGGCCTGCTGAGCCTGCTGATTCCGGTGCTGATGCGTCCGTTGACCACCATGGGCCGCGCCATGCAGGACATCGCCCAGGGCGAAGGCGACCTGACCCGCCGCCTGACCGTGGAGAACAAGGACGAATTCGGTGAACTGGCCGGTGCCTTCAACCAGTTCGTCGAGCGTATCCATGCCTCGATCTCGGAAGTGGCCTCGGCCACACGCCAGGTGCACGACTTGTCGGAACGCGTGATGAGCGCCTCCAATGCGTCGATCATCGGCTCCGAGGAGCAGAGCCTGCGCACCAACAGCGTGGCCGCCGCGATCAACGAACTGGGGGCTGCCACCCAGGAAATCGCGCGCAACGCCGCCGATGCCTCGCAGCATGCCAGCGGCGCCAGCGACCAGGCCAACGACGGTCGCCAGGTGGTACAGGAAACCATCAGCGCAATGACTGCCCTGTCACAGAAGATCAGCGAATCGTGCCAGCAGATCGAAACGCTCAACGCCAGCACCGACGACATCGGGCAGATCCTCGACGTGATCAAGGGCATCTCCCAGCAGACCAACCTGCTGGCGCTCAACGCCGCGATCGAAGCCGCCCGTGCCGGTGAAGCCGGGCGTGGTTTTGCCGTGGTGGCCGACGAGGTGCGCAACCTGGCACACCGTACCCAGGAGTCGGCAGAAGAGATTCACAAGATGATCACCACGCTCCAGGTCGGCTCGCGCGAGGCGGTGCACAACATGAACGCCAGCCAGGTCTCCAGCGAACAGAGCGTGCACGTGGCCAACCAGGCCGGTGAGCGCCTGACCAGCGTGACCCAGCGCATCGGCGAGATCGACGGCATGAACCAGTCGGTGGCTGCCGCGACCGAAGAGCAGACAGCCGTGGTCGAGAGCCTGAACCTGGACATCACCCAGATCAACGTGCTCAACCAGCAAGGTGTGACCAACCTCAACGATACGCTCAAGCACTGCGATGATCTGTCGCGCCAGGCCGGCCGACTGAAACAGCTGGTCGACAGCTTCAAGATCTGACCCCGCCAGGCTTGTCATCGGCCGCGCACGCGGCCGATGGCAGCCGTCAGGTTCTGTCTTATGGTTATAAACTAATAACGAACAAGTCTATTTAGCTATAAAAAAACCTTTATGCTGGCTGCCATCCGATCACGGGCTCGCTGGGTGTTTAGGTAATTATGGATGTAGGTTCTTTTGGTTTCACCATCGCAGGCCTGATCGTGGGTTTCATCGTCGGCATGACCGGCGTGGGCGGTGGCTCGTTGATGACCCCAATCCTGCTCTGGTTCGGCATCAGCCCGGCGACTGCCGTGGGCACCGACCTGCTGTATGCGGCGATCACCAAGGCCAGTGGCGTCTGGGTGCACAGCAAGCAAAAGAACATCGACTGGAAGATCACCGGCCAGCTCGCACTGGGCAGCGTGCCAGCGGCAGCCTTGACCCTGTGGTTTCTCAGCACGCTGCACACTGACACCCAGGCACTCAACGGCGTGATCAAACAAGGCCTGGCCGTGGTGCTGATCCTCACCGCGCTGGCAATCCTGTTCAAATCCCGCTTGCAAGCCTTTGCCAGCAAGCATGCCGGTGATCACTACCACCTCAGCGAACGCACGTTGAACGTGCTCACAGTCGTGACCGGCGTGGTGCTGGGGGTGATGGTATCGCTGACCTCCATCGGTGCCGGTGCACTGGGCACTGTGGCGCTGTTCCTGCTGTACCCGTACCTGGTCACCCGTCGCCTGGTGGGCACCGAGATTGCGCACGCCGTGCCGCTGACCCTGGTGGCCGGCCTGGGCCATGCCAGCATGGGCAACATGGACTGGTCGCTGCTGGGCTACCTGCTGCTGGGGTCGTTGCCGGGCATCTACATCGGCAGCCACCTGACCGGCCGTATTTCCGACAACGTGCTGCGCCCTTGCCTGGCGGCGATGTTGCTGTTGATCGGGTACAAGCTGGCGTTCTAGTCGCTTGCAGCGCCTGAGCACTCTTCTGCCCTGCGCAGTGCCGGTGCTGCGGTGCATCAGATACACCGCGCGCACCGATTTTACTGGCGCCGAAAGCTGATGCTCGGCGCCTGATTGCGCCCACAGGGCACGGGCTCAGAACGTGTATTTGGCCGACAGCATGAAGTTGCGCGGCTCGCCGTACACGTTGAACGCGTTCCAGGTGTTGCTGTTGATGGTCTGGTAGTACTTCTTGTCGAACACGTTGTTGACGTTCAGGCGCAGGTCGATGTTCTCGGTCAGCCGGTGCCCGACCATCAGGTCGACCAGCGTGTAGCCTTCCTGCTCGATGCGATAACCCTCACCCTGGTTGAAGGTGGTGTTCTGGCTGCTCAGGCCGCCCCCCACGCGCCAGCGCTGCAGGGCGCCCGGCAAGGTGTAGGTGGTATTGAGCTTGAACAGGTGGCGCGGCAGGTCGCTGTTGAACAGCCGTCCCTCATTGCTCGCGATTGCATCCTTGCGGTACTTGGCCGCGTTGTAGGTGTAGCCCGCTGCCAACTGCCAGTTGGGCGTCAGTGCACCATTGACCTCCAGCTCCAGCCCTTCGCTGCGTACCTCGCCGGACGCCACGTAGCACGATACACCCGCCGGTGCCTGGCAGCGACCGTGGTGATAGAGGCACGATTCTGCTGGTCGATGCGATACACCGCCGCACTGGCATTGAGCGCACCGTCGAAAAACTCGCCTTTGATCCCGGCCTCGTAGTTTTTGCCGGTGATTGGCTTGATCGGCGCATTGCGGGTATCGACCACGCCCTGCGGGCTGAAGATGTCGGTATAGCTGACGTACACCGAGTAGGTCTGGTTCAGGTCATAGACCAGCCCGGCATAGCGCGTGACGTTGCGGGTCACCTTGTCGGTCTGCTTGCGGCTGCCCTTGCTTTCGATCTGATAGTCATACCAGTCCAGGCGCCCACCCAGGATCAGGTGCAGCGGCTCGGCCAGGCTGAAACGCCCGGTCAGGTAGGCACCGCTCTGCTCGGTCTCGCTCTGCTGCTGCCAGGCATCCATGTCGACAGCAGGTTTGGGCGTGCTGTGCGGGTTCCAGTTGTGGATGTCGATAGCCGAGCCAGTCAGCACGGTGGTGCCATAGCCCTCGAAGGTCTCCCGGCGGTTGCTCGCACCGACCACCAGTTCATGCTCGCGTTCGAGCAACGGGAATGGCCCGCTGGCGTACAGGTCGTAGCTGGTCTGATCGTTTTCGTAGCGGAATTTGCCGGTCATCTGATTGAACGTGTCAGCGCTGCCAGCACTGGCATAGGAGGCGAACAGGTCCAGCTTCGACCAACGCTTGGTAGCAGCCATGCGCAGCTTCCAGTCGTTGTCGAAACGCTGCTCCAGCTCGCTGAACAGGGTGTTGTTGTCCTGGTCCCAGCGTCCCCAGTCATTGCCCAGGTAGGTCGAGCGTGACAGCTTCAGATCGCCCCCGTCGCCCCGCGTGGGCACGCCACCCCAGGCAGTGTTGTTGTTCAGGTTCTGGTTGGATGCGCCCAGGGTCAGGGTGGTCGAATCGCTCAGGTCGGCTTCGGTAATCGCGTAGAACAGGCTGTGTTCCTTGTTGACCACGTCCTGGAAGCTGTCCTTGACCTGGTAGCTGCTGACCACCGCCCGCGCACATTGCCACTGTCGTTGAGGGCGCTGGAGGCATCCAGCTCGCCGCGGTAGTTGTTCCAGCTGCCGGCACCCAGGCTGATGCTGGCCTGGGGATCGCGCGTAGGGCGCTTGCGCACCAGGTTGATCGCGGCCGACGGGCTGCCGGAGCCTGTCATCAGCCGGTGGCACCGCGTACCACTTCGACATGGTCGAGCATCGCGGTGTCTGCAGCGGCAATGGTGTCGCGTGCGGTGTAGCTCGACACGGTGGTCGGCAGGCCGTCATAAAGAATGTTGTCGACCGTGAAACCACGGGCGTAATAGGTCGGCCGTTCCGGACCGTCGTTGGCCAGGGTCAGGCCCGGGGTGTCCTTGACCACATCGTGCAAGGTCTGCATGCCCCGGTCGTCCATGCGCTGGCGGGTGATCACCGAGACCGACTGCGGGGTCTGGCGCGCCGTCAGGGCCAGCTTGGTGGCGCTCTGCATGGTACCCGTGGTGTAGGAACCGGTGTCTTCTGTGCTGGCACCCAGGTGCTCGGCATTGACGGTGGTGGCGCCTAGCGCCACCGCGCCAGCGGCCGCGCTGACCGGCACCAGTTGATAGCGCCCGCTGCCGTCTCGCACAGCTTGCAGACCGCTGCCCTGCAACAGTCGGCTCAGACCGGCCTCCACAGCGTAGTGGCCGTGCAGCCCGGCGCTTTGACGGCCGCGGGTAAGGCTGGCATCGAATGACAGCACCACCCCGGCTTCGGCAGCAAAGCGCGTGAGCGCCCTGCCCAGGTCATCCGGGGCCAGGTCAAAGCGCTGCGTGGCTGCAGGCTCGGCGTTGACGCTGGCGGGCAACAGCGCCGGCAGCATCAACGCCGAGCACAGCAAGGTTCTACCTAGCATCACGCACAAGGGGCTGGGTCGGGGCAAAAGGTGGTACGTCATGATGTCGTTCTCGTCTGGTTGCCAGGCCGCACAGATCGGCCGCTTCCCATGAGTCGAACGAGATCGGGAATAAATACCAGGTGCTGTCGATAATTTTTCGCAATAGCGCTATGCCGCCGTCAGGGTCACCCAGAACCGTGTACGCCGCTGCGCCCGAATCGGCAAGGCGTCCACCAGCGCCTGCAGGGTCTGCTCGCTGTCGCCGAGCGCGAAGGTACCGCTGATACGCAGGTGCCCCACCGCCGGATCGCAACGCAACCAGCCTTGGCGGTAGCGCCCCAGCTCGGCGACAAAATCATCCAGGCGCTGGTCGTTGGCGATCAGCAGGCCACGGCTCCACGCACCGCTGGCGTAGTCCAGGGCCTGCGGCGCCTG
>NZ_JAAHBU010000184.1 GCF_010671725.1 Pseudomonas brassicae | reverse complement strand
ACGAACCGTTCGGCATGGTGCTGCTTGAAGCCATGGTCGCCGGCGTGCCATTGCTGGCCACGGCCTGCGGCGGCGCCAGGGAAGTGGTCGAGGGCGTGGGCATCCTGTTCCCGCTGGGCGATGCCGCGCATCTGGCGCAGGGCCTGCAGCACCTGGCCGCGCTGGACCCGGCGCAGCGTCAGGCGTGCGCCGAGCAAATGCTGGTACGCCTGCGCGAGCGCTTTTCCGACGCGGCCGTGGCCGAGACGTTCTGGCGCTTGCCCCAGGTCGTTACGCTGATGGCGCCGGCGTGATGCTCAATCATTTCCAAGGCTGGCGCGAACGTGGCTGGCGCGTGATCGACGCTGGCACCTACGCCCAGGCCTGGCAGCGTTTTGGCGGCAGCGTGGCAACCCATCCGCTGGTGCTCGAACAACTGGCGGCGCTGGCCGAGATTCCGGTGCGCTACCTGGGCTGGTTCCAGGCTGGCGAACTCAAGGCCGCGATTCCCACCTGGGACCGCCACCTGGCGTTGTCCAAGGACGTGCTCAAGCGGCGCGGCAAGAAAGGCCTGTTCGACCTGGGCAACGCCGAGCTGATCCTGCCGGCCGCCGCTGACGCCCAGGCGCCGCTGCGCCATGCCGGGCGTTACCTGTCCGAACTCAACCAGGGGCGCTTTGCCAACCTCAAGCTGCAGGCCGAGGCCCTGGCCATGGCACGCCAGCCTGAAGAGCTGTCGAAGAAGTTTCGCTACAACCAGCGCCGCGAACTGCGCCTGCTGGAAGAAGCGGGCGGTCAGGTGCGCGCGATCACCGATTTCAGCAGCAGTGAAATCGCGGCGATGTACTGCGACCTGTTCCTGCGTCGCTGGGGCTTCCCGGCCACCGGGGCCGAGCGTATGGCCGAGGTGGTCGAACGCCTGCGTGCGCTGCTGATCGGCTCGGTGGTGCTGCTTGATGCCAAGCCCATCGCGATCCAGCTGGTGTACCGTGTCGAGGCGCCCGAGTGGGTCAGCGTCGAATACGTCAACGGCGGTGTCGACCCTGAAACCCGTGCGTTCAGCCCCGGCAGTGTGCTGAGCTTCCTCAATACCCAGAGCGCGTGGGAAGCGGCGCGTGCGCTGAACAAGCCGCTGCGTTTCTCCTTCGGCCGCGCCGATCGCGAGTACAAGGACCGATGGTGCAACCCCGTGCCGGTGTTTCAGGTGTGAGCCGCAAGCAGCAACTGCTTCGTCGGCACCGTCAACGCAAGCGCCTGACGCTGTTGGGGCTGCTTGTCATCCTGCTGGCCAGTGCCTGGCTGGCCTGGTGGTTGCCACTGGTGCTGGGGGTGCTGGCCTGGGCCGGGCATGAAGCCTGGTTCAGCGACCACCTCTTTTATGCACCGGCCAGCGACTATGACTATTGCATCGACTGCGACGAGTCTCATCGGCTGCGCCTGGAGCAGGGCCGCCTGAGCGCGCCGGCGGGCTGCCGTGTCGCGGCGGGCGACACGCTGCTGCTCAAGGTGCGCTTGCGTGCCTCGTGGCTGGGGCGTCTGCTGGACCCGGCGGTACGCATTGACGGTGACCCGGCTGATGCGCAGGTATTCGAGCGCGGTGTGAACGGCGCGCGCTACCTGAACCTGACGGGGCAGCACGCCGCGCTGGTCGAAGGCCGCCTGCGCCTGCACGGCCGTCACTGCAGCCTGGATGAGCAGGTCGAGCTGCTGGTGTGCCGGCACCCGGATTACCTGGCCGGGCCACTGCTGGTGATCGCCCCGCACGCCGATGATGCCGAGCTGGCGGCGTTTGGCGTGTACGCCCAGGCCGAGCAGAGCTGGATCGTCACCCTTACCGCCGGCGAGGTGGAAACCGAGCACTATCGCGCCATGGGGCTGGACGCAGTGGCGGCGGCACGCCTGAAGGGCGAGTTGCGCAGTTGGGACAGTATTGCGGTGCCGCTGTGGGCCGGCGTGCCGGCCGAGCGTTGCGTGCAACTGGGGTACTTCTGCATGCAGTTGGCGGCCATGCAGGCTGCGCCGCAGCAAGCGCTGGCCTCGCGCGAGGCTGGCCTGGCCGACACGCGCCTGTTCCGGCGTTTCAACCGCGTCGAGCTGGCCAGCGATGCCGATGGGGTGCCGTCCTGGCACAACCTGGTGCAGGACCTGTGCGAGCTGATCGAGCACATTCGTCCCCTGACCATTGTGCTGCCCGAGCCCACGCTCGACCCGCACCCGGACCATATCTGCGCGCGCGATGCGGTGCTCCAGGCGCTGGCATTGACGCAGCACAGCCCTCGCACCTTGCTGCACTACGCCAATCACCTGCACGACAACGATCGCTGGCCAATGGGCGATGCCGGCAGTGGTGTGGCCCTGCCACCGCACTTCGACGGGCAGGTGCCGATGCGCCCGTGGACGCTGACGCTCACCGAGCAAAGGCAATGGCACAAAGCCATGTCTTTGGGCATGATGCATGACCTCCAACCCCTTGCGCCCTTGAAGCGTCGTCTGCGTCGTCTGCTGCAGCGCTATCTGGCGGGCAGGCGCTGGCCGGCTACGGGCGACAACGAGTTTTTCCGCAAGGCCGTGCGCCGGCACGAGCTGTTCTGGGTCGGCAACAAGACCGACAAGAGAGAGCAAGAGTGAAAGTTCTATTTCTGGTGCAGAAAGAACAACGGGCCATTCTGGATCGCCTGTACGAAGGCATCGCTGCCGAGTGCGAGTGTGATACCCGCTGGCTGACCGATGCCGAACAGGACGACCTGCGTGGCTATTTCAAGCGCCACGTCAATGTCGAAGAGTACGACCGGATCCTGTTCTTCCTGCGCTTCAAGAAGGAGATTCGCCAGGTCGGGTTTATCCGTACCCTGCCCAACCTGGTGATTCTGGAGCACGACGCCTATCAGAATTACATCCCGTGCAAGTACACCGGCAAGTTCAGCAAGCATTACCGCCAGTTGCCGTGGGCGCGGGTGATCACCTCGGGGGCGGTGGTGACCCGACGCCTGCGTGACGAGGGTTTTGACGCCGTGTTCGTGCCCAAGGGCTATGACCAGGCGCTGCTGCACAACCAACAGCGCGAGCGCGATATCGAACTGGCGTTCGTCGGCAGCCTGCGCAGTGTTGCCTACTCCGGGCGCAAGGCGCTGCTCGAATCGCTGGCGAGCGTCGAGGACCTGGTCATCACGCGTACCAAGTCGGGCGAGGAGTACAGCCAGACCCTCAGCCGCATCCGCTTTTTCGTCAGTGCCGATGTCGGCATGGGCGAGTACATGATCAAGAACTTCGAGGCCATGGCCTGCGGCTGCGTATTGTTGGCCTATGACCAGGGTGACGAGGAGAATCAGGCGCTGGGCTTTGTCGACCTGCACAATATCGTGCTGTATCGCGACCTGGCAGAGCTGCGCGCCAAGTTGCGCCAGCTGCGTGAGCAGCCCGAGCTCGCCGAGGCTATTTCGCGCAATGGGCAGCAGTTGGCCGAGGCGCGTTTTACCTTCCATGCCGTGGGCCAGGCCATTGCCCAGAGCATGCGCGCGCCGCTGCGTGCACAGCCCCAGCCGGGATGGTGGGCGCGACTGCGCAGCGCGACAGGCCTCTGAGGCCGTTCAACCGTAATTTTACCGAGGAAGCATTATGGTCTTCAGCGAAAGCAGCGATATCACCCTGATGGTGACCAGCTGCGGCCGGTTCGACTTGCTCAAACGCACGCTGGAAAGCTTTGATCGGTTCAATACCGCGCCGATCCGCGAAGTGTTCATCACCGAGGACTCCGGTGACGAGGCGGTGCGCGACTGCGTACCGTTGCATTGGCGCGAACACACCACCTGCATCGTCAACAACCCCAAGCTGGGCCAGTTGCGTTCGATCGATGCGGCCTACGCGCAGATCAAGACGCGCTGGGTGTTCCATTGCGAAGACGACTGGGACTTCTATCGTCCTGCTTTCATCGAGGACTCCCAGTTGTTGCTGGAGGCCGACCCGCAGGCGTTGCAGGTCTGGTTGCGCAGCTTCAATCACGACCTGCAGGTGCACAGCCCCTACGTGTTTCTCAATGAGCGCCAGGTGCTGCAGGGGGTGGCGTTCTATCAACTGGGTTCGCACAAGCCCGACTGGCAGGGCTTTTCCTTCAACCCAGGGTTACGGCGCCTGGCCGATTACCAGCAGCATGCGCCCTATGCCGGGCACAGTGGTGAGAAGAGCCTGTCACGCCTGTACGCCAGCGAGAATCGCTACGCACTGATCCTGGAGAACGATGCGGTGCTGCACACCGGTTTCGGCGGGCATGTCGAGTTGCCGCAGGAACGTGAGAACAAGTTGCGCCGCAAGCGCAGGGATCGCTTCAAGCTGCTTGGGGCGTTGGTCATTGGATTGGTAATAGGCTGGATGTTGAATGTCGCTTAATGGTGTGCTCTTGGAAAACAGTAACAGCCGGCGCTACTTTGGCGCGGCAATTGTCGTGTTTCTGCTCAGCTTCATCCTGATGGATTCGTCCAAATGGACGAACAACATCTTCTATGCGTTCATTGCCGTGCCGGGGCTGGTGTTCCTGGTCAAGGAGCGTGGCGCGGGGTTGTTCCAGCAAAAGCTTGGCTGGGTGTGGCTGGCGTTCCTGCTGTGGTTCCTGGTGCCCGCAGCGATTGCCGGCCAAGCGCAGTTCTACAAGCACATCCTGTATGTCAGCGTGTTCGTGTTCGTGGTCGGGGGGCTGGCCAACCCTGAGTTCTTCCGCTCGCCGGCGTTCACCCGTGCGCTGTTCTGGATCATCTGCGCGTACATCTTCGGCTACGCCATCTATGCCTACACCACCGGTGTATTCGGCTTCGGCGAGCGCGTACGCCTGCTGCCATCGCGCATGGAGAACGTCATCTATGCCAGCATCTGGCTGCTGTGCGCCCTGGCGCTGGCCCTGCCGGGATGGATCAAGCAACGCCGCTGGGTCGAGGCTGCTGCTGCGCTCGTGTTGTCGCTGATTGCGGTGGCGTTTGTACTGCAAACCCGCACCGCGTTGGTCGGCGCAGCCTTCCTGATGGGGGTCTGGGCGCTGTACGGCGTGCTGCGCTTCCCGAAGATTGGTCTGACCGGTGTAGTGGTGGCGATCGTGCTGCTGGCAGTGAGCGTATGGCTGGTGCATGACCAGGCCTGGTTCATGTCGCTGTTCAAGCGTGGTGACTCGTACCGTACCGAACTGTTCCAGATCATGGTCGGTGAATGGCGCAATTGCGGCTGGCTGCTGGGCTGCGGGGTCGACTTCAAGACCACCCAGACCCTGGCGGGCGGCATGCCTATTCAGCACCCGCACAACATTTTCGTCGCCATGGGGCTGTACACCGGCGCGGTGTCGCTGGTGCTGTTCCTGGTGGTGATGGGCGCTACCCTGTGGCAAGCCTGGCAGCATCGCGATGCATGGGGCATGTACCTGGCTTGCGCACTGGTGATGCTCAACTTCGATGGCAGCAAGCTGGTCGGCAACCCGGATGAGCTCTGGCCCCTGGTGCTGCTGCCGGCGGCGATGGTGCTGGGGCGGGTCGTGCAGCGTTCGGCACGTACGCGTTTGTAACCCTGTCGACCACCTTCGGGTGGTCGCTTCGCTTCAGGCCAGCGCTGCGCTCAGTTCGGCGGCGTTGCAGGTGCGCTGATGGGCCAGGTAGGCGCTGCTGAAGGCATCGCCAGCATTGTCCAGCAGCCAGGCGCGGTCCTGCTTGTAACGCAGCATGTGCTTGAAGTTGCGCAGGCGCAGGCGCTTGGGCAGGGGGCGGCGGTAGGTGCGCAGGTCGGCAATGTCGATCAGGCCCAACTCGCCTTCGGGGGTCAGTACCACGTTGCCCAGGTGTGCCGAACGAAAGTAGATACCCTTTTCGTGCAGGTGGGCCATGAAACGGCCCAGTTGGGCGCGCAACGGGTCGTTGCCTTGTGGCTGCCCCAGCAGCTCGCGCAGGGTGTGCCCTGGCAGCGGGTCGTAATGCACCGCGTCACGGGCGATCTCGGCAATCCGATAGACCTGGCGTACCGTCGGGCAGGGAACGGCACGCTCGGCCAGGGTCGTGCAGTTGTCGGCAAAGCGTCGCGCGTAGGGGTACCAGGCTGCCGAGGTGATCAGGCGCTTGCGGCGGAACAGCTTCAGCATCGAGCCGTCGTTCAGGCGTAACACCTTGTCTCCTGTGCCGTCGGCCTCCAGGACCTGGGCGCCTTCGCGCAGGGCAAGGTAGCGGGCATGTTCAAGCGCTTGCATCGATACTCCGGTGTTTGGGGCCTGAGGCTTGATCGGCCGGCTATATTACCCCAGCACCGAGTGGCGAAAACCGCTTGTGATACAATCGCGCATCTTTTTGACACGACGGATTCTCATGACCGCCCCTGAATCGTCCGCGCCTTCGAGCCTGAAAATCTATTTTCGCCTGCTCGGCTACGTGAAGCCCTACGTGGGCATTTTCCTGGTGAGTATCCTGGGCTTCGTGATATTCGCCTCCACCCAGCCCATGCTGGCCGGTATCCTCAAGTACTTCGTCGATGGCCTGAGCAACCCCGAAGCGGTGTTGTTCCCGACCGTGCCGTACCTGCGCGACCTGCAATTGTTGCAGGCCGTACCGCTGCTGATCGTATTGATCGCCGCCTGGCAGGGGCTGGGCTCGTTTCTGGGCAACTACTTCCTGGCCAAGGTCTCGCTGGGCCTGGTCCACGACTTGCGCGTGCAGCTGTTCAACAAGCTGCTGGTGCTGCCCAACCGCTACTTCGACAGCCATAACTCCGGGCACCTGATTTCGCGCATCACCTTCAACGTGACCATGGTCACCGGCGCCGCCACCGATGCAATCAAGGTGGTCATCCGCGAAGGCCTGACCGTGGTGTTCCTGTTTGCCTACCTGTTGTGGATGAACTGGCACCTGACCCTGGTGATGCTGGCAATCCTGCCGCTGATCGCGTTCATGGTCAGCAGCTCCAGCAAGAAATTCCGCAAGCAGAGCAAGAAGATCCAGGTGGCCATGGGCGATGTGACCCATGTCGCCTCCGAAACCATCCAGGGTTACCGCGTGGTGCGCAGCTTCGGCGGCGAAGGCTACGAACAGCAGCGCTTTGACAGCGCCAGCCAGAGCAACACCGAAAAGCAACTGCGCATGACCAAGACCAGCGCGGTGTACACGCCGATGCTGCAGCTGGTGATCTACTCGGCCATGGCCGTGCTGATGTTCCTGGTGCTGTACCTGCGCGGCGACTCCACTGCCGGCGACCTGGTGGCCTACATCACCGCCGCCGGCCTGCTGCCCAAGCCGATCCGCCAGCTCTCGGAGGTCAGTTCGACGATCCAGAAGGGCGTGTCGGGCGCCGAAAGCATCTTCGAACAACTGGATGTCGAGGCCGAAGTCGACAATGGCAGCGTCGAGCGTGAGCGCGTTTCCGGTCGCCTGGACGTGCGCAACCTCAGCTTCACCTACCCCGGTACCGAGCGCCGTGTGCTCAATGACATCAGTTTCTCGGCCGAGCCGGGGCAGATGGTGGCGCTGGTGGGGCGTTCGGGCAGCGGCAAATCGACCCTGGCCAGCCTGATCCCGCGCTTCTACCCGCACTCCGAAGGCGAGATCCTGCTGGACGGCGTGGACGTCGAGGACTATCGCCTGCGCAACCTGCGTCGGCACATCGCCCAGGTGACCCAGCATGTCACCCTGTTCAACGACACCGTGGCCAACAACATCGCCTACGGCGACCTGGCCGGCGCGCCGCGTGAGCAGATCGAGGCGGCGGCTGCCGATGCCTATGCCAAGGAGTTCATCGACCAGTTGCCGCAGGGGCTGGACACCGAAGTCGGCGAAAATGGCGTGCTGCTGTCGGGCGGCCAGCGCCAGCGCCTGGCAATTGCGCGGGCGTTGCTCAAGAATGCCCCGCTGCTGATCCTCGACGAGGCCACCTCGGCCCTCGACACCGAGTCCGAGCGGCATATCCAGGCGGCCCTCGACCAGGTGATGAAGGGCGGACCACGCTGGTGATCGCCCACCGCCTGTCGACCATCGAGAAGGCCGACCTGATCCTGGTGATGGACCAGGGGCGTATCGTCGAGCGTGGCACGCATACCCAGCTGCTGGCCGAAAACGGCTACTACGCACGCTTGCATGCCATGGGCCTGGATGAGCCGGCCAAGGCCGACATCACCTGATGCACCTTGCCAGGGCGCGGTCTGCGCCCTGGCTGTCACAGCAGGTTACCGGCGCCGAACAGGCCGGTGCCAGCGCTGTGCTAATATCCCGCCCCTGTTCATTTTGTCTATATGGGTTGCCCATGAAGTTGTCCATGCCGCGTTTCGATCAAGCTCCGGTACTGGTGGTCGGCGATGTCATGCTCGACCGCTACTGGCATGGCGGTACCTCTCGCATTTCACCTGAAGCCCCGGTACCGGTGGTCAAGGTCGAGCAGATCGAGGACCGTCCGGGTGGTGCGGCCAACGTTGCGCTGAACATTGCCGCGCTGGGCGCGCCGGCCTCGCTGGTGGGGGTCACCGGCCAGGACGAGGCGGCCGACAGCCTGGCCAACAGCCTGCAGGCTGCGGGCGTGCGCTCCATCTTCCAGCGCATCGCGCACCAGCCGACCATCGTCAAGCTGCGGGTCATGAGCCGTCACCAGCAGTTGCTGCGCATCGATTTCGAAGAACCCTTTGCCACCGACCCGCTGTCGCTGGGCGCCGAAGTCGACGCCCTGCTCGACGGGGTCAAGGTGCTGGTGCTGTCGGACTACGGCAAAGGTGCATTGAAGAACCACCAGAGCCTGATCCAGGCGGCGCGTGCCAAGGGCATTCCGGTGCTGGCCGACCCCAAGGGCAAGGACTTCTCGATCTACCGCGGTGCCAGCCTGATCACGCCGAACCTGGGCGAGTTCGAGGCCATCGTCGGGCATTGCGCCGACGAGAACGAGCTGGTGCACAAGGGCGGCGAACTGATGCAGCGGCTTGAGTTGGGCGCCCTGCTGGTGACCCGTGGCGAGCACGGCATGACCTTGCTGCGCCCTGGGCACCCGGCCATGCACCTGCCGGCGCGTGCGCGTGAAGTGTTCGATGTGACCGGTGCCGGCGACACGGTTATTTCCACCCTGGCAGCGGCCATTGCGGCCGGCGAAGAGCTGCCGCACGCGGTCGGCCTGGCCAACCTGGCGGCGGGCATCGTGGTAGGCAAGCTGGGTACCGCAGCCATCAGCGCCCCTGAACTGCGCCGCGCGATCCAGCGTGAAGAAGGTTCGGAGCGTGGGGTGTTGAGCCTCGACCAGTTGCTGCTGGCCATCGACGATGCGCGGGCGCACAACGAAAAGATCGTGTTCACCAACGGCTGCTTCGACATCCTGCACGCCGGGCACGTGACCTACCTGGAGCAGGCGCGGGCGCAGGGCGATCGCCTGATCGTCGCGGTCAACGACGATGCGTCGGTCAGCCGCCTGAAAGGGCCGGGTCGTCCGATCAACAGCGTCGACCGCCGCATGGCGGTGCTGGCCGGGTTGGGTGCGGTGGACTGGGTGATCAGCTTTGCCGAAGGCACGCCGGAGAACCTGCTGAGCCAGGTCAAGCCGGATGTGCTGGTCAAGGGCGGTGACTACGGCATCGACCAGGTGGTGGGCGCCGATATCGTCAAGGCCTACGGCGGCACGGTGAAGGTGCTGGGCCTGGTGGAAAACAGCTCGACCACGGCCATCGTGGAAAAAATCCGCAAGCACTGAGTGTTATTGGGCTGCCTTGCAGCCCTTCGCTG
>NZ_JAAHBU010000183.1 GCF_010671725.1 Pseudomonas brassicae | reverse complement strand
CGGCTCCCACAGGCTCCCACAGGTTGTGGGAGCCGGCTTGCCAGCGAAGAGGCCCTCAGGCGCCCTGCATGACCTGAGACAGGATCTCGTACGAGCGGATCCGGTCCGCATGCTCATACAGGTCGCAGGTAACGATCAGCTCGTCCGCCCCGGTCTGCTCCAGCAGCACCTCCAGCTTGGCGCGGATCTTCTCGGGCCCGCCGACCATCGCCAGCCCCAGGAAACTCCCCACTGCCTCACGCTCGTGCGGTAACCACAGGCCATCCATGCTGTCGACCGGCGGGCGCTGCACCAGGCTCTGCCCACGCATCAACGCCAGGATGCGCTGGTACACCGACGTGGCCAGGTAGTCGGCCTGCTCGTCGGTATCGGCTGCCACCAGTGGTACGCCGAGCATCACATACGGCTTGTCCAGCACCGCAGACGGCTTGAAGTGATTGCGATAGACGCGGATAGCCTCATGCATCATGCGCGGTGCAAAGTGCGAAGCAAATGCGTACGGCAACCCCCGCATCCCCGCCAGTTGCGCACTGAACAGGCTCGACCCCAACAGCCAGATCGGCACCTCGGTGCCATACCCCGGCACGGCAATGACTTTCTGGTCGGGGGTACGTGGCCCCAGGTAGCGCACCAGTTCCTCGACGTCATCGGGGAAGTCGTCTGCGCTGCCCGAGCGCTCGCGGCGCAGGGCGCGGGCGGTCATCTGGTCGGAGCCCGGTGCACGCCCAAGGCCCAGGTCGATCCGGCCCGGGTACAGGCTGGCCAGGGTGCCGAACTGTTCGGCAATCACCAGTGGCGCATGGTTGGGCAGCATCACCCCGCCCGCCCCCACGCGAATCGTCGAGGTGCCGCCGGCCAGGTAGCCCAGCAGTACCGAGGTGGCCGAACTGGCGATGCCGTCCATGTTGTGGTGCTCGGCCACCCAGAAGCGGTTGTAGCCGAAGCGCTCCACGTGCTGCGCCAGGTCCAGCGAGTTGCGCAGGGACTGGGCCGGGCCACTGTCCTGGCGCACGGGCACCAGGTCGAGGGTGGAATATTTGATGTCCGCGAGTCGCGTCATGAGCGTGTACGCCTCCTGAGTGGGTGGCGACAGCATGCTGCGACCTTTCTGACTCTGTATGGGCATATCACCGGTATTCAATGCCCGGTACCCACAATCGGGCTGAACTTGCCCGAGTCACCGCCCTCTGAATTTAACGCCAGGTGCGATCCCCCGCGCCCTCAGGCATTCAGGAGGCTTTATGAGCGAGATAAAAAAGACAGCATCCGCCGTTTGGGAAGGTGGGCTGAAGGACGGCAAGGGCACGATCTCTACCGAAAGCAATTCACTGAGAAACAACCCCTATGGCTTCAATACCCGCTTTGAAAACCAGCCTGGGACCAACCCCGAAGAATTGATCGGTGCAGCCCATGCAGGCTGCTTCTCCATGGCCTTGTCGATGATACTCGGTGAAGCCGGGCTGACCGCCGACCGCATCGATACCATTGCCGAAGTGACGCTTGAAAAGTTGTCCGATGGGTTTGCCATCACCAAGGTGCACCTGATCCTCAAGGCCAAGGTACCGGGTGCCGACAAGGCGAAGTTCGAGGAATTGGCCAACAAGGCCAAGGCGGGCTGCCCGGTATCCAAGGTGCTCAAGGCACAGATCAGCCTGGACGCCACCCTGGTGGACTGACGCTGGCGCAGATCAGAACCCCGCACGGCTTCTTGTGGTCCAATGACTGTCGGCAGATGGTCTGCCGCCACAAGGAGCTGCCCGATGATCCGTATAGTAACCGCCCTGCTCGCCTCGCTGCTGGCTACCGCTGCACTGGCGGCGCCCAAGGACTGCGAAGCGCTCAAGGCCGAGATCGAAGCCAAGATCCAGGCCAACAATGTCCCTTCCTACACCCTTGAAATCGTCAGCAACGATGAAGTCCACGACCAGAACATGGTGGTGGGTAGCTGCGCGAACGGCACCAAGAAGATCATCTACCAGAAAAACGACCGCTAGCTGTCAGGGGATACAGAAGATGTCGTTCTGTTCCTCGGCGACCACCTTGCGCTGCGCGTCATACAGGTAGGCACTGGGCTGCATGGCGGGTGCGCGGGCCTCGATGCGGTAGCGCTGGCCGGCCTGGAAGCCGTCGTAGCGGATCTTGAGGTAGCAGGTGCGCTCGGTAGGGTCGGTGGTGAAGCCGCCGGCGTAGACCTCGAAGTCGAAGCGCACGGTGAGCTCGTGCATGCCGGGCGTGACCTGAAAGAACCGCCCGTCGTTCAGGCGCTGGCCATCGAGTCGGTCGGCCATCAGCACCTTGCCCGGCGTGACGGTGTAAAGGTCGATCCAGGCCTGCTTGCTATCGACGGGCGGCAAGGGGCTGGCACACGCCCCCAGGGTACTGATGGCTAGCAGCATCATGGGCTGGCGCATGGCGATCTCCACTGGCGGGCTTCAAGTTACAAGCATAGCGCCATTGGGCCCTCAGGTGCGCTGGCAGCCCGCCGGCAAGCCGGTGCCTACCAGCTTGCGCTGCCCGTCATAGAGCTTGGCCCATGGCCGCAAACCAATGCTTCCGGCTTCAAGCCGATAGCGTTGACCGGCATTGAAGTCCTTGAACTTCACGTTCAGCTGGCAATCGCGCCACAGTGGTTCATCGACCGGGCCGATATTGCTCGGCGCCACCGGGAACTGATAGCGCACGGTCAGCTCATGGCTGCCCGGTGCCACTTCAAAGTAGCGGGTATCGGCCCAGGCGCGTTCGTCCACTTGCAGGGCATGCAGGGTATCGTCGGCGCCAGGGGCAAGATCGACCCAGGCCTGGTTCGGGTCGGCGGGCGGCAGGCCGGCACAGCCGGTCAGGACCAGCACAGCGCTGGCAACGAGCATCGTACGCATGGCAAAACTCCGGGCGGGCAGGATAGTCTTGGGCCGATGAGCACTTGAGCGAGACGTCCCTGCACATGATTCGAATTTTTCTCTGGTTGCGCTCAAGCCCTGGGGCACTCGACCGCGTTTTTCGGCGGTTGGTTCCCGTGTTGCTGCTTGGCCTGCTCAACGGTTGTGCCAGCGTGAGCTATTACAGCCAGCTGGCGAGCGGGCAATGGCAGCTGTTGCGTGCGCGCGAGCCGGTGGCAGCGCTGGTGGCCGACCCGGCGACAGCGCCTGCGTTGCGCCAGCACCTGGTGCAGGCGCAACAGGCACGGGCGTTTGCCAGCCATCAGCTGAAGCTGCCGGACAACCGCAGTTACCAGGTGTACGCCGATATCGGGCGGCCGTTCGTGGTGTGGAACGTGTTCGCCACGCCGGAGTTTTCGCTGCAACCACACACCTACTGCTTCCCGATTGCCGGTTGCGTGGCCTACCGCGGCTATTACAGCCAGGGCGGCGCGCGTGGGGCGGCGGCGCTGCAGAAGGTGCAGGGGCTGGATGTGTATGTGGGCGGGGTCGAGGCGTATTCGACCCTGGGCTGGTTCGACGACCCGATTCTGAGCTCGATGCTGGGTTGGGGGGATGAGCGCCTGGCCACGGTGATCTTCCATGAGCTGGCGCACCAGCGCGTGTATGTGAAGGACGACACGGCGTTCAACGAGTCGTTTGCCACCTTTGTCGAGCAGCAAGGCGCGCGGCAGTGGCGTGTGGCGCGGGGCTTGGCGCCATTGTCGGCAGGTGCCGGGCGCCAGCGTGACGAGTTCGTCGGGCTGGTGCTGGCCAGTCGCGAGCGGCTCAAGCTGTTGTATGCGCAGCCGCTGGAGGCGCCGGCGATGCGTGCGCGCAAGCAGGCCGAATTCGAACGCCTGCGCGCCGAGTATCGTGCCCTGCGTGATGCGCGCTGGGCGGGCGACACGCGTTATGACGCGTGGATCAATGCGCCGCTGAACAATGCCAAGTTGTTGCCGTTCGGGCTGTATGACCAGTGGGTGCCGGCGTTTGCGGCGTTGTTTGCCGAGGTCGGCGGGGATTGGTCGGCGTTCTATCGGCGGGTTGAGGCGTGGGGGCGGTTGCCGTTCGAGCAGCGCCAGCAGGCCCTGAAACGCTTCGCCGGCAACGCCGCTCCTACGGTGGGTCGCCTGCCCTGTAGGAGCCGGTACCCTCAAGACTGCATGAACGCCCGATGCAGCTCATCCAGGGTCTGGAAATGATAGGCCGGCTGCTGCGCCGTCAATTCTTCATGGCTGCCAAACCCATACCCCACCGCTACCGCCTCCAGGCCGTTGCTGCGCGCACCGATCAGGTCGTGCTTGCGGTCGCCGATCATCAGCGTCTGCGCCGGGTCCAGTTGCTCTTGCTCCAGCAGGTGCGCAATCAGCTCCACCTTGTTGGTGCGCGTGCCATCCAGTTCGCTGCCATAGATCACCTTGAAATGCCGGGCAAAATCGAAATGCCGGGCAATCTCGCGGGCAAACTCCCACGGCTTGGAGGTGGCGATGTACAACGTGCGCCCCTGCCCCTGCAGGCCTTCGAGCAATTCATTCACCCCCTCGAACACACGGTTTTCATACAGCCCGGTGACCTTGAAGCGCTCGCGGTAGAAATTCACCGCCTGCCAGGCCTTTGCTTCGTCGAACCCGTAGAACTGCATGAACGCCTGCAGCAGCGGCGGCCCGATGAAGTGTTCCAGGCGCGTCAGGTCCGGTTCGTCGATGCCCAGGTTGGCCAAGGCGTACTGGATCGAACGGGTGATGCCTTCGCGTGGGTCGGTCAATGTGCCGTCAAGGTCGAACAGGATGTTGTGCTGGTGCATGGCAATCTCGAAAAAGGGCTGTGGATAACTTACTCGGCGCGGTCGTAGCCTTCGGCCAGGTGCTGGTCCTTGAGCTTGACGTAGTTGCCGGCGCTGTAGGGGAAGAACGCGCGCTCCTTGTCGGTCAATGCGCGCGCCTGCTTCACCGGGCTGCCCACGTACAGAAAACCACTGAGCAGGCGCTTGCCCGGCGGCACCAGGCTGCCAGCACCGATGATCACCTCGTCTTCCACCACCGCGCGTCCATGATGGTGCTGCCCATGCCCACCAGGATCCGGTTGCCCAGGGTGCAGCCATGCAGCATGACTTTGTGACCAATGGTTACCTCATCGCCGATCAACAGCGGGAAACCCTCGGGGTTGAAGGGCCCGGCGTGGGTGATGTGCAGCACGCTGGCGTCCTGCACGCTGGTGCGTGCGCCGATGCGGATACGGTGCATATCGCCGCGAATCACCGTCAATGGCCACACCGAGCTGTCTTCGCCGATCTCGACATCCCCCAGTACTACCGCGCTGCGGTCGACGAAGGCGCGGGCGCCAAGGCGTGGGGTGTGGTGCTGGAAGCTGCGAATGGCCATTAATAGCGTCTCTCTTCAAGGCTGATAGCTGCGGTCAGCGTCGATTGTAATTAAGATGGTCGCGTGTTTCTTCTGCCAAGGTGTTTAACCGTGAGTGCGAACAACCCGCTTCTGCAGTCTTATGACCTGCCGCCCTTCTCGGCGATCCGTGCCGAGCATGTGCTGCCGGCGATCGAACAGATCCTGGCCGACAACCGCAGTGCCATCGCCTCGATCCTCGAAACCCAAGGGCAGAACCCCACCTGGGCCGGCCTGGTGCTGGCCATGGACGAACTCAACGACCGCCTGGGCGCCGCCTGGAGCCCGGTCAGCCACCTCAACGCCGTGTGCAACAGCGCCGAGCTGCGCGAGGCCTACGAGGCCTGCCTGCCGGCCCTGAGCGCCTACGCCACCGAAATGGGCCAGAACCGCGCGCTGTTCCAGGCCTATGAAGCGTTGATCGCCAGCCCCGAGGCCGCCGGCTTCGATGTGGCGCAGAAAACCATCCTCGAGCACGCCCTGCGCGACTTCCGCCTGTCGGGTATCGACCTGCCCGTCGACCAGCAGAAACGCTACGCCGACGTGCAGAGCAAGCTGTCGGAACTGGGCAGCCGCTTTTCCAACCAGTTGCTCGACGCCACCCAGGCCTGGACCAAGCACGTCACTGACGAGGCCGCACTGGCCGGCCTGACCGACTCGGCCAAGGCGCAGATGGCCGCTGCCGCGCAGGCCAAGGGCCTGGACGGCTGGTTGATCAGCCTGGAGTTCCCCAGCTACTACGCAGTGATGACCTACGCCCACGACCGTGCGCTGCGTGAAGAAATCTACGCCGCCTACTGCACGCGTGCCTCGGACCAGGGCCCGAATGCCGGCCAGTTCGACAACGGCCCGGTGATGCGCGAACTCCTCGACCTGCGCCAGGAATTGGCCGAGCTGCTGGGTTACGCCAACTTTGCCGAGCTGAGCCTGGCTACCAAGATGGCCGAGTCGAGCGATCAGGTGTTGAGCTTCCTGCGCGATCTGGCCAAGCGCAGCAAGCCGTTTGCCGTGCAGGACCTGGCCCAGCTCAAGGCCTATGCCGCCGAGCAGGGCTGCCCCGACCTGCAGAGCTGGGACAGCGGCTTCTACGGCGAGAAACTGCGCGAGCAGCGCTACAGCGTGAGCCAGGAAACCCTGCGCGCCTACTTCCCGATCGACACGGTGCTGTCGGGCCTGTTCGCCATCGTGCAGCGCCTGTACGGCATCGAGATCGCCGAACTCAAGGGCTTCGATACCTGGCACCCGGACGTGCGCCTGTTCGAGATCAAGGAACACGGCCAGCACGTCGGGCGCTTCTTCTTCGACCTGTATGCCCGCGCCAACAAGCGTGGCGGGGCGTGGATGGACGGTGCCCGCGACCGCCGGCGCACCGCCCAAGGCAGCCTGCAGAGCCCGGTGGCCAACCTGGTGTGCAACTTCACTCCGGCCGCCCCTGGCAAGCCGGCGCTGTTGACCCACGATGAAGTCACTACGCTGTTCCACGAGTTCGGCCACGGCCTGCATCACCTGCTGACCCGCATCGAGCATGCCGGTGTGTCGGGCATCAACGGTGTGGCATGGGACGCGGTCGAGCTGCCGAGCCAGTTCATGGAAAACTGGTGCTGGGAGCCTGAAGGTCTGGCGCTGATCTCCGGTCACTATGAAAGTGGCGCAGCACTGCCCCAGGACCTGCTGCAAAAGATGCTGGCGGCGAAGAACTTCCAGTCGGGCCTGATGATGGTGCGCCAGCTGGAGTTCTCGCTGTTCGACTTCGAACTGCATGCCAGCCACGGTGATGGCCGCAGCGTGCTGGAGGTGCTCGAAGGCATCCGCGACGAAGTCTCGGTGATGCGCCCACCGGCCTACAACCGCTTCCCCAACAGTTTTGCGCACATCTTCGCCGGTGGTTACGCAGCCGGTTACTACAGCTACAAGTGGGCTGAGGTGCTGTCGGCCGATGCGTTCTCGCGCTTCGAGGAAGACGGCGTGCTCAACGCCGATACCGGCCGAGCCTTTCGCGAGGCGATCCTGGCCCGTGGTGGTTCGCAGGAACCGATGCTGCTGTTCGTCGACTTCCGTGGTCGCGAGCCGTCGATCGATGCATTGCTGCGCCATTGCGGCCTGAGCGAGGACGTGGCGGCATGAGCAAGACCAAGAAGCGCTTTATCGCCGGGGCGGTCTGCCCGGCGTGCAGCGAGCCGGACAAACTGATGATGTGGAGCGAAGACAGCGTGCCACACCGTGAGTGCGTGGCCTGCGGGTTTGCCGACACCCTCAACGAGCAGGGCCTGTCGGTGCCCAAGGAGCTGGGTACACGGGTCAACCAGGCCGAGGCCAAGGCACCCACGCCTGCGGTGCAGACGGTGCAGTTCTTCCCCAACCCCAAGCTGAAAAAGCCCCAGTAGCCGGCGATGCCCTTGGCGCTGGCTGGCCAGCGCACGCGAGGTACATAGCTAGCACCTGTGTAGCGGGCAATTCTTGAAAGTGACGGGGTCTACCCCGTCACTCAAGGATCTGCACCATGCGCCCCAATCCCCTGCTCGGCCCGCTCGACCCACCGCCCTACGCGGCCATCCGCCTCGAACACCTGCAGCCTGCGATCGAGCAGATCATCCGCGACAACCGCGTGGCGCTCGACGCCATCATTCTCAGCCAGCGCCAGTTGCCCACCTGGGATGACCTGGTGATGGCCGTGGACGCGCTTGATGCGCGCCTCAACCAGGCGATGAACATCATCATCACCCTGCATGCCCGGGGCAGCGAGTGGAACGCCGCCGTGGATGCGTGCTGGCTGCTGACCAAGGCCCATGCCCAGGAAAAATGGCAGAACACCGCGCTGTTCGAGCGCTATGAGCACCTGGCGGCCAGTGCCCATGGCGTCAACTTCAGCCCGGCGCGCAAGGTTTCGTTGCAGCAGGCGCTCAAGAAGTTCCGCCTCAGCGGGGCACGCCTGCCGGCTGCTCAGCGTGCCCGCGTGCTGGACATCCAAAGCACCCTGCGCACCCTGCAAATGCGCTTCTTCGACAACCTGGGCGCCGCCACGCGTGCCTGGGGCCTGTTGATCAGCGACCCTGCGCGCCTGCGTGGGGTGGGCGCCCTGGAGCGTGCGGCGATGGCCGAAAAGGCCAGGGAGCGTGGCCTGGAAGGCTGGTGGGTAACGCTTGAAGAGGCCTCTTGCAGCGCCATTTTGGAGCAGGCCGAAGACCGCGACCTGCGCCAGCAGGTGTACACCGCCTATCACAGCCGCGCCTGCGATCTGGACGCGGCGCCAGACAACGGGCTGCTGCTCAGCGAGCTGACCGCGCTGCGGCACGAGCACGCGCGGCTGCTCGGTTTTGCCAACGCCGCCGAGCTCAGCCTGCAGACCAAGACGGTGGGCTCCACTGCCCAGGTCGTGGCGTTTCTCCACGACCTGGTGCGCCAGAGCAAGCCGTTGCTGGCGCGGCAGAAACAGCGCTTGCTCGCGTATTGCCTGGAGCATGGCATGGGCGAGCTGCAGCCCTGGGATGTTGCTTACTGCACGCAGCAGTCGCGCCAGCATCCGTTGGCGCTGTCGGCCCAGGCGTTTCGCGAGTACTTCTGCTTCGAGCGTGTGCTGCAGGCCCTGGTGGACCTGGCAGGTACCCTGTTCAACGTGCAACTGCGCCCCAGCCAGGCCCTGCAGACCTGGCACCCCGACGTCCGAGCGTACGAGGCCTACCAGGACCACGCGCTGATCGGCTACCTGTATGTCGACGCACTGTCGCGTGAGGGCAAGGACGATTACGTCTGGACCCTGCGCCTGTGGAACCGCCACGTGGATGCCGAAGGGCGCTTTCACAAAGCCGCAGCGGTACTGGTGAGTTCGGCACAGCGGGGGGCTGACGGGGCGCCGGCGCTGCTGACTCACCTGGACCTGCGCAAGCTCTACCACGAGTTTGGTCACTGTCTGCATCAACTGCTGGTGACGACCACCGACTATCGCCTGACCGACCTCGACAGCCTGGGCCAGGACGGCCTCGAACTGGTCAGCGAGTTGCTGGAGCGCTGGTGCTGGTCGGCCGAGTACCTGGTGACCATCGCGGCGCATTACCAGAGCGGGCAGGCGCTGGCGCCCAGCCTGCTGCAGGGCTTTCTGGAGCACGCCCGCGAGCAGGAAAGCCTGACCCTGACGCGGGACCTGGTGCGCGCCCTGTTCGACATGCACTTGCACCTGCACCCTGACGAAACGCGCAGCCTGCAGCAGCTCTTCAAGGACACCCATGCGCAGGTTTCGCCGTGGCCGCTGGCCGACTTCGAACGGCCCGCCAGCGCCTTCGATCACCTGGTCAGTGGTTATGAGGCCGGCTACTACAGTTACCTGTGGTCTCGGGTGTATGCGATCGATGCGTTCGAGCGCTTCGAGCGCGAAGGCGTGCTCAACCCGGCCACCGGCCGTGCGATGCTGCAGACCCTTGTCGCGCCCGGTACGCTGCGGCCGATGAGCGAGAACTTCGAGGCGTTTCGCGGCCGTGCGCTGAGCCCGCTGCCGTTCTTGACGTGGAACGGCCTGATCGCCCCCGACAGCGATTGAGCCGCGGCCCGCCAGGCGGCGCTGGAGGAAGTGGCGGCATCCGTGTACTGTATATAAAAACAGTATCGAGGTGTTCGCCATGGCCAGTCCGGCACCCGTGCGCGGTCGTGGTACCACGCACAATCCGCACAACCGCTTTGCCCCGAACCGCTCGGTGGCCGAGGACGACGGCTGGTACCAGGAGGTGCCGCTGACCCAGGGCACCGAGGTGCGCATCGAGACGGCCAAGACCATCATTACCCGCAATACCTCGCCCGACCTGCCCTTCGACCGCTCCATCAACCCCTATCGCGGTTGCGAGCATGGCTGCATCTACTGCTACGCACGCCCCAGCCACGCCTACTGGGACCTCTCGCCGGGGCTCGATTTCGAGACCAAGCTGATCGCCAAGACCAATGCGGCGGCGGTGCTGGAGCAGCAGTTGTCAAAAAAGGGCTATGTGTGCGCGCCGATCAACCTGGGCTCCAACACCGACCCCTATCAGCCCATCGAGCGCGAGCAGCAACTGACCCGCCGCCTGCTCGAAGTGCTGCTGCGCTACCGCCACCCGGTGACCATCGTGACCAAGGGCGCGTTGATCCTGCGTGACCTCGACCTGCTGGCAGCGCTGGCGCAGCAGCGGCTGGTGTCGGTGATGATCAGCCTGACCACGCTGGACGATGCGCTCAAGCGTACTCTGGAGCCACGTGCCGCGGCGCCGGGGGCGCGGCTGCGGGCGATCCGGGTGATGCGCGAGGCCGGGGTGCCGGTGGGCGTGCTGTGCTCGCCAATGATCCCGATGATCAACGACAGCGAGTTGGAACACCTGCTCGAGGCGGCCAGCGAGGCTGGCGCACTCAGCGCAGCCTACATGCTGCTGCGCCTGCCACTGGAGGTGGCGCCCCTGTTCGAGCAGTGGCTGCACGACCATTACCCGCAGCGTGCCACCCATGTACTGAGCCTGATTCGCCAGAGCCGCGGCGGTGACCTGTACGACAGCCGTTTCGGCGCACGCATGCGGGGCGAGGGGGTATTCGCCGACTTGCTGGCGCAACGCTTTGCAAAGGCCATCCGCCGTTTGGGGCTGAATCGGCGCGAAGGCCATGCGCTCGACTGCACGGCTTTCTGCCCGCCCGGTGGGCAGCTTTCGCTACTCTGAGAAATAATGGGTAGTGGCCATTAATGGTTTTTTGATACTATTCAGGGCCCGCCTAAAACATCTGGAACGCCCGTTCTAGAGCCTCCGAATTCAGTTTGAGTTAAGTTTCGCCGCGTAGCGTGAGAAATCAGGCAACCGAGTGTGATCAATGGACGGCGCGCGTCATCCAACGTTCATGCAGTGCCTGAATCTTAAACCGGTAAAATGGACTTACCTTGAAACCGTCAAAGAGGATCAACAATGCACGACCAGGACCCCTCTCCAAACGGCCCGGCTGATCAAGCCGAAAGCGCCGATGCCGCACTGAAGCATATCGTCGACGGCTTTTTGCACTTCCATCACGAAGTCTTCCCGCAGCAGGAAGAACTGTTCAAGAAGCTCGCTACCGCGCAAACCCCGCGGGCGATGTTCATTACCTGTGCAGACTCGCGCATCGTGCCCGAACTGATTACCCAGAGCTCGCCGGGCGATCTGTTCGTGACCCGCAACGTCGGTAACGTGGTGCCACCTTACGGGCAGATGAACGGCGGCGTGTCCACGGCCATCGAATACGCGGTGATGGCCCTGGGTGTACAGCACATCATCGTGTGCGGTCACTCCGACTGTGGTGCCATGCGTGCGGTACTCAACCCGCAGAGCCTGGAGAAGATGCCGACGGTCAAGGCCTGGCTGCGTCATGCCGAAGTGGCACGCACCGTGGTCGAAGACAACTGCCATTGCGGCACCGAGCACGAGAGCATGCAGGTGCTGACCAAGGAAAACGTCATCGCCCAGCTTCAGCACTTGCGCACCCACCCTTCGGTTGCCTCGCGCCTGGCAGCCGGCCAGTTGTACATCCATGGCTGGATCTACGACATCGAAACCAGCGAAATCACCGCCTATGACGCCGTGAGCGATCGCTTCCTGCCGTTGCAGAGCGGCCAGCCGATCCCTTGCGCCACGCCACGCGGGCGCTACTAGCCACAGCCCTTTCAACCCAGGGTGACTGCAGGCTGCACGTTCGCGTGCAGCCCAGGTAGTCGGCCGTCCTGAATTTTCTTGAATGCCTTGCCGGACTGCTGGCGGCCGACGGCTGCCCGCGAGATGGCGTTGTCGCAGCGCACGGGGCCAGCGGATTGGCCCGGCGTGACTGATCCTAGGGAGAGTTATGGTGAATATGACGCAATTGAAAGCGGCCCTGCCGCGTGAACTGCTCGCTTCAGTGGTGGTGTTTCTGGTGGCCCTGCCCCTGTGCATGGGCATCGCCATCGCCTCGGGCATGCCGCCGGCCAAGGGCCTGATCACCGGCATCATCGGTGGGCTGGTGGTGGGCTTCATTGCCGGCTCGCCGTTGCAGGTCAGTGGCCCGGCAGCGGGCCTGGCGGTGCTGGTATTCGAACTGGTGCGCCAGCATGGCGTGGCCATGCTGGGGCCGATCCTGTTGCTGGCCGGCCTGCTGCAACTGGTGGCTGGGCGCCTGCGCCTGGGGTGCTGGTTCCGGGTCACGGCACCGGCGGTGGTGTACGGCATGCTCGCTGGTATCGGCGTGCTGATCGTGTTGTCACAAGTACACGTGATGTTCGACAGCAGCCCGCAACCGTCGGGGCTGGCCAACCTGATGGGTTTCCCGCAGACGGTGATGCAGGCGCTGCCGTTGGAAAGCGCCGGCAACGGCTGGCAGGCCGGTGTGCTGGGCCTGGGCACCATTGCGATCATGTGGGGCTGGGAACGGCTGCGTCCGCAGAAGCTGCGCTTTGTGCCGGGCGCCTTGCTGGGTGTCGCATTGATGACCCTGCTGAGCCTGTGGCTGGCGCTACCGGTGAATCGCGTGGTGGTGCCGGATAACCTGGCCGAGGCCATCGACTGGCTGCGCCCGGCGACCTGCTCAACCTGGCCAACCCACAGCTGCTGGTGGCCGCCTTCGCACTGGCGTTCATCGCCAGTGCCGAAACCCTGCTGTCGGCAGCGGCGGTAGACCGCATGCACAGCGGCCAGCGCTCGGATTTCGACCGTGAGCTGTCGGCGCAGGGCATCGGCAACATGCTGTGCGGCCTGCTCGGTGCGTTGCCCATGACCGGAGTGATCGTGCGCAGCTCGGCCAACGTGCAGGCGGGTGCGCAGACGCGCCTGTCGGCGATCCTGCACGGGGTGTGGTTGCTGGCCTTCGTGGTGGTGCTGAGCAGCCTGCTGCAGCAGATTCCGGTGGCGAGCCTGGCCGGGGTGCTGGTGTACACCGGCTTCAAGCTGGTGGACTTCAAGGCGTTTCGCGGGCTGGGACGTTACGGGCGGATGCCGATGTTCACCTATGCGGCCACCGCCCTGGCGATCATCTTCACCGACCTGCTCACCGGTGTATTGCTGGGCTTTGCCCTGACCTTGCTGAAACTGGCGCTGAAGGCGGCGCGGTTGAAGATCAGTGTCAGCAGCCGCGAGCAACCGGGCCACCTGGAACTGCGCCTGAGCGGGGCGGCGACCTTTCTCAAGGTGCCGGCGCTGACCCGGGTGCTGGAGGGCATTCCGGCAGGCACCACCTTGCATGTGCCACTGGCCAACCTGAGCTACATCGACCATTCGTGCCTGGAATTGCTGGAGGATTGGGGGCGAGCAAATGCGGGCAGTGGTGCGCGCCTGGTGATCGAGCCTCGCGGGTTGAAGCGGCGGGTCGAGGGCCGCGCGCGTACGGCAGTAGGCCTGGGCGCCTGATCTTCTAGAATGGAGTGGATCCCTTCGCTGGCAAGCCAG
>NZ_JAAHBU010000182.1 GCF_010671725.1 Pseudomonas brassicae | reverse complement strand
GGCGAGCGGGTGGGTGGCGGGCAGCTCGAGCACGTCGGCCAACTTGCGCAGCTCGCCACTGTCGATCAGGCGCTCCCAGCTCGCCGGGCCGGCACCGGGCAGGGCCAGGCCCTGCTTGCCGCCGAGCCAGAGCAGGCGTGCGACAAACTGGCTGCGGCATTCGCCAGCGGCCTGCCAGCAACTGAGCGGGTGGAAAGTACCCTCTGCCGGTACCTCGACCGGCCGGCGTTGCACGGCGCGCAGCACCACCGCGTCGAGCCGCGGGATGGTCAGCCCGGCCAGGCTGATGGCCACCTGGTCGCCGGGCGGATGTCCAACTGCTGCCAGCGCTTGAACGAGCCGACGCTGACCTGGCGCACCGTACGGTCGTCCAGGCGCACCGGCGCCACCTGCAACACCGGGGTGATGCGACCGGTGCGCCCCACATTGAACCGGACCTGGCGTACGTCGGCCAGCACTTGGGCAAACGGGTACTTCCAGGCCGCGATCCAGTAGGGGGCCTTGGCCTGCCAGCGTTCAGCGGGTGGGCGCTGGCCCTGGCGCAGCACGATGCCGTCGCTGGCGAAGGGCAGACGGTTGCGGTACCAGTGCTGGCGCCAGCGTGCGGCATCGTCGAAGGTCTGCACCGGCTGGCTGAACCGTTCGGTGTAGTCGAAGCCCAGTGCGCTCAGGCGTGCCAGGCGTTCGCGCTGATCCGACGGGCCTTGCGGCCAGGCCCACACGAACAGTTCAACGACCGCGCCCTGCTCGGGTGTGAGCTGCTTGCGCGCGAGCAGCCCGGCGACGTTACTGCGGGCGTTCTGGCTGCCGGCGTCAGCCTGTATATGCCCCTCCAGGCGCCAGAACAGTTCGCCCTGCAGGACCAGGTCGAGGGGCTCGGGCAGTGTCTGGTTGAGTGCGCCGAGTGCCGGCAGATGACGGCTCCAGTCATGCCCGTCGACCCCGTCGCCACGGCTGATCAGGCGCACCAGCCGGCCTTTTTCGTAGATCAGTGTGGCAGCCACCCCATCCACTTTCGGCAGCACCCAGAGGTGTTGTTTGCCTTGCATCCAGGCGCGCACCGCGGCTTCGTCGGGCAGCTTGTTCAAGCCCGTGTGGGGGATGGGGTGGCGCAGCGGCCCGGTGGCGCTCTTGAGCGGGTCTGGCGTTGCCACGCCGGCGTCGGGGAAGCAGGCCTGCAACTGCTGCAGGCGCGCGCGGCTCTGGTCGTAGAGTTCGTCACTGATCAGTGAGATGCCCAGGCGATGGTAGTGCTCGTCCCAGCGGCGGACATCGCGGCTCAATTGATGTATTTCGCCCCGAGCGGTTTCGCGCGACCACTCGGGGGCAGGGGAGTGCAGATCCTGGCAAAACACCGGCGCACAGTATCAATGCACACAACACTTTACGGCTCATGGCCCGCTTCCTTGCTTGGGATCCGATGAGCGCTAAGGGTAGGTGCAGTCTGTCGCGTTCGATGGCTTGCCTTGTCAATCGATGTTTCCAGGAAACCTCATCCAGCCTGACACAAATGCCAGTTGTGCCATTGCTGCAGGATCGTACGATAACAGTGCGGCTTCCTACTCTTTTCACGAGGTTAAGGCGATGGACCAGTCAGGCAAGGATGAAGCGTGTGTATGTGTCGTTGAAAGTGTTCAGGTGACCCTTGAGAGCGCACCGGCGCAAGGCTGGGTACTGCTCGGTACCCTGGAAATCACTACGTAGCCAATGCCGAAACGCAGAAGGGCAAGCGTGCGGGCCGCAACTTTCTCAGCCCGCAGGTGTTGAGTCCTTACAACTGGATCGGTTTTCAGTCCGTGGACAAGGAGCCGGCGACGCTGACGGTGTACGCCGATCACGCTGGTCTTGGGGGCTATCATGCGCTTGGCACCATGACGCTTTACAAGGGCAACGTGCAGAAGATGCAGATCAATTCGACAATGCGCGAGGCTGACGGCCTGTTCCCGGCTGGGGTGAGTTCGGGATGCACGTTCAGGGTGTTCGGTTATACCTGACCAGCGCGCTGACTCATCGAGCAAGAAGCAGCCGGGCAACCGGCTGGGGCGTTCTTGGTGCTGCCAGGCTTGTGCGTTACAAACCGGCGGCTGCGCGCAGCGCGTCGACGCGGTCGGTGCGTTCCCAGGTGAACGTGGTGAAGGTGTCGTCACCCACGGTCTTGACCTGCGGGGTACGGCCGAAGTGGCCGTACGCTGCGGTTTCCTGGTACATCGGGTGCAGCAGGTCGAGCATGGTGGTGATCGCGTAAGGACGCAGGTCGAAGCACTCGCGCACGATCTGGATGATCTTCTCGTCGGCGATCTTGCCGGTGCCGAAGGTGTTCAGCGAGATCGAGGTCGGCTGGGCCACGCCAATGGCGTACGAGACCTGGATTTCGCAACGCTCGGCCAGGCCCGCGGCAACAATGTTCTTGGCCACGTAACGACCGGCATAGGCGGCCGAGCGGTCAACCTTGGACGGATCCTTGCCGGAGAACGCGCCGCCGCCGTGACGGGCCATGCCGCCGTAGGTGTCGACGATGATCTTGCGACCGGTCAGGCCGCAGTCGCCCACCGGGCCACCGATGATGAAATTGCCGGTGGGGTTGATGTGGAACTGGGTGTCCTTGTGCAGCAGCTCGGCCGGCAACACGTGCTTGACGATCAGCTCCATGACGCCTTCGCGCAGGTCGGCGTAGGACACGTCCGGGTTGTGCTGGGTCGACAGCACGATGGCGTCGATCCCCACGACCTTGCCGCCTTCGTAGCGGCAGGTGACCTGGGACTTGGCATCCGGGCGCAGCCACGGCAGCAGGCCGGACTTGCGCGCCTCGGCCTGACGCTGCACCAGTTGGTGCGAGAAGCTGATCGGCGCTGGCATCAGTTCAGGGGTTTCGTTGCTGGCGTAGCCGAACATCAGGCCCTGGTCGCCGGCGCCCTGGTCTTCAGGCTTGCTGCGGTCAACGCCCTGGGCGATGTCTACCGACTGTTTGCCGATGATGTTCATCACCGCGCAGGTGGCGCCATCGAAGCCGACGTCGGAGCTGTTGTAGCCGATGTCGACGATCACGTTACGCACGATGTCTTCAAGGTCGACCCAGGCCGAGGTGGTCACTTCGCCGGCGATGATGGCCACACCGGTTTTCACCAGGGTTTCGCACGCCACGCGCGCGAACTTGTCTTCTTTGATGATGGCGTCAAGCACCGCATCCGAAATCTGGTCGGCGATTTTATCCGGATGCCCTTCAGACACGGACTCGGAGGTGAAAAGGGAGTATTCGCTCATCTCGACGGGTTCCTAAAATTTACCGATGGTGAGTTGTTGCCAGGCGGTCGCTGGAAGTGGCGGACCTGAATCTGGAAACCATTACGCAAGCCCACGTAGAGGCTGTCCTCGGGAACGAGCCCCGCAGCGCTGGCCCAGCGGGCCAGATCATGCTGTTCGAAGCCCAGCCAGAGATCGCCGCACGCCTGGCGCGCCCAGCTCTGGTCGTGGCTGCACAGCTCTGTTACCAACAGGCTTCCGCCTGGTTTGACACGCTTGGCCAGTTGCCCGAGGGCCTGGGCCGGGGCGCTGAAATGGTGCAGGACCATGTTCAGCACGACGCAGTCGGCCTGGACATCCGTTGCATGCAGTGCATCGGCCAACTGCAGGGTGACGTTAGCCAGGCGTTCGCGCTGGCATACCTGGCGGGCCAGCTCGAGCATGGTCGGGCTGTTGTCCAGCGCAGTGACGGTCGCGAAGCGCCGGGCCAGCTCGGGCAGGAACTCGCCATCGCCCGGGCCGACCTCCAGCGCACTGGCGTCGGGCTCGAAGCTGAGCTTGTCGAGCAGTGCCAGCAAGCTTTCGCGGTACTGCGCCAAGCCGGCGATCAGGTCCTGCTGGGCACGAAACTTCTCTTCAACCCGCAGGAAAAAGTCCTGGCTGGTGGCGGCGCGGCGCACCTGCACCTGGCCGATGCGCGCCTGTACGTCCTGCGGCAACACCAGTGCGTCGACTTCGTCGAGCAGCGCTGCGTGCAGCTTGCCGCCCAGGCGCAGGCTGTCGGGCAGGGCGCGGCGGTAGAAAATCGCATTGCCTTCGCGGCGCGTGGCCACCAGCTCTGCCTGGGCCAGCACCTTGAGGTGATGCTCATGCCCGACTGGCGACGGCGAAGATCTGCGCCAGTTCCAGCACGCCGAACGAGTCGCTGGCCAGGGCCCGCAACACCTTCAACCGCAACGGATCGCCACTGGCCTTGCACAGGGCAGCCAGCGCGTCGCTTTGCTCATGGTCGATGGTGGGGGCGTGTGCATTCATGGGGCCGCAGTCTAGTCAGCGCGCAGCGCAGTCGCAAGGCCTATATCAAAAAGTTTTGATATTGCTCGATGGGCGGGGCTGGCGGGCTGATCGAGGCGACAATTTCTGCTGTTTTGCCCGCCGAACACAGGATTAGTCGCTCAATCACAGGAAAAACAGCGTTCATCGACCATCCGTGATTGCCCCCGGGGCTGTGCCTGGGCGAAAATGCCCGCCTTTTTTCCGTTCGTATTATTCAAGCCCCAGGAGACTAGCGATGCCCAGCCGTCGTGAGCGTGCCAACGCCATTCGTGCACTCAGCATGGATGCCGTGCAAAAAGCCAACAGCGGCCATCCCGGTGCCCCTATGGGCATGGCGGATATCGCCGAGGTTCTTTGGCGTGACTATCTGAAGCACAACCCGAGCAACCCGAACTTCGCCGACCGTGACCGTTTCGTGCTGTCCAACGGCCATGGTTCGATGCTGATCTATTCGCTGCTGCACCTGACCGGCTACGACCTGTCGATCGACGACCTGAAGAACTTTCGTCAGTTGCACAGCCGCACCCCGGGCCACCCTGAGTTCGGTTACACCCCGGGTGTAGAGACCACTACCGGCCCGTTGGGCCAAGGCCTGGCCAATGCCGTGGGCTTCGCGCTGGCCGAGAAAGTGCTGGCGGCCCAGTTCAACCGTCCGGGCCACGACATTGTTGATCACCATACCTATGTGTTCCTGGGTGATGGCTGCATGATGGAAGGGATTTCCCATGAAGTTGCTTCTTTGGCCGGTACCCTGGGCCTGGGCAAGCTGATTGCCTTCTACGACGACAACGGCATTTCCATCGACGGCGAAGTCGAGGGCTGGTTCACCGACGATACGCCGAAGCGTTTCGAAGCCTACAACTGGCAGGTGATTCGCAATGTCGACGGGCATGATCCCGAAGAGATCAAGACCGCCATCGAGACCGCGCGCAAGAGCGCGCAGCCAACCTTGATCTGCTGCAAGACCACCATCGGCTTCGGCTCGCCGAACAAGGGCGGCAAGGAAGACTGCCACGGCGCGCCGCTGGGCGATGCCGAAATCGCACTGACCCGTGAAGCCCTGAAGTGGAACCACGGCCCGTTCGAAATCCCGGCCGACATCTATGCCGAGTGGGATGCCAAGCAAGCCGGTGCTGCTGCCGAGGCCGAGTGGGACGAGCGTTTCAACGCCTATGCCGCCGAGCACCAAGCGCTGTCGATCGAGTTGATGGCACGCCTGAACGGTGACCTGCCGCTGGACTTCGCACGCTGTGCCGATGAGTACATCGCAGAAGTCGCGGCCAAGGGTGAAACCATCGCTAGCCGCAAGGCCAGCCAGAACACCCTGAACGCCTTCGGCCCCTTGCTGCCTGAGCTGTTCGGCGGTTCGGCGGACCTCGCAGGTTCCAACCTGACCCTGTGGAAGGGTTGCAAGGGCGTCAGCGCCGAAGACGCCAGCGGCAACTACATGTACTACGGCGTGCGCGAGTTCGGCATGACCGCCATCATGAACGGTGTGGCCCTGCACGGCGGCCTGGTGCCTTACGGCGCGACCTTCCTGATGTTCATGGAATACGCCCGCAACGCGGTGCGCATGTCGGCCCTGATGAAGCAGCGCGTGATCCACGTCTACACCCACGACTCCATCGGTCTGGGCGAAGACGGCCCGACCCACCAGCCGATCGAACAGCTGACCAGCCTGCGTACCACGCCGAACCTGGACACCTGGCGCCCGGCCGACGCGGTCGAGTCGGCGGTGTCGTGGAAGTACGCCCTGGAGCGCAAGGACGGCCCGTCGGCGCTGATCTTCTCGCGTCAGAACCTGCAGCACCAAACCCGTGATGCCGGCCAGATCGCCGACATCAGCCGTGGTGGCTACGTGCTCAAGGACTGCGCAGGCGAGCCTGAGCTGATCCTGATCGCCACCGGTTCCGAAGTGGGCCTGGCGGTGCAGGCGTACGACAAGTTGACCGAGCAGGGCCGCAAGGTGCGTGTGGTGTCGATGCCGTGCACCAGCGTGTTCGATGCCCAGGACGCGAGCTACAAGCAGTCGGTACTGCCGCTGCAAGTGGGCGCGCGGATCGCCATCGAAGCTGCGCATGCCGACTTCTGGTACAAGTACGTGGGCCTGGAAGGCCGCGTGATCGGCATGACCACCTACGGTGAGTCGGCGCCGGCGTCGGCACTGTTCGAAGAATTCGGCTTCACCCTGGAGAACATCCTGGGTACGGCTGAAGAGCTGCTGGAAGACTGATCGCGTACTCCTGTGGGACTGGCGCCGGCTTGTTCGCTGGCAAGCCAGCTCCCACAGGGGTTGCGGCAATTCCTGTGGGAGCTGGCTTGCCAGCGAATGAGGGCCACTCAGATCCCCAGGCTACAGATGATTTTCTGTTCCGTGAGCATCCCATGCCCCAACCGCGTCCCTACAAAGTTGCACTCAACGGCTACGGCCGCATCGGTCGCTGCGTCCTGCGCGCACTCTTTGAACGGGGAGCCAAGGCGGGCTTCGAGATCGTTGCACTGAATGACCTGGCCGATCAGGCCAGTATCGAATACCTGACACGCTTCGACTCCACCCACGGGCGCTTTCCCGGTGAGGTCAGGGTCGACGGCGATTGTCTGCATATCAATGGCGACTGCGTCAAAGTACTGCGCAGCGCCACCCCCGAGGGCATCGACTGGGCCGCGCTCGACGTCGACCTGGTGCTCGAATGCTCCGGGGCCTACAACACGCGTGCCGACGGCCAGCGTTTTCTCGACGCCGGCGCCCCCCGCGTGCTGTTCTCGCAACCCATGGCCAGCGAGGCGGATGTCGACGCCACCGTGGTCTACGGCATCAACCAGGATTGCCTGAGCGGCAGCGAACGGCTGGTGTCCAACGCCTCCTGCACCACCAACTGCGGCGTGCCGCTGCTGCGTGTGCTCGACCAGGCGTTCGGTATCGAGTACGTGTCGATCACCACCATCCACTCGGCGATGAACGACCAGCCGGTGATCGACGCCTATCATCACGAGGACCTGCGCCGCACGCGGTCGGCGTTCCAGTCGGTGATTCCGGTGTCCACCGGGCTGGCGCGGGGTATCGAACGCCTGCTGCCGGAACTTGCCGGGCGAATTCAGGCCAAAGCCGTACGCGTGCCGACGGTCAACGTGTCGTGCCTGGACATCACCCTGCAGACCGCCCGCGATACCACTGCGGCCGAAGTCAACCAGGTGCTGCGTGAGGCGGCCCTGAACGGCCCGCTCAAGGGCTTGCTGGCCTACACCGAACTGCCGCACGCCAGCTGTGATTTCAACCATGACCCGCATTCGGCGATCGTCGATGCCAGCCAGACCCGTGTTTCCGGCCCCCGCCTGGTGAACCTGCTGGCCTGGTTCGACAACGAATGGGGGTTCGCCAACCGCATGCTCGACGTCGCCGAACATTTTCTGCACGTCGTGGACTCAACTTGCACCACTCGTAAACAGCCCTGAAGGACTGCATTCATGACCGTTTTGAAGATGACCGACCTCGATCTGCAAGGTAAGCGCGTACTGATCCGCGAAGACCTCAACGTGCCTGTGAAGGACGGTGTGGTCAGCAGTGATGCGCGCATCCTGGCTTCGCTGCCGACCATCAAGCTGGCCCTGGAGAAGGGCGCGGCCGTGATGGTCTGCTCGCACCTGGGGCGCCGACCGAGGGCGAGTTCTCGGCCGAGAACAGCCTCAAGCCGGTGGCCGACTACCTGAGCAAGGCACTCGGCCGTGACGTGCCGCTGGTGGCCGACTACCTGGGCGGCGTCGACGTGCAGGCCGGCGACATCGTGCTGTTCGAGAACGTGCGCTTCAACAAGGGCGAGAAAAAAAATGCCGACGAGCTGGCCCAGCAATATGCCGCCCTGTGCGACGTGTTCGTGATGGACGCCTTCGGTACCGCACACCGCGCCGAGGGCTCCACCCACGGCGTGGCCAAGTTCGCCAAGGTCGCGGCCGCCGGCCCGCTGCTGGCCGCCGAGCTGGACGCGCTGGGCAAGGCCCTGAAGGCCCCGGCCAAGCCGATGGCGGCCATCGTTGCCGGCTCCAAGGTGTCGACCAAGCTCGACGTGCTCAACAGCCTGAGCCAGGTGTGCGACCTGCTGATCGTCGGCGGCGGCATCGCCAATACCTTCCTGGCGGCCGCTGGCCACCCGGTGGGCAAGTCGCTGTACGAGCCTGACCTGATCGACACCGCGAAGGCCATCGCGGCCAAGGTCAACGTGCCGTTGCCAGTAGACGTGGTGGTGGCCAAGGAATTCGCCGAAAGCGCCGTGGCCACGGTCAAGCTGGTCGCCGATGTGGCCGACGACGACATGATCCTGGACATCGGCCCGCAAACCGCCGAGCAGTTCGCCGAACTGCTGAAATCGTCGAAGACCGTGCTGTGGAACGGCCCGGTGGGCGTGTTCGAGTTCGACCAGTTCGGCAACGGCACCAAGACCCTGGCCAAGGCCATTGCCGACAGCGCCGCGTTCTCCATCGCCGGTGGCGGTGACACCCTGGCAGCCATCGACAAATATGGCGTGGCCAGCCAGATCTCCTACATTTCTACCGGTGGCGGTGCATTCCTCGAGTTCGTCGAGGGCAAGGTACTGCCGGCAGTCGAAGTGCTGGAACAACGGGCCAAGGCCTGATTTGCTCAGCCTGGCAAAGGGAGTGACCTGATGGTCAAGCAATTGCCCGTGATTATCCTGGCCGGGTTGCTCAGCGCCTGCGCGAGCGAGCCGCAGCCTGCCGCGGATGCCCCTGGCAAGCCGAAGGGCGGTTGCTACCAGTCCGACTGGCAGGCAGAAACCGTGCCGGTGATCAACAAAAGGCTCGGCCCGGACGGCCTGGCAAAGTACGACGACGAACACCAGCGCCTGGCGCCGGGTTGCCCTTGATCGGTTCATGGCAACCTGTTGCCAGGTTCGTGGTCTTCTAGAGGATTTTGGATGAAACGCGTTGTGGCCTTGATGGCCCTGGCACTACTGGCAGGATGCGCACAGTTGCGGCCAGCCCCGGCCCCGACTGACACCTGGACCCGCTGGGTCTGTGACAGCGGCGCCGAGGTGTTGTGGCGGTTTGCCGATGCGAGCCAGGAGGCTGTGGATGTACGCCTTGGCGGTGCTGACCAGGTCTATCGGCTCAAGCCGGAACCCGGTGCCTCGGGCGCGCTGTACAGCGATGGCGTGCTGGCCTTGCACACCAAGGGCGATGAGGGCCTGGTGTACTGGGTGGCCACCAACGATTTGATAGGGCGGGGCTGCAAGGCACCGTGACTGGCCGGGCCGACGCGTGTTGGCCCACACTACTTGAATAGCAACCGCCGCTGCGGCAGGCTTGCACGATTAACACGACGCTTGTCGGGAGAGAGATACACAATGGCACTCATTAGCATGCGCCAGATGCTGGACCACGCCGCCGAATTCGGCTACGGCGTTCCAGCTTTCAACGTCAACAACCTCGAGCAAATGCGCGCCATCATGGAAGCCGCCGACAAGACCGACTCCCCGGTGATTGTCCAGGCCTCGGCCGGTGCCCGCAAATACGCCGGTGCCCCGTTCCTGCGCCACCTGATCCTGGCGGCGATCGAAGAGTTCCCGCACATCCCGGTGTGCATGCACCAGGACCACGGTACCAGCCCTGACGTATGCCAGCGTTCGATCCAGCTGGGCTTCAGCTCGGTGATGATGGACGGCTCGCTGGGCATCGACGGCAAGACCCCGACCGACTACGACTACAACGTGCGTGTCACCCAGCAGACCGTGGCCATGGCCCACGCCTGCGGCGTGTCGGTAGAAGGCGAGCTGGGCTGCCTGGGTTCGCTGGAAACCGGCATGGCCGGAGAAGAAGACGGCATCGGCGCCGAAGGCGTGCTGGACCACAGCCAGATGCTGACCGACCCCGAAGAGGCGGCTGACTTTGTCAAGCGCACCCAGGTCGATGCCCTGGCCATCGCCATCGGCACCAGCCACGGCGCCTACAAGTTCACCAAGCCGCCTACCGGCGACGTGCTGGCGATCGACCGGATCAAAGAGATCCACAAGCGCATCCCCAACACCCACCTGGTCATGCACGGCTCTTCCTCGGTGCCGCAGGAATGGCTGGCGATCATCAACCAGTACGGTGGCGACATCAAGGAAACCTACGGCGTACCGGTTGAAGAAATCGTCGAAGGCATCAAGCACGGCGTGCGCAAGGTCAACATCGACACCGACCTGCGCCTGGCGTCCACCGGCGCCATGCGTCGCCTGATGGCCACCAACCCGAGCGAGTTCGACCCGCGCAAGTTCTTCGGCGAAACCGTCAAGGCCATGCGCGACGTGTGCATCGCCCGCTACGAAGCCTTTGGTACTGCCGGCAATGCCTCGAAGATCAAACCGATCTCCCTGGAAGGCATGTTCCAGCGTTATGCCAACGGTGAGCTGGCCGCCAAGGTCAACTAAGCCCCGGTGGTATGCAGAAACCCGCAGCGATGCGGGTTTTTTTATGCCTGCCCGGCCATCACGGTCACCCGAAGTGGCCCACGGTGACAGACCGTTAGTCGGGAATCCCCATTTACCTGAATGATGGCCATGTGACGACTTCTGCTTTGTGTTTGCCGGGTCTAGAGTAAAACCTCAGATTTCATCCGGAATTTGGCGTCGTTACACAAGAGAAGCAGCATGGATTGCGCGCACCCTCAAACACACGATGGCGGTTCGGTTTTACTGATCGTCGATGATTACCCGGAAAACCTGATCAGCATGCGGGCCCTGCTCGCGCGTCAGGACTGGCAGGTATTGACCGCAAGTTCCGGTACCGAAGCCCTCAGCAAGCTGCTCGAACACGAAGTGGACCTGGTCCTGCTGGACGTGCAGATGCCCGGCATGGACGGCTTCGAAGTCGCCCGGCTGATGCGCGGCAGCCAGCGCACGCGCCTGACCCCGATCATTTTTCTCACCGCCAACGAACAATCCCAGGCCGCTGTGCTCAAGGGCTATGCCAGCGCGCGGTGGACTACCTGTTCAAGCCGTTTGACCCGCAGATTCTCAAGCCCAAGGTGCAGGCCCTGCTCGAACAGCAGCGCAATAGCCGTTCGCTGCAGCGCCTGAGCCACGACCTGGAGGTGGCACGGGCATTCAACGCCTCGGTGCTGGACAACGCCGCCGAAGGCATCCTGGTGGTGGCCGAGGACGGTTGCATCCGCTTTGCCAACCCGGCCATCTCGCGCCTGCTCGACGCACCGGTCGAGCGCTTGCAGGGCGCCGACCTGCTGAGTTTCGTGCAGTCGCCGGTGCCCACGCTGTGGCGTGACTCGGCGTTCTACCAGGCTTACCTGGACCGCGACATCTATCGCCTGCACGACGCGCTGCTGCGCACCGCCGCCGGTCGCCCGCTGCCAGTGGCGCTCTCGTGCGCGGCCTTGCCGGGCGAGCAGCGGGCCATGGTGGTGACTGTGCTGGACATGTCGGTGGTGCGCAGCCTGCACCAGCAACTGGAGTTCCAGGCGGTCACCGATCCGTTGACCGGCCTGCTCAATCGGCGTGGCTTCTACCAGGCGGCCGAAAGCGCACTGGTGCGCAGCGAGCACAGCGACAAGGCGCAGGCCTTGCTGTACCTGGACCTGGACGGCTTCAAGCGCATCAACGACTCGCTCGGGCATGAAGCCGGCGATCGCGTGCTGCATTGGGTGGCCGAGCAGCTCAAGGAGTGCCTGGGCGCCTATGCGATCCTGGCGCGCATGGGCGGGGACGAGTTCACCGCGCTGTTCGACGCGCTGGAATACCCCGAGCAGGCCGCGCGTTTTGCCGAGAAACTGATCGAGCGCATGTCCATCTGCCAGCAGGTGGATGGCCTGGAAGTCACCCTGGGGGTCAGTATCGGTATCGCCACCTACCCCGACTGCGGGCCTAACCTGGACGGCCTGCTGCGCGCGGCAGACGCGGCGATGTACGCCGCCAAGCAGGCGGGGCGCCAGCAGTACCGCTACTACGACCAGGACCTCAATGGGCGCGCCCGCTCGCGGCTGATGCTCGAGGACAGCGTGCGCGATGCCATCGAACACCACGACTTCAGCCTGGTGTACCAGCCGCAGGTGTCGTTTGCCGATGGGCGCCTGCGTGGGTTCGAGGCGTTGCTGCGCTGGCAGCACCCCAGTGTGGGCGACGTGCCGCCCGGATTGTTCCTGCCGCTGCTCGAAGAAGCGCGGCTGATTTCGCGCCTGGCCAGCTGGATCTACACCCAGGGCGCGGTGCAGCGCCGTGCCTGGCGCGAGCAGTTCGAGCCGACGCTGGTGCTGGGCATCAGCCTGAGCCGGGTGCAGTTCGCCATGCCCAACCTGGTCGAGGAACTGAGCCGCGTGATTGCCAGCCATGGGCTGCTGCCGGCGCAGTTGGAGGTGGAAGTGGCTGAAACCTCGCTGGCCGCCAACCGCGACATTGCGCTCAGGCAACTGCACAGGTTGCGCGAATTGGGCGTGCGTGTGGCGCTGGACGACTTTGGTGCGGGGGAGTGCTCGTTGCGCCTGCTGCGCGACCTGCCGATCGACACCCTCAAGCTGGACCGCCACCTGGTTGCGCGCCTGCCGGACTCGGCGGTCGATGCAGCGCTGGTACGCAGTGTGATCGACCTGTGCAAGGCCTACTCGGTCAGCGTGATCGCCGAAGGCGTCGAGACCCTGGAGCAGGCCCGCTGGCTCAAGGCCAATGGCTGCGGGTATGTGCAAGGCTTCCTGGTGGCTCGCCCGTTGACGGCCCAGGCGGCGGGGCTGTTCCCGGCTTTTTTCGACTGGCAGGCGGGTGCTGCGCAAGAATTGGGTAAACTGGCGGCGTTGCCCGCCACCCCCTGTGCCCATGACCGTGCTCAAGTACCTGCAAGCCTATCCAGCCGCCCTGCAAGATCAGGTGCGCCAGTTGATCGCCCAGAACCGTCTGGGTGACTACCTGCGCCAGCGCTACCCCGAGCGTCATGCGGTGCAGAGCGACAAGGCCCTGTATGCCTACGTGCAGGCGTTGAAGCAGGAACACCTGCGCAATGCGCCGAACCTGGACAAGGTGCTGTTCGACAGCCGCCTGGACCTCACGCACCGCGCGCTGGGGCTGCACACCGCGGTGTCGCGGGTGCAGGGCGGCAAGCTCAAGGCCAAGAAGGAAATCCGTGTGGCTGCGTTGTTCAAGGACGCCGCGCCGGAGTTTCTGAAGATGATCGTGGTGCACGAGCTGGCGCACCTGAAGGAAAGCGATCACAACAAGGCGTTCTACCAACTCTGTGAATACATGCAGCCGGGCTACCATCAACTGGAGTTCGACCTGCGCGTCTACCTGACCTGGCGCGACCTGCCGGGTGCCGCTTGATCGAAAGGGATTTGCCGATGGACGTGAGCAAGACCAAGACCAGTTTCTATCGTCGCCTGTACGTGGCGTGGCTGATCGACAGCCAGACTGCCAGCACTGTGCCGGCGCTGATGGAGGCTACCGGCATGCCGCGGCGTACCGCGCAGGACACCATCGTGGCGCTGGCCGACCTGGACATCGTGTGCGAGTTCGAGCAGCAGGACGGTGCCCGCAACCATGCCGGGCACTACCGCATTCGTGACTGGGGGGCAATCGACAAGCAGTGGATCATGCAGCACCTGCGCAATATCCGTGAGGTGCTGGGCTATCCTTGAGGCTGCGTCGCCCGTGTGTGTCGAATTGACTGTTGTCGCCTCATCGCGCAGTCAGCCGGCAGGCGTCAACCGCGGCGCATGCCGATATGCGGGATATCATCTTCAAGGTACTGTTCCCCAACCGCCGTGAACCCGTGCCGCGCATAGTAGTCCTGCAGGTGCGCCTGCGCCGACAGGTACACCGGCACCTGCGGCCAGTGTTTCTCGGCCTGCTCCAGCCCCTGCACCAACAAGCTATGCCCCAGCCCTTCACCGCGCGCAGACGGTGCAATCACCACCCGCCCGATGACCACATCGCCCCCTTGTGATTCGGGGTCCAGCAAGCGCAGGTATGCCACCAGTTCGCCGTCGCGCCAGGCCATCAAATGGCAGGTATCGCCGTCCAGGTCCTGGCCATCGGTCTCCAGGTACGGGCACTTCTGTTCTACCACGAACACTTCGACCCGTAGTTTGAGCAACGCATACAGCTGCTCCTTGCCCAAGTCGGTGTGATGTTTGCAAACCCAGTCGATAGCCATGGCGATGTTCTCTTCAGTGATGCCCTGATCATAACCATCCCTGGCGGCCATCGCGAAGGGGCGAAATTGCCGTGGATCAAGGCGAGTGTGAAACCCGACAAAATAGCGGCAATTAGCTATCACGCGGCACTGCCCGTAGCCTGAATCTTTGTGTAATCTGCGCGGGCAGCCTAGAGTTTTGGCACTAAAAAGTTCTCAAGCCATTCAATAAGAGTGCGGACCTGCTCCGCTATAGGATTTGAGCATGCGGCCACTGCTTCGCGCCGTGGGGTTGCTTTGGATGGTGCTCTGGGCTCATGCGGCGCAGGCCGAAAAGTTGCGCCTGGTGGCCGATGCCTGGCCGCCCTTCACCGATGCCAGCATGCCCCGCGGCGGCCTGGCCACCGCCATCGTCACCACGGCATTGCAGCGCGCAGGCTATGCCAGCGAGTTCGAGCAGGTGCCCTGGGCCCGCGCCCTGCTTGGGGTGGGCGAGGGGCGCTATGACGTGCTGATCAACGCCTGGCAGAACGAGGCCCGGGCCCGCATCGGGCAGTTCTCCGTGGGCTATCTCAACAACCGTGTTCGCCTGCTCAGGCGCAAGGGCGACAGCCTGCGCTTCGACAGCCTCGCCGATCTGCATCCGCACCTGATCGCGGTGGTGCGCGGCTACGCCTATGCCGTCGAGTTCGATGGCGACACCCGCCTGCAGAAAGTGCCGGTGCGCGATTTCTCGGTCGCGGTGGGCATGCTTGCCGCCGGCCGCGTGCGCCTGACCGTGAACGATGAATACGCCGCGCATTACTTTCTGCAGCGCGAGACGGCGACGGTACGCGAGGGGGTGGAGTTCTTCGGCCAGCCGCTCAGCGAGAACAGCCTGCACATCCTGGTCAGCCTTAAAAACCCTCGCCATGCGCAGATCGTGGCCGGCTTCGACCAGGCCATTGCGGCCATGAAAGCCGATGGCAGCTATGCCCGGCTGCTCAAGGACTACGGCCTGTGATCAGGCCGGAGTGTCCTTGATCAGGTGCGCGGCAAGCGTACGCAGCGGCCCTAGCTGACGGCAGATCAGCGCCAGCTGGGTTTGCACCAGGCGCTGGTTCTCGTCCATTTCCTCGGGCATCTGCTCAAGGCTGGCGGCCAGCGACTCTTCGGCGTCACTGTGGATCGCCACCGGGGTCTTGCTGGCCAGGCCCGTGGCGATCTCGTCGAGGCTGCTGGCCAGGCTTGCGCCGGCGCCATCGATCAGCTGTTCATGGGCGTCCGGGGCCAGCGCACTGTCACGGTGCGCACCCAGCCCCGAGAGGTAGCTGAGCAGGGTGTGCGACAGCACCAGGAAACGAAAGCCCACGTCGGCTTCCTTACGGAAATGCCCCGGCTCCATCAGCATGTTGGCCAGCGTGGTCGACAGCGCCGCGTCGGCGTTGTGCGCGTTGCGCCGGGCCAGGCGGTAGGCCAGGTCGTCGCTCTTGCCCTGGGCGTATTGCTGCATGATCTGGCGCAGGTAGGTGCTGTTGCAGCTCAGGGTATTGGCCAGCACCTTGTTCAGGCGGCGGCCCTGCCAGTCGGGCAGGAACAGGAACACGGCCAGGATCGCGATCAGGCTGCCCACCAGGGTATCGAACAGGCGCGGCAGGAACAGCCCGTAGCCGTCGCCGATCTGGTTGAAGCAGAACAGCACCATCAGCGTGATTGCCGCGGTGGCCAGGGTGTAGCGGGTGGTGCGGTTGACGAAGAACACCACCCCGGCGGCCACCGCGAACATCGATTGCACAGCGCGCTGGGGAACAGGTCGAACAGCGCCCAGCCCACGGTCAGGCCGATAGCGGTGCCGATGATGCGCTGGCCCAGCTTGCGCCGGGTAGCGCCGTAGCTGGGCTGGCACACGAACAAGGTGGTGAGGATGATCCAGTAGCCCTGGGTGGGGTGGATCAGGTGCACCATGCCGTAGCCCACCGACAGCGCCAGTGGCAGGCGCAGGGCATGCCGGAAGATCAGCGAGGTCGGCGTGAGGTGCTGGCGCAGGCGGCTCCACACATCCTTGAGGCTGCGCGGCGAGCGGTCGAGCAGGCTGGAGTCACTGTTGTCGGCCAGGTTGTCGGGGTTGCTCGCGTCGCTGAGCAGACGGTCGAGGGTGGTCAGGTTGGCCGCCAGCGCGCGCAGCGAGCGCAGCAGGCCGCGCCAGGCCGGGTTGCTCTGGATGCGCAGGTGTTCGAGCGAGGCGCTCAGGTCTTCCAGCGCGGCGGCAAAGCCTGAGTCATACACGAACGGCTGGCGCAGTTGGATCGATTCGGACAGTTGCACGCAGGCCTTGCCCTGCTGGCGCAGCAGGCGCTGGCAGCGGAACAGCACGTCGCTGTGGAAGAACGCGTCGGTGAGGGCGTTGTACGGGTAGTGCGAAGAGCTGGCGCGCTCGTGGATGTCCTGGGCCAGGAAGTACAGCTTCAGGTAGCGGCTGACCTTGGAGCCGGGCCGGCCATTGCCCACGCGGTGCAGGATGATCTCTTTGGCTGCGTTGAGCGCGGCCACCACCTTGCCGTTCTGCTGGGCCAGTTCCAGGCGCCGCGCTTCCACGTCCAACTGGCGGATCGGCTCGAACAGCGTGGCCTTGAGCTTGAGGTAGCGGCCCAGTTCGCGGAACAGCCGGGCCAGGCTCTGCTGCACCGGCTGGTTGGAGAACAGCGCCTGCCACAGCACCGAGAGCAGGCCGTACCAGGCCGCACCGGCCACCAGCAGCAAGGGTTCGTGCCAGAAGTCGGTGACCTGGCCGCCGCGCTGGTCCACCCCGATCATGGTGTACACCGACAGGATCAGCGTGGCCGAGGCGATCGCGCCGTAGCGCTCGCCCAACGCGCCGAGCATGGTCAGGCCGAAGGCGGCCAGGGCCAGTGCGCAACCGAACACGATCGGGTAGGGGAACAGCAGCTCCACCGACAGGGCGGCGACGGTGAAGCACACCAGGGTCACGGCCAGGGCGTTGAGGCGGCCTTGCCAACTGTCGTCGGTCTCGGCCAGCGCGCTGGCGATAATGCCGAGGAACAGCGGGATCAGCAGGGCCATTTCGTCCTGGTACCAGCACAGCGCCATGCTGCCGGTCAGGGCGATCAATACCCGGATGCTGTAGCTGAACTTGTCCAGGGCCCACAGACGACGCAGCGAATGGCTGAAGGAAGACGATGACATGATTGGGCGGCAGGCCTGCTTGGCGATGATCGAAATTGAGCCGGTCACGGCGCCAGCGAGCTGTCACCGTGTTCACGTACCAGCAAAATTTGTTCCGTGATGCGCGATTCTACCGCGAAGCTCAGACGAACTGTGCAGCCGCGTAGGCCGATGCCCAGGCCCACTGGAAATTGAAGCCGCCCAGGTGCCCGCTCACATCCAGCACTTCACCCACGAAGTACAGCCCTGGGCTCTTCAGCGACTCCATGGTCTTGGACGACACTTCGCGGGTGTCCACGCCGCCCAGGGTCACTTCGGCGGTGCGATAGCCCTCGGTGCCGGCCGGCACCACCTGCCAGGCCGCCAGTTTTTCGGCGACCTCGGCCAGTTCTGCCGGGGTGTACTGCTTCATCGGCTTGGACACGAACCAGTGTTCGGCCAGCAGGTTGGCCATCTTCTTGGTGAACAGTTCGCCCAGCAGGGTCTTCAGTTCGCTGTTGGGGCGCTCGGCCTGCTGCTGTTGCAGCCAGGCGAGGGCGTCATGGTCGGGCAGCAGGTTGATTTCGACGCTGTCGCCGCTGTCCCAGAACGAGGAGATCTGCAGGATCGCCGGCCCGCTCAGGCCACGGTGGGTGAACAGCAGGTTCTCGCGAAAGCTCTCGCCGTTGCAGCTGGCGATGCAGTCCACCGAGGTGCCCGACAGCTCGCTGCAAATGGCCTTGAGCTGCGGTTCGGTGATGGTGAACGGCACCAGCCCGGCGCGGGTCGGCAGCAGGCTGTGGCCGAACTGGCGGGCCACCTGGTAGCCGAAGCCGGTGGCGCCCAGGGTCGGGATCGAGAGACCGCCGGTGGCGATCACCAGCGACTGGCATTGCAGCGTGCCCATGCTGGTTTCGAGCAGGTAGCCGTGGTCAAGCTTTTCGATCTGCTCCACGCGGGTGTCCATGTGCAGTGCGGCGCCGGCGCCCTGGCATTCGCTCAGGAGCATCTCGAGGATGTCGCTGGACTTGTTGTCGCAGAACAGCTGGCCGAGTTTTTTCTCGTGATAGGGCACGGCGTGCTTGCCGACCATCTCGATGAAGTCCCACTGGGTGTAGCGGGCCAGGGCCGATTTGCAGAAATGCGGGTTGTGCGAGAGGAAGTTGGCGGGTTCGGTGTATAGGTTGGTGAAATTGCAGCGCCCACCGCCGGACATCAGGATCTTCTTGCCGGGCTTGTTGGCGTGGTCCAGCAGCAGCACCTGGCGGCCACGGTTGGCGGCGTGGAGGGCGCACATCAGGCCGGCGGCGCCAGCGCCATGATGATCACTTCGGTGGAACGCACTGCAACATCCTCGAAATTGGTGGTGAAACATTCGCTGGCAAGCCAGCTCCCACAGGGTTCTTTGGCGTTCACAAAACCTTGTGGGAGCTGGCTTGCCAGCGAAGGGGCCCTGAAGGGCGACAAAGATCTTAGACGATGCGAACCCGCAACGAACGCCCCTTGATCTTGCCGCTGTTCAACCGTTGCAAGGCCTGTTTGGCCACGCCACGCTCAACCGCCACATAGGCCTGGAAGTCGAAGATCGCGATCTTGCCCACCTGGGTGCCGGCAATCCCGGCATCGCCGGTCAGTGCCCCCAGGATGTCGCCAGGACGTAGCTTGTCCTTGCGCCCGGCACCGATGCACAGCGTGCTCATGGTCGGCACCAGCGGCCCACCCGGCTGCGGCGTCAGCGCGTCAATCTGCTCCCAGCGCAGCGGCGCCTTCTGCAATTGCTCGATGGCCTGCGCACGGTGCGCTTCGGACGGCGCCACCAGGCTGGCCGCCAGGCCTTTCTCACCGGCACGCCCGGTACGGCCCACACGGTGTACATGAATTTCCGAATCGCGCGCCAGCTCGACGTTGATCACCATGTCCAGCGCATCGATATCCAGCCCGCGCGCGGCCACGTCGGTGGCCACCAGCACCGAGGTGCTGCGGTTGGCGAACAGGGTCAGTACCTGGTCGCGGTCGCGCTGTTCCAGGTCGCCATGCAGCGACTCGGCGGCAATACCCTTGGCCTGCAGGTGCTCGACCACTTCCTGGCACTGTTGCTTGGTGAAGCAGAACGCTACGCACGACTGCGGGCGGAAATGCGCCAGCAGGGTGGTCACGGCGTCCATGCGCTGCTCGGGCGAGATCTCGTAGAAACGCTGCTCGATCTGGTTGTCGGCATGCAGCGACTCGGCCTTGACCTGCTGCGGGTTGCGCATGAATGCCGACGACAGCTGCTTGATGCCGGCCGGGTAGGTGGCCGAGAACAGCAGGGTCTGGCGGCGCTCCGGGGTTTGCCCGAGGATGTCGGCGATGGCGTCGTAGAAGCCCATGTCGAGCATGCGGTCGGCTTCATCGAGTACCAGGGTGTTGAGCCCGTCGAGTACCAGGGTGCCCTTGCGCAGGTGCTGCTGCACGCGGCCCGGGGTGCCGACGATGATGTGTGCGCCGTGCTCCAGCGAAGCGATCTGCGGGCCCAGCGACACGCCGCCACACAGGGTCAGGATCTTGATGTTGTCTTCGGAACGGGCCAGGCGGCGTAGTTCCTTGGCCACCTGGTCGGCCAGCTCGCGGGTCGGGCACAGCACCAGCGCCTGGCAGCCGAAGTAGCGCGGGTTGATCGGGTTGAGCAGGCCGATGCCGAATGCGGCGGTCTTGCCGCTGCCGGTCTTGGCCTGGGCAATCAGGTCCATGCCCTTGAGGATCACCGGCAGGCTCTGGGCCTGGATCGGGGTCATCTGGGCGTAGCCGAGGGCGTCCAGGTTGGCCAGCATGGCGGCGGACAGCGGCAAGGTGGCGAATTCGGTGGCGATGGTGGTCACGAGGCGGGCCTGCAAAACAAAATGTCGCGCAGTGTACCAGCCTCGTGGCCAATAGCCCTAAGGCTCGATCTCCGGTTCCGGACGAGGGGCACGCCTCCCGTCCGCCTTGGACAGCTGCATGAAGATCGCCGCTGCCAGCATGGCCATCAGGCCGATGGTCAGGAAGGTCAGCTGGAACGCACCCAGGGTGGTTTCCACGCCCTCGGCACTGCCGGCTGCGGTAAAGCCGCCCAGCAGGGCACCGGCGCAGGCCACGCCCAGGCTCAGTGACAGTTGCGCGACCACCGACAGCAGGCTGTTGCCGCTGCTGGCGCTGGCGTCGTCCAGGTCGATCAGGGTCACCGTGTTCATGGCGGTGAACTGCAGCGAGTTGACCGCGCCGAGCAGGCCCAGTTGCACCAGCAGCAGCGCATACGGGGTGTGCTCGTCGACCAGGCCCAGGCTGCACAGCAGCAGGCCCAGCAGCAAGGTGTTGCCGGTGAGGATGGTGCGATAGCCCAGGCGCTCGATCAGCGGGCGCGCGATCGACTTGGCCAGCATGGCTGACGCCGCCAGCGGGATCATGCTCATGCCGGCCTGCGACGGCGAATAGCCCAGCGCCACCTGCAGCAGCAGCGGCACCAGGAACGGCAGGGCGCCGCTGCCCAGGCGGGCGAACAGGTTACCCAGGATGCCCACCGAAAAGGTCCGGGTGCGGAACAGCCTGGGTGAGAACAGCGGGTTGTCGATGCTGCCGGCGCGCAGCCAGTACGCCGCCAGGCAGGCCATGCCGGCAAACAGCAGCAGCATCACCCGCAGGTGCGGCAGGTGCAGTTCGCCCAGGCCTTCCATGGCAATGGTGATCAGCACCATGGCGGCGCCGAACAGCACGAAGCCCACGCCGTCGAAGCGGGTGCGTTCCGAGCCGCGCAGGTCGGGGATGAACTTCCACACCGCATAACAGCCCAGGGCGCCGACCGGCAGGTTGAGCAGGAAGATCCAGTGCCAGGTCAGGTACTCCACCAGCCAGCCGCCCAGGGTCGG
>NZ_JAAHBU010000181.1 GCF_010671725.1 Pseudomonas brassicae | reverse complement strand
CACCTTGACCTCGGCCTGCGCCGGGGCCATGAGCAGGGTGCTGGTGATAAAAGCGACAAAAAGGGCAAAAAATCGGGACACGATAAGCACTCATTGGGGCAGGAACGGGTAACATAATAACGTCTCTCAACAGAACCGTCGCTGCCCATGCCCAATACTCCACTGGCCAACCGTCCCCACGACCACTCCCATTGCGTGCACAGCGCGCTGGCCGAGGCCGATGCGCTGTGCGCGCGTCAGGGCCTGCGCCTGACAGCCTTGCGCCGCCGAGTGCTGGAACTGGTCTGGCAAAGCCACAAGCCACTGGGCGCCTACGACATCCTCGCCGTGCTCAGCGAGCAGGATGGTCGCCGCGCCGCGCCACCTACCGTGTACCGCGCACTGGATTTCCTGCTGGAAAACAGCCTGGTGCACCGTATCGCCTCGCTCAATGCCTTCATGGGCTGCAGCCACCCCGAGCACGCGCACCAGGGCCAGTTCCTGATCTGCCGCGAATGCCACGTGGCCATCGAGCTGGAACAGACCTCCATCAGTGACGCCATCGTGGCCAGTGCCAACGACGTCGGCTTCAGTGTCGAAGCCCAGACCGTCGAAGTGGTCGGCCTGTGCGGCACCTGCCGGAGCGCCTGATGAGCACTGCGTTGATCCGGCTCGAGCAGGTGGGTGTGGCGTTCGGCGGCCAGGCCATCCTCGACAGCATCGACCTGAGCGTCGAGCCCGGGCAGATCGTGACCCTGATCGGCCCCAACGGAGCCGGCAAGACCACCCTGGTGCGCGCCGTGCTCGGCCTGCTCAAGCCCGGTACCGGCAGCGTCTGGCGCAAGCCGCGCCTGCGCATCGGCTACATGCCGCAGAAGCTGCAGGTCGACGCCACCTTGCCGCTGTCGGTGTTGCGCTTTTTGCGCCTGGTGCCGGGGGTGGACCGCAAGGCGGCGCTGGCGGCCCTCAACGAAGTGGGTGCCGAGCAGGTCATCGACAGCCCGATCCAGAGCATTTCCGGTGGCGAGATGCAGCGCGTGCTGCTGGCCCGTGCACTGCTGCGCAAACCCGAGCTGCTGGTGCTCGACGAGCCGGTACAGGGCGTCGATGTGGCCGGCCAGGCCGAGCTGTACAGCCTGATCACGCGCCTGCGCGACCGCCATGGCTGCGGCGTACTGATGGTCTCCCACGACCTGCACCTGGTGATGAGCACCACCGACCAGGTGGTGTGCCTGAACCACCATGTATGCTGCTCGGGCCACCCGGAGCAGGTCAGCGGCGACCCGGCCTTCGTCGAACTGTTCGGCAACAATGCGCCAAGCCTGGCGATCTATCACCACCACCATGACCACGCCCACGACCTGCACGGGTCGGTGGTTGCCCCGGCTGCGGCCGGCCACGTACACGGAGACCACTGCAAGCATGGCTGATTTTCTGTTGTATGCCCTGCTTGCAGGCCTGGCCCTGGCACTGGTGGCGGGCCCGCTGGGGTCGTTCGTGGTATGGCGGCGCATGGCCTACTTTGGCGATACGCTGTCGCATGCCGCGCTGCTGGGCGTGGCCCTGGGCTTCGTGCTCGACGTCAGCCCGACGCTGGCGGTGACCGTCGGCTGCCTGCTGCTGGCCCTGTTGCTGGTGACCTTGCAGCAACGCCAGCCGCTGGCCTCCGACACCCTGCTGGGGATCCTCGCGCCGAGCACGCTGTCGCTGGGCCTGGTGGTATTGAGCTTCATGCACGATGTACGCATCGACCTGATGGCCTACCTGTTCGGCGACCTGCTGGCGATCAGCCCCACCGACCTGGCCTGGATCCTGGGCGGCAGTGCAGTGGTGCTGGTGCTGATCGTTGCGTTGTGGCGCCCGCTGCTGGCGGTGACCGTGCACGAAGAGCTGGCGCGGGTCGAAGGCCTGCCGGTGGCAGCCCTGCGCCTGGCGCTGATGCTGCTGATTGCGGTGGTGATCGCCGTCGCGATGAAGATCGTCGGCGTGCTGCTGATCACCTCGCTGCTGATCATCCCGGCCGCAGCGGCGCAGCGGCACGCACGCTCCCCCGAACAGATGGCGCTGGGCGCCAGCCTGCTCGGGGTGCTGGCGGTGTGCGGCGGGCTGGCGCTGTCGTGGTTCAAGGACACACCGGCCGGCCCGTCCATCGTGGTCTGCGCGGCGGTGCTATTCTTGCTGAGCCTGGCACTGCCCCGGCGCTGAACCGCGCTGCGGCAAGGGCAGGGCGCACCACCGCGGTTGCGCCCTGCGACATTTTAATCGCGGCTGCACCCTGAAGAATCATTTTCGAGCCAGTGCGCTGGGTGTAGACTTGCTCGCTTTTTGCGCAAATAGAGAGTCGCAGGAATGAAGCCGTTCGCCTCCCGTTATCTGCTCCTTGCCGCGTTTTCCGTGCTGCTGGCCGCGTGTTCCAGCGCATCGGTCGACCCGGCCCCCGTGCCAGCACAGCCTGATGCCTGGCAGCAGCTGGAACAGAACATTGCCAGCAGCGAGCTGGCCACCGCCGAAGACCAGCTGGCGCCTTGCAGGCCCAGTCGCCGGACGACAGCCGCCTTGAACCCTTGCAACGCCAGTTGGCCGAGGCCTACCTGCAACGCAGCCAGATCGTCCTGCAAAAGGGTGATGTGAATGCCGCGGCCACGGCGCTGAGCCGCGCACGCGCCCTGATGCCCAAGGCCCCGGCGCTGACCGGTGGCGTCAACGGTGCCATCACCCAGGCACGCAAGGCCGAGCTGGACAAGGCCG
>NZ_JAAHBU010000180.1 GCF_010671725.1 Pseudomonas brassicae | reverse complement strand
AACGTACCATGGCCTGACAGTTCGGCGTTGTCAGCCCTGGGGGCTCGACAGCAGACTTCGGTGATGCCGTTTTTACAACGAACGTATCAATACCCCCACCAACACCACGTTCAACACCGCCAGACCCGACATCATCACCAACACACCCGACGGCCCCGCTACCTGTAACACGTACCCACCCAACAACGGCGTGGCCGCCTGCCCCACCAACGAAGGCAAGGACATGCGCCCCATCAACAACACGTAGTTGGCCGGCGACATCAACGCCAACGGCAACAACCCACGCACGATCGCACGCAAGCCATTGCCCGCCCCATACAACACCAACCCCACCGCCGTCGCCACGGGCCAGACCGTCACTACCATCAACCCCACCGCTACCAGTACCACCGAAATCAAGGTGGTCCACACCGGATGGCGCTTGCGCGCAAACATCTGCAACACCCTGGACCCCACCTGGCTAGGCCCCAGCAACGCCGCCAAACCAATGGCCGCCGCCAGGCTGTAGCCCTGCCCCTGCAGGATCGACACCAGGTGCACCGACATGGCCGTCATCAACACCGCGCCCAGCGCAAAGATGGCAGTCAGCAACCCGTAGATGCGCGAGCTCACCGGCGCCACCGCGCTGTGCTGCGCCTTGCTGCCCAGGCGCAAGCCGACGCCCGCCGGCAATACCCAGCAATACAGCGGCGCCACTACCAGCACCAGCACCGCGCCATACACCACGCAGGTACTGCGCCAGCCCATCTGTTCGATGAGCAAGGCCACCACCGGCCAGGACAGGCTGGTGGCGAAACCCGAGATCAATGTGATGCCAGTGATCGCGCCAGCAGCCTTCTGCGCATACAAGGCCCCCAGGCTGGCAAACAGCGCCTCGTACAACCCCAGCGCCATGCCCACGCCAATCACCGCCCAGGCCAGCAGGAACCACGGCAAGCTGTACGCGGCAGCCAGCAGAAACAACCCGGCCGCGACCGTGACGCCGCTACAGGCCAGAATCCGCCGCCCGCCGAAACGCGCAATGAGCCTGCTGGTCAGCGGCGCGAGCACGGCCGACACCAGGATGCTCAGCGACAACGCGCCATACACCCATTGGCTGGCCCAGCCGGTCTCTTGCATGATCGGCGCGGCCATCACCGCCATCAGGAAGAACGAGCCACCCCAGACCAGAATCTGCAGCAGGCCCAACACGAAAATACCGGGCATGCCGGGTAATGCAGCTGGGTCTTTCAAGACAATATCCGTGACAGGTACGAAAGAAAGCGTGCGGGTGACACTCAGAGCATGTGCCCGGCCCAGATCTTGCGCTCGACCAGGTCGGCCGCGATCTCGATGAAGGTGTCGGCGACAAACCTGGCCGCCGGGCTCACCCGCCGGTCGGCCGGGAACACCTGCACCAGCTTGCGCATCGGCACCGGCTCGACCAGCGGTGCAGCGCACAGGCTGCCGTTTTCCAACTGCGCGTAGATCGACGCCAGGGGCAAGGCGGTCAGGCCGAAGCCGTTGCGCACCAGGTCGATCATGGCGCCGAACGAGTCGGCCTCGACGCTGGTGCGCAGCGGAATGCCGACCTCGCGTGCGCAACGGTCAAGGATCACCCGCAAACCATGCCGTGCACTGGGCAACACCAGTTCCTGGCCCGCCAGGCTGGCAAAGCTCACCGGTGTGTCGAGGCTCAGGCCCGCACCCGCAGGGCCCACCAGCAGCAGGTTCTCCATCATCACCGGCACGATGCGCAGGGTGTGCAGCGGCTGCGGGTCATAGGAGATCGCCAGCTCCAGCTCGCCGCGCTGCAGCCAGTCGAGCAGGTAACCACTGAAGGCCGACGAAATCCGTACGCCCAGGTCGGGCTGCGCATCGCGAAGCTTGCGCACCAGCGGCACGGTGACGATTTCAGCCACCGTCGGCGTGGTGCCGATTACCACGGTGCCACGCAGGCTGGTGCGCCCGCCCGCCACCGAACTGCGGATCGATTCCATCTCTTGCAGGATGCGCGTGGCGTGGGCCAGCACTTCCCGGCCCGCTTCGGTGATCAGCATGCCGCGCCCATGGCGCTCGAACAGGTAGGTACCCAGCTCTTTTTCCAGCAGGCGAATCTGCCGGCTCAGTGCCGGCTGGGCAATATGCAGGCGGTCGGACGCCTTGCTCAGGCTGCCGAGCTCGGCCACGTGGATCAGGGTCTTGAGTTGAACGACGTCCATTGCCAGGCCAGTCAGGTGGAGTGAAGGCCCGCCGTGTCACGGCGCGCTGGCGCCAGTGTACGGCGTGCAGCCCGCGACGCCCTATACAATTCGGGCATATCAGTTAGGCCCGCTGCGCGTCTTATTGCAGGCGGCGGGCTGCGGTAGCGTGAGTCCATTGCCGGCACCCGATTGCCCGGCTTATTACAAGAATAAGACTCGAGGACTTTCGCCATGACCCGCAGCACCGCGCCTTGCGACGCCAGCCCACCCGCCCCCAACCGTGTCAAAGCCATCCTCGGTGCCTGCTCGGGCAACCTGGTGGAGTGGTACGACTTTTTCATCTACGCCTACACCGCCATCTACTTTGCCGCCGCGTTCTTCCCCAAGGGCGACACTACGACCCAACTGCTGGCCACCGCCGGGGTGTTCGCGGTGGGCTTCTTCATGCGCCCGCTCGGTGGCTGGATCTTCGGCTGGATCGCCGATACCCGCGGGCGCAAGGTGTCGATGATCCTGTCGGTGTTCATGATGTGCGCCGGCTCGCTGCTGATCGCGGTGATGCCCACCTATGACAGCATCGGCATCGCCGCCCCGGTGATGCTGGTGATCGCCCGCCTGATCCAGGGCTTGTCGGTGGGCGCCGAATACGGCACTGGCGCCACCTACATCAGCGAGATCGCCACCCCCGGCAAACGCTGCTTCTACGGCTCGTTCCAGTACTTCACCATCATTGCCGGGCAACTGCTGGCGTTGATGACGGTGGTGATCCTGCAACAGACCCTGAGCGATGAGGACCTGCGCGCGTGGGGCTGGCGGATCCCGTTCTTCATTGGCGCAGTCAGCGCCGTGGTGGTGGTGTACCTGCGCCGTTCAATGCACGAGACCGCGTCGAACAAAGACATGCACCGCAAGGACGCCGGCTCGCTGCGCGGCATGTTCAAGCACAAGCGCGCAGTGGCGCTGGTGGTCGCGTTCACCATCGGCGGCTCGCTGTACTTCTATACCTTCACCACCTACATGCAGAAGTTCCTGGTGATCTCCGCCGGGTTCAGCCCCGAGACGGTGAGCTTCATCATGACCGCCGCACTGGTCGGCTTCATGCTGCTGCAACCGTTGCTCGGACTGCTGGCCGACCGCATCGGCATCAAGGCGCACATGCTGCTGTTTTCCGGGCTGGCCATGGCGCTGGTGGTGCCGCTGCTGTTCGCCCTGCAATCGGTGCACAACCCGTTCACCGCCTTCCTGCTGGTGTTCGCCGGCCTGGCCATCGCCTCGTTCTACACCCCGATTGCCGGCATCGTCAAAGCCGAGCTGTTCCCGCCCGCCGTGCGTGCACTGGGCGTGGGCTTTCCGTATGCGGTGGGCAACGCCGCCTTTGGCGGCACAGCGGAATACGTGGCGCTGTCGTTTCGCGCCCAGGGCAGCGAAACGCATTTCTTCTTCTATGTGGTGGCCGTGGTCAGCGTCACCTTCATCGCTTCGCTGCTGATGCCCAACCTCACCCGCCACGGCTACATCAGCGGCGACGGCGAGATCGAGGCCAACACCGGCCTCAAGGGCAGCCCCACGCAGCCCGCAGCCAACGCCTGAGCTATGCCAGGCAGGCATATCTCAAAGACAAAAGCGGTAGTCGTGCCACCGCACCGCTCACGCCAGAATGCGTGAAAACACAACAACAGCAACAGTGCTCGGGAGACTGGCATGTCAACGCTAGAAGCTGAACAGACCGTGGGGCAGGACTGGCAAGAGGACGTGTTCCGCGTGCTCAAGGCCCACGATGTGAAACACGTGGTATTCGTACCGGACGCCGGCCACTCGGCCGCCATCCGCCTGGCCTACGCCGACCCGGCGATCAAGGCGGTGGTGCTGACCACCGAGGAAGAAGGCATCGGCTACCTGGCCGGCGCCTGGCTGGGGGGCGAGCGCGGCGCGCTGCTGATGCAGTCCAGCGGCGTGGGCAACTGCATCAACACCCTGGCGCTGCAGGTGTGCGCCGGTTTCCCGCTGCTGATGGTGGTGACCATGCGCGGCGACTGGGCCGAGTTCAACGCCTGGCAGAACCCCATGGGCCAGGCCACCGAACGCTGCCTGAACCTGATGAACGTGATGACCTGGCGCGCCGATGAACCCAAGGACGTCGCCCCGCTGCTGCACGGCGCGGCCACCATGGCCTTCAACGGTGACAGCGCCACCGCCCTGCTGCTCGGCCAGCGCCTGATTGGAGAAAAGAAATGGGTCAAGTAAGCGCCAACCACACCCTGTGCCGCCGCGAGGTGGTGCGTGCCCTGCTGGCAGATCGCAACGATGTGCTGGTGGTGACCGGCCTGGGCTCGGCCTCCTACGACGTGATGGCGGCCGGCGACCATGACCACAACTACTACCTGTGGGCCGCCATGGGCAGCGCGATCACCGTCGGCCTGGGCCTGGCCAACGCGCAGCCCGACAAGAGCGTGGTGGTGATCACCGGCGACGGCGAGTTGCTGATGGGGTTTGGCGCACTGGCCACCGTGGCCCTGCAAAAGCCCGCCAACCTGACCATCGCCGTGCTCGACAACGGCCATTTCGGCGAAACCGGCATGCAGGTCAGCCACGCCGGCTTCGGTATCCGCCTGGACCAGGTGGCCAACACCTGCGGGTTCAGCTGGACCGACGAAATCCGCGACATGCACGGCGTGCACGACTTGCGCGAACGCTTCGCCAGCCGCGACGGGGTGAAACTGGCAACGATCAAGATCAAGGCCGAAAACCCGCCACGGGTACTGCCGCCGCGCGACGGGCACTTCATCAAGAATCGCTTCAGGGCGGCGCTGGGCCATCTGCCCATCTGACGGCGGGCCGGCGCTGCAAGGCGCCGCCTCCCCACGACAGTTGCACCTACAGGACAATAACAATGACCGCTTGCAACGACGAACACCTCACTGCCATCCGCGAAGGCGTCCGCGCCCTGTGCGCGGACTTCCCTGCCGACTACTGGCGCAGGATCGATGAAGAAAAAGGCTTCCCAGACGCCTTCGTCAGCGCCATGACCGCCGCCGGCTGGCTGTCGGCAATGATCCCGGAGCAGTACGGCGGCTCGGGCCTGGGCCTGGCCGAAGCCTCGGTGATTCTCGAGGAGGTCAACCGCTGCGGCGGCAACTCCGGCACCATCCACGGCCAGATGTACAACATGTTCACGCTGCTGCGTCACGGCAGCGAGGCGCAGAAGAATCATTACCTGCCGCGCCTGGCCAGCGGCGAACTGCGCCTGCAGTCGATGGGGGTGACCGAACCGACCACGGGCACCGACACCACCCGCATCAAGACCACCGCCGTGCGCCAGGGCGACACCTACGTGATCAACGGCCAGAAGGTGTGGATCTCGCGCGTACAGCATTCGGACCTGATGATCCTGCTGGCCCGCACCACGCCCCTGGCCGAGGTGACGAAGAAGGTCGACGGCATGTCGATCTTCCTGGTCGACCTGCGCGAAGCCATCGGCAACGGGCTGACCGTGCAGCCGATCGCCAACATGGTCAACCACGAGACCAACGAGCTGTTCTTCGACAACCTGCAGATCCCCGCCGACAGCCTGATCGGTGAAGAGGGCAAAGGGTTTCGCTACATCCTCGACGGCCTGAATGCCGAGCGCACGCTGATTGCCGCCGAGTGCATCGGCGATGGCCGCTGGTTTGTCGAGAAATCGGCGCAGTACGCCCGCGACCGCGTGGTGTTCGGCCGGCCGATCGGGCAGAACCAGGGCGTGCAGTTCCCGATTGCCGAGGCGCATATCGAGCTGGAGGCGGCCGACCTGATGCGCTGGCAAGCCTGCGCCGACTACGACGCCGGGCGCAACGCCGGGGCCAGCGCCAACATGGCCAAGTACCTGGCCGCCAAGGCCTCGTGGGAGGCCGCCAACGCCTGCCTGCAGACCCACGGCGGCTTCGGCTTTGCCTGCGAATACGACGTCGAGCGCAAGTTCCGCGAGACCCGGCTGTACCAGGTGGCGCCGATCTCAACCAACCTGATCCTGTCGTACGTGGCCGAGCACCTGCTCGAACTGCCGCGCTCGTTCTGACTGGAGGCCTCACCCATGAACCAGCCCAAGGCTACCCGCCCGCTGGACGGGATCACCGTCGTCAGCCTGGAACACGCCATCGCCGCGCCCTTCTGTACCCGCCAACTGGCCGACCTGGGCGCGCGCGTGATCAAGGTCGAGCGGCCCGGCACGGGAGATTTCGCCCGCGGCTACGACCAGCGCGTCAACGGCCTCGCCTCGCATTTCGTGTGGACCAACCGCTCCAAGCAGAGCCTTACCCTGGATGTGAAGCACGCGGCGGCCGACGCGGTGCTCGATGCACTGCTGGCCAGCGCCGATGTGCTGGTACAGAACCTGGCACCGGGCGCGGCAGCCCGGCTGGGCTTGTCGTTCGAGGTGCTGCACGCGCGCTTCCCGCGCCTGATCGTGTGTGACATTTCCGGCTATGGCAGCGGCGGCCCGTATGAGCACAAAAAAGCCTATGACCTGCTGATCCAGAGCGAGGGTGGCTTCCTGTCGGTGACCGGTGATGCAGGCGAAACGCAGATGGCCAAGGCCGGTTGCTCCATCGCCGACATCGCCGCCGGCATGTATGCCTACAGCGGGATCCTCGGTGCACTGCTGCTGCGCGACAAGACCGGGCAAGGCAGCCACCTCGACATCTCGATGCTCGAAAGCCTGGTGGAATGGATGAACTACCCGCTGTACTACGCCTACGCCGGCGCCGCACCGCCGCCGCGCGCCGGGGCGCGCACGCGACCATCTACCCGTACGGGCCGTTCCCGATCGGCGACGGCACCACCGTGATGCTGGGCCTGCAGAACGAACGCGAATGGCAGGCGTTCTGCGACACGGTGCTGGCGCAGCCTGCGCTGGCGAACGACCCGCGCTTCAACGCCAACTTCAAGCGTGTCGAACACCGCGCGGCGCTGCGTGAGCTGATCGTGCAGGCCTTCGCTACGCTGGACCTGGACGCGGTGATGCAGCGGCTCGACCGGGCGCAGATCGCCAATGCGCGGGTCAACGACATGCAGGGTGTGTGGGACCACCCACAGCTCAAGGCGCGCCAGCGCTGGCGCCAGGTGCAGACCTCGGCCGGCAGTGTGCCGAGCCTGCTGCCACCGGCCACCAGCAATGCCTTCAGCCCGCGCATGGACCCGGTACCGGCGCTGGGCGAACACACCGAGCAACTGCTCGCCGAGCTGGGCCTGCCGGCCGAGCGCATCGCACACTTGCGCGCCGCAGGCGCGATCTGAGGACCGACTGCATGAGTACCGACGATTTTTCGGCCTGGATCGGCCGCATCGAAGAAAGCCGCGACCGCCTCTGCCACACGCTGGTCAGGCGTATCGCCGCCACCCTGGGCGAACCCGCACCGCAACCTGGCGAAGACCTGCCGCCGCTGTGGCACTGGGCGTTCTTTCAGGAGCCGGTGGCCGAGGATGGGCTGGGGCCGGACGGCCACCCGGCACTGGGCGGCTTTCTGCCCCCGGCACACGGGCGCAACCGCATGTGGGCCGGCAGCCGGCTGACCTTCAACCGGCCACTGCGTGTGGATGCACAGGTAGACCGACTTTCGACCCTCACGCGGGTCGAAGAAAAACACGGACGTACCGGCGCGCTGCTGTTCGTTACGGTCCGCCATGAGTTCTACCAGGACGGCGAATGCGCACTGGTCGACGAACAGGACATCGTCTACCGCGAGCCCTCCCCGCCCAAGCTCGGCGGCACTGCGCCGCTGCCTGAAGGCGAGTGGTGCGAGCCGGTGGTGCCCAACGCCACGCTGCTGTTTCGGTACTCGGCGGTGACCTTCAATGGCCACCGTATCCATTACGACTGGCCCTATGTCACCGCCACCGAAGGCTACCCGGGGCTGGTGGTGCACGGGCCGCTGATTGCCACCTTGAGCCTGCGCGCCTTCCTGCGGGCGCACCCCCACGCGCGGCCCGAACGCTTCAGCTTTCGCGGCGTGCGTCCGCTGATCTCACCCACCCCGTTCGACGTGGGGGGGGCGCCTGGGCGACGCGGGCACGGCGCAGGTGTGGGCCGGCAACGCCGAGGGCGTGGCGCAGCAGGGCGAAATCACTTTCAGCACGGGGGGACGGCCATGAGCACAGTGCGCAGCGCCCTGTTCGTGCCCGCCACACGCCCCGAGCGAATCCCCAAGGCGCTGGCCAGCGGTGCCGAGCGCGTCATCGTCGACCTTGAAGATGCCGTGCAGGAAGACCTCAAGGCCGTGGCGCGCGACCACCTCGATACGTTTCTGCAGGCGCACCTTTCGGCGCAGGTGCTGGTGCGCGTCAATGCCCCCGGCCATCGCGAGCATGCGGCCGACCTGCGCCTGTGCCGCAGGCATGCCGGCGTCACCGGTATCCTGCTGCCCAAGGCCGAGACGCCGGCTCAGGTCGAGCGTGCGGGCGCCACCGGCAAGGCGGTCTGGCCGATCATCGAAAGTGCCTGCGGGCTGGCCCGACTGGCCAGCCTGGCGCAGG
>NZ_JAAHBU010000018.1 GCF_010671725.1 Pseudomonas brassicae | reverse complement strand
GTCGCCATCGCCGTCGACGTCGGCAATACGGTACTGGTAGAGGATGAAGTCCGGCAGGTTGATGTTGCGGAACGGCGAGGCGGTGTCGGTGATGTCCAGGTCGGTCATGGTGCCGTTGCCAGTATTCATCATCACCCGCCACGGTGCACCGGTGGTACTGGTGGTCTGGTACAGCAGGTCGGCGGCGCCATCGCCGTTGAAATCGCCAACGATGGTACGGTTGCCGAATTGCGGGCCGCCGGGGATCGTCTCGGCGGAGAACACACCGTTGTTGTTGCGGTACAGGGTCAGTTGCTGAGCGCTGACGGCTGCCACCAGCAAATCGGTGTCGCCATCGCCATCGAAGTCGGCGGCATGGTAGTTGACGCCGTTCGACGCCGACGCGCCCAGGGACAGGCCGGCAAACGGCGAGCCCGACTGGTCAGCCAGGACGGTGATGAAGGTGCCGTCGGCCTGGCCTGCGGCGAAGCGCCACAGGTTGGTGTTGTCCTGGTACAGGATGTCGTCGCGCCCGTCGTTGTTGAAGTCGCCCACTACCATGCGCATCAGGTTGGCGGCGGTGCTGCCCAGGATCGGCGCGGTGGCGACCTGGCCGCCGGTATAAACGACCGCCATCAGGTTGTCGTAGGCCGTCAGGTTGAGCGCGCTGGTCTGGATGCTGCCGCTGCTGCGTTCCAGGCTCCAGTTGCCGCCCAGCGCTGCTGCGCCGGTATCGTCGACCGAGGCGGCGACATCGGCGCCGGTGATGCTGGCCAACTGGTCGAGGAAGGTCTGGCCCTTGTCGCCCTGCCCCACCTTGCAGCCGTAGAGCATCAGGTCGCCGTCGGCCTTGAGCGCGGCGCCAATGCTTTCCAGGGTCGCGCGGTGCTCGGCGAGGTTGTTGCTGGCCAGCCAGAGGTTGCCCATCTGCACCGTGCCGTCCGCGCCGTGAGACAACAGGTGGATGGCGTCCAGGCCTTCGCGGCCCTTGAGGTAGTCGGCCATCTGCTGCAGGCCGTCCTTGTTCGGGTCGAGCACCACGATCTCGGTATTGGCCGGCAGGCCTGCAACCAGCTTGTTGGCATCGCTGACCTGGCCGTCGACGAACACCACTTCATGGCGCTGCGCAGCCTGCCCGCTACTGCCGGATGCGGCCGCCTGGGCCGGGCTTGCCTCGTTGCTGGAGGTGCTGTCCTTGGCCGCGTCGACGGTAGTCTGGGCCGCGGCGTCCTGGGCGACCACGCCCACGGACGCATCGAACATGATTCGCGGCTCCAGCGCCATCAACAACGGAGCCGGGCTGGCCTCGATGGACTGCGACTGGACGGGTTTGCGCGAGAAGCGTTCGATGAATTTCATGCTGCACCTCCTGGTGTGCCCCCGCGTCGTCGGTTGGGACGCCGCGGCCAAAAAAGTGGCGGTGCCCTGAGGCACCGCCGGTTGTCGCTGTTAGTTGCGGCTAGGGAAGACACCCTGCAGCGCAATGATGAAGTTGACCGACAGGTAAGGGTTGAGCAACGAGTACGGAACGCTTTGGCCGCTGATCGAAGTCTGGCCGGTGCCGGCGGCGACCACCGCGGGTGCCGACAGATTGATCTTCGGCGCCGGCTGGCCATTGGCCAAGATGCCACTGTGGTACAGGTTGAAGGTACCGCCCTGGCCGTCGTCCGGGATCGCCAGGTAGCCGTTGGCCAGAGGCGTCGAACTGGTAGCCGGAGCATTGACGACCTGCAGGGTTGCAGCGCCATTGACCGTCAGCGAAACGGTGTGGGCATGCTGGGCCAGGGTCGAAGCCAGCTCGGCCATGGCAATCGCCCCGCCTTTCTGGCCCATTTCGTAGGTCGGCAGGCCAGCGCCGGTGCCGAAGCCGACCGGGATACGGCTACGGAAATCGGGGACAGCGAAGGTGCTCACCCCATCACCGCCAAAGTTGGTGCCCAGCAGCGCGAACAGCGCGGTGTTCTGGTTCAGTGGCAGCATCTGGCCCTGGCACTGCGCCCATCCATAGGGGTTGAAGTTGAACCCCACCATCCTGATTTCACCCAAAAACGGATCAGACATCAGACTCTTCCTTTATGTTGGCTTGCGTGGCTTGGATTTCAGCGAGTCAGGAAGCATCGACCGGAACCTGGCGCCGGCGATGGATGACCGCTTCGAGTACGTGACGACCGTCGGGCTCCGGGGCCACCGGCGTCATCAGCAGTGTCCAGGGCTGCTGGCGCCCCGGCCCAAAGAGGTTGAACACCTCCTGCGGCAGGCTGACGCCATGTGGCAGTACCAACAGCAGCGAATAGCATTCGTGCTCGTCGTTCATCGCCACGCCCTCGTTGACCGTCAGCAGGCTGACCCTCAGCCCCTGCTCGGGGGTGAGCTGCAACACGAAGCCGTCGGCATCGGCATCGCGCAGTTCCTGCAGGCTGGGGATAGCGGCAAGAATCGGTTCGCTCATGAGACTTTCCTTGAGTCGGTGCAGGCATCGCGGCGCAGCTTCAGGTAAACCCCGGAGTCGCCGCAGACGTTGAAGCCCAGCCGACCATACAGCCGCTGTGCCGGGTTATAGGATTCGACGAAAAGCTCTACCTGCAGCCCTTGTTCGTCGGCGCGGCGCAACTGCGCCTCGATCAATGCCGAACCGATACCTTGGCGCTGGAACTCGGGAAGCAGGGTTATATCGATCAAGTTGAGCGTGGTCGGCCCCCAGAACATATAGAGGCGGCCGATGGCCTTACCCCCAAGTTCGATGATCAATAATTCCCCATCGGAATAATGAGCTTGGTAATAAGCGTGCTGAGCGTTGAACTGTTGACTGAGAAAGGCTGCGACCTGCTCGGCAGGCCAACCACTGCGGGACATTTCTTCCTTGCGCGAGCCGGCGTAAAGATGCTCGATGAAAGCCATATCGTCTGAATGCAAGGCACGGAAGGTCACAGCGTCATTCGACATCACTCGATACATCCCTGTACTGAATAAAATTTGCGGACCAACTTTTACTGTGAAAACGTCACGCTTACTTGCATGGCGAATTGACAGCAGATTACTCCAACTGTCCTACAATCGCACGACTAAAATCCACTTTCCCTTACCCCCAGAGCGGCCATCCGTCGCCATGCCGATCCCAGTAGCGACATGGCCTCTCCGTCCAGCACCACAAGGCCTCTCTGCGGGTGCGACACCTGCTCCGGCGCACCGCTTCCAAGTTCGAAACGCACGCCATATTGAGCCTCCAGCGGCTGTGCCCGTTTCTCTTCATCACGACGCACGGCGATCGGTCCGTGGTGGTCCGACACCAGGGCTTCCTGGTCGATGTAAGAGACGCCGTTGGCGTCCACTTCTTCAAGGCTCACCGGCAGCGAATCGCGCAACACGTCATCGGCGACGAAATGCCCGGTGGCGCCCGGCGCCACCCGCCACAGATCGGCCTCGGCCAGGTAACCCCGCAAACGCAAACCGCCTTCGGCGACCTGCGCCAGCGGCAGGTCCACGCCGACCCAGCGGCCCGGCGCGAGGTTATTCGCCAGATCACGCACCACCCCGGCATGCGGCGCCCGCAGGCTCAGGCGCTCGCGCTGGGCAGCCAGGCCACGGTACTCGGCCACCGCCTCGGCCAGGCGCTGCTCGAGAATGCCGCTGTCCGCCGCGGTAGCACTGCGGCTCGACTGACGACGCAGTTGCAGTTGCAGGATCTCGATCTCGCGGCGGGTGATGCTCATGCGCGAGGCGAGGTCCGGAGACTCGAGTTCGACCACTACCTGGTTTTTGGCCACTTGCTGGCCATCTTCAACCAGTACTTGGCGAATGCGTGCCGGGGTCGGCGCATGCAACCCGCTGACCCGCGACGCCTCAAGCATCGCCGGTACTTCCACGCCACTGCGCCAAGGCACCAGCAGCACCGCCAGCAGGGCCAACAGCCCGATACCGAGCACCAGCACCTTGCGCGGCTGGGCCTTGTCGCGGTGTTTCCACCAGTGCTGCCATTCACGCCAGATCGGCAAACCGATGAACCACACCAGTTCGACCATCATCAGGAAAATCCCGAGCACCTTGAAGAACAGGTGATAGACCGCCAGGGCGATCCCGAAAAACAACGCCGCACGCCAGATCCACGAGGCGTAGCCCCAGAACAACAGGCGCTTGCGCAGCCCCGGCGACCAACGCTCGGGCGGCGGCTCGCCATAGCCGAACAGGCGTTCGCGCAGGTGCCAGCGGCACAGGGCGAAGCCGCGGCTCTGCAGGTTGTCGACGCCCCACAGGTCACTGAGCAGGAAGTAACCGTCGAAGCGCATCAGCGGGTTGACGTTGATCGCCACGGTGGTGATCCAGGTGGCGCTGGCCAGCATGAACGCGGCCGTGCGCCCTGCGCCGTCCGGCAGCAACGACCAGGCGAGCAAGGCGATACACGCCAGCAGCAGTTCAGCCAGCACGCCGCCCGCGCCGATCAACAGGCGGGTGCGACGGTCCTGCACGCGCCAGGCATCACTGACGTCGGTGTAGAGCATCGGCAACAGCACCATGAACGCCACGCCCATGCTCGGCACCCGGCACCCGGCGCGCTTGGCCATGTAGGCGTGACCGAATTCGTGGCAGAGCTTGGCGAAACCCAGGGCGATACCGAAGGCCGCCATGCCGCCCAGGCTGAGCAGGTGGGGAAAGGTCGCGAGAAAGCGCTCCCAGTCACGCATCACCAGGAAGAGGCCCAACAGCAACACGGTCGGCAGACCGAAGCGCAGCAGGTTCGGGCCGAAACGCTCCAGCCACGGCCAGGTGCGATTGAGAAAAGCGTCCGGCCGCCACAGCGGAATACGGAAGAACAGGTATTTGTGCAGCACCTGGGTCCACAAGCCCTGACGCTGGCTGGCCGCCTTGGCCGCGTAGCCAGCGCGCTGCTCACTGTCGCTGGCGCTGATCAGGTCATGCCCGCGCAGAAACCGCAGTAGCTCTTCCACGGCCTGCGGCCCGAGCGGCGCACCGGGCTCGGCGTTGGCCGCCTTCAGCACCCGGTTCGGATCGCTCAGCGCCCAATGGCGCAACAGCCGCATGGCCGGTGTGCCGAGTTTGAAATACTTGCCGCGCAGCGGGTCGGCCAGGGTCCATTGCGGTGAGCCGTCGAGCCCTGGCGCACCCGCCGAAAGCTGCAGGTCGGCACGCAGTGCCGGCAACATCACAGGCCCACCGCCTGGCGCAGGGCCGCCAACGGCCGGCGCAGCAGGTACAGGGCCAGCGGCGCCCGGGCACCGAACAGCTTGGCCGTACCGCGCAAGCCGATGCGCGGTGGGGCCTGCTCGAACCGCGCGTCGAGTCGGTAGGCCAGCTGCCCGGCAGCATTGGATTGCGCCTGGTAGGCGGCGCGCTCCAGCGTGGCCGTGTGACGGTTGAGCGGGTCGCTGTCGAGGAACAACGCCACTTCGGCACCGGGCTCCAGGCCGATGGCGTCGGCTACCGGCAACTCGATGCGCAGGTCGGCCTGGGCCGGGTCGGCGATCTCCAGCAGGCGTTCACCGGTGCGTACCGGCTTGCCGGTCCAGCGCTGGGCGTCGGCGAACACGGCGATACCGTCGCGCTCGGCACGCACCTCGGCACGCGCCAGCAGGTCGCGGGCATAGTCGCGTTCGGCGCGCTTCTGCTCCACACGGGCCGCCAGCAGGTCGATACGGGCACTGGATTCACTGTCGGAAAACGCCCGCTGGGTGTTGGCCTTGAGCTCGGCCTCGGCCACGCCCAGGGTGCGCTCGGCCACATCGGCCTGGGCCTTGAGGCTGGTGGCGTCGAAACGCACCAGCACCTGCCCGGCCTGCACCGGCTGGTTGGGCTTGACCAGGAACTCGGCGACCACCCCGTCCAGCGGTGCAGCCACCACCTGGCCGTTGCGCGGCACCACTTCGGCCGGCGCCAGTACTGCCTGGCGCACCGGTACCAACAGCAGCAACAGGGCCGCGCCGGCCAGCGCCCAGCGGGTGCGGGCCGGCCAGCGCAGGCGCCACGGCTTGCCCGGTTGCAAGGCCAGCCAGGCATGGCTGTAACAGTCGCCCAGTTGTGCCAGCAAGGCCTGCTCGGCGTCGCTCCAGGGATTGTCACGGGCCAGCCACACACCGCCGAACACCTCACCGTCACGCCCCTTGAGTGGCAGCCAGAAGGCATACGCCGCCGACAGCGCCTGCCAGTCTTCGCGGCAAGCCTGGTCCATGTCGTCGGGCGGTACCGGGCCGGGCAAGGCGAAGCGCTCGCTGCGCGCCAGGCAGGCGGCGGCACGCTCCACAAAGCCCACGAAAGGGGCGTTCGGCTCCACCACACTGATCGCGGTGAGGGCCTGCACCTTGCCTGTGATCAGCAAGGCAGCGTGGCGAAAGCCGAACAGCGCCTGGCTGTCATTGACCATGCTGAAGCCCAGCGCCTGCACCGACGGCGCCGCGCGCGCCTGGCGCTCCAGCTTCAGGTAGTGCGCCAGCAGTTGCTCGAGCGCCCCGGGCACCTGCGCGTTCATTGCGCGTCTGCGAAGTGCGCGGTACCGCTCATGCCGGCCAGCAGGCCCGGCGTATTGGCCGGCAGGCTGCCGATCAGCAGCAAGGTCTGGCTGCCTTCGTCGATGCGCGCACCCAGGCGCTTGATCACGGCATCGATAGGCGCACCGGTTTCATCCGGCACAAAACTGAACGCCTGCTCGGGCTTGAGCCGGCCCAGCCAGCGCGATGGCACCAGCAGATGGATTTCCAGCGAACGGTTGTCGACGATTTCCAGCAGCGGCGCGCCACTGGCCACGCTTTCGTGGGCCTGCACCTTGCGCGCGACCACCTGGCCATCGAACGGCGCCTTGACCTGACAGCGCTGCACCTGCACCTGGTACACCTGGGCTTCGGCCTGGGCCTGGGCCTGGCGTGCCTCGGCCAGGCTCACTTCGAAGCGGCCGACCGAATTGAGCGCGGCCAGTTGCTGTTTGTTCTGCAGCTCTTCGCGGGCGGCACGCACCGAGGCATTGGCGGCGTTCTGCTGCGCCTGATAGGCACTGCAATCGAACTTGACCAGTACATCGCCCTTGGCAAAGCGCTGCCCTTCGGCATAGGGCACCGCCACCACGCGCCCCGCCAGCTCACTGGCCAGCACCGCCTGGGAGCGCGCCCCGCAACACGCCACGCACCTCGCTGGTGCTGGCACTGCTGTGCGCGTCGAGCAAGGGGTCTGGCGGGGTTTGCGCCTGACACAGACCACTCGCCATCACCAATGCCATCCACCACTGGGCCTGCTTCATTGCGTGCATCCTTGCTGTTACGCATTCATTAGAGGAGTTATCGGTTGCGCTGACGAAAAGCTGAGGGCCGTCCGTCAGCGTCGTCGATAGCTTTTCTGGCCCGAAGGCGTGAGGCAGTACACCCCACCCCGCGGCCCGGTGCAGTAGGCACCCGTGCCACACCCGCAGCCCTGTGCGCGATCGTGCAGCGGCTGCACGGCGGGGCGTGCATGGCGATTGCCAGTGTAGGCCGGGCAACTTCTTTTCGACGCGCTGATGGAGCCGTCGTTACACAGAAAGGCGTCGCCATCACAGCCGGCGATGCCGCCCTTGCGGCCGGAACAGGGGGTGTTGGCGGCCAGGCTGAGGGTGCTCGACAGCATCAGCACCAGGCCCAGGGCAAGCACGCGGATAAGGGCACAGACCATGATGGACACCCGAAAAAAGTGGCCGGATGCTATCAATGTTTGCCAAGCGTTGGAAATAGTCCGTTGGTCGGCCACCCGCATTTTTCTCACCGCGCAGCTGAGGCGAGCGTTGCCCGGGCTGTACGCTGCCAACCCATCACTGCAATGGTGCAAGCTGGCAGTCGATGCACCAGGACGTGTCACGGGTGGCGTTATCGCTGCCTTGGTTCGGGCAGCCTGAGGCCTTCAAACAGTGCACGGGCCGGCAGCTCACCTGGGCAACCACCTGTCGGGGTTGCAGCCGCGGCAGGCCGGCCCAGACACCGCAAACGGCAAAATATGACCAGCGGGTCACATTTTTCCGATATCTCTCCTACACTCTTCAGTCGACCTGATGCCGTCCGGAAAACTCGATTGGAAATAGTCGAAACTTCTGGAAAACCGGCAGGTCAGGAACTAAGTAGGCCAACGATTCTGGTTACCCAGGCGCAGCCCACCCCCCACTCGTCAGAACGCCATCGGCAGGATCGCCGGCTGGCGCAGCGCTTGCACGTTTGCTCGGGGACGCACCAGAACACCTCACACAAGCGAGATTGAGCCACACGCCATAAAAATGGGTGAACACACCCGCTGAACAAAGGGACGGAGAGAAGTATGATCAGTGCCGCTGTCGAACCCCACGTAGAGCATTTCAATCCAGACGCCAGCGCACAGCTTCGCGCTGGCGACATTGTCACGACAGCCAAGGCACCTGCCACCGATTCGCGGCGCAATCCGAACAAACGCAAAGTGCTGTTCGTGACCTCGGAAATTGCCGACCTGGTCAAGACCGGCGGCCTCGGCGACGTGTCCGCCGCCCTGCCCCGCGCCATGCGCCACCTGCACGATGTGCGGGTACTGATCCCCGGTTACCCGCAAGTGCTCGAAAGCGACAACCCGATCCACCTGGTCGGTGAGCTGGGCGGCCATGCCGCGCTGCCGCCGTGCAAGATCGGGCGCATGGACCTGGCCGACGGCCTGGTCATCTATGTATTGATCTGCCCCGAACTGTATCAGCGCGAAGGTACCCCCTACGGCGCCAACAACGGCCGCGACTGGCCCGACAACCATATCCGCTTCGCCCGCCTGGGCCTGGCCGCGGCCGAAATTGCTGCCGGCGAAGGCATGGTGCACTGGAAGCCCGACCTGGTGCACGCCCACGACTGGCCGGCCGGCCTGGCACCGGCCTACATGCACTGGCGCGGCCTGAGCACCCCGACCTTGTTCACCATTCACAACCTTGCCTACCAAGGCGTGGTCAGCCGCGCCTGCTGCCCGGAACTGGCCATCCCCGACCACGCCCTGCAACAGGACGGCATGGAGTTCTACGGCAAGCTGTCGTTTCTCAAGGCAGGCCTGGCCTACTCCAGCCACATCACCACGGTCAGCGCGACCTATGCGCAGGAAATCACCACGCCGTCGTTTGGCTGTGGGCTCGACGGGTTTCTCGACAGCAAGGCCCAGCAAGGCCTGCTCAGCGGCATCCCCAACGGCATTGACGAGAGCTGGGACTCGGCGACCGACAGCCACCTGACGCACCGTTTCAGCATCAACGACTGGCAAGGCAAGGCCGCCAACAGCAGCCAGGTACGCGCGCTGTTCGAACTCGACGCCTCCAGCGGCCCGCTGTTCGCCGTGGTGTCACGGCTGGTGTACCAGAAAGGCCTGGACCTGACCCTGGGGGTGGCCGAATACATCGTCGAGCAAGGCGGCCAGATCGCGATCATCGGGCGCGGCGAGCCGGAGGAAGAACAGGCCATGCGTGAACTGGCGCTGCGCTTTCCCGGCCGTATTGGCGTGCGCATCGGCTTCAACGAAACCGATGCACGGCGCATGTTCGCCGGCAGCGACTTCCTGCTCATGCCCTCGCGCTACGAGCCGTGCGGCCTGAGCCAGATGTATGCACAACGCTTCGGTTCGCTGCCGGTGGCGCGCAACACCGGGGGCCTGGCCGACACCATCGAGAATGGCGTGACCGGCTTTCTGTTCGACGAGTCCTCGGTTGAAAGCTACCGCCAAGCGCTGTCGCGCGCCTTCTATGTGTATGACCAGAAGCACCTGCTCAACGCCATGCGCTGCCTGGCCATGACACAACCGTTCAACTGGTGCCAGGCGGTCGAGCCCTACGCACGCCTGTACGAGGAACTGGTGGAGCGCGCCACGCTCAACGTTGGCTAAGGAGAGTTGCCGTATGCCCTTGAGGTCACAGGAACACGCGACCCACGGGGCCGTGATGCTGGACAGCGACACCACCCGGTTCGCCCTGTGGGCACCGGATGCGCAACAGGTGGAGGTGGAGCGCGCAGACGCTGCGCCCATCCCCATGCAGCGCCGCGACGATGGCTGGTTCGAGCTGAGCCTGGCCTGCCCGGCCGGTACCCGCTATCGCTACCGTATCGACGGCGTGCTGTCGGTGCCCGACCCGGCCTCCCGTGGCCAGCCCGAGGGCGTGCACGGGTACAGCCAGGTGCAGGGCCACGCCTATACCTGGTTGCATCCGCAGTGGCAGGGCCGGCCCTGGCACGAAGCGGTGATCTATGAGGTGCACGTCGGCCTGCTCGGCGGCTACGCCGGGGTGGCCGAGCACCTGCCACGCCTGGCGGCGCTGGGTGTGACGGCGATCGAGCTGATGCCCATCGGGCAGTTCCCCGGCGCGCGCAACTGGGGCTATGACGGCGTGCTGCCGTTCGCCCCCCAGTGCAGCTACGGCAGCCCTCGGCAACTCAAGGCGCTGATCGACCAGGCGCACGGGCTGGGGCTGATGGTGCTGCTGGACGTGGTGTACAACCACTTCGGCCCCGACGGCAATTACCTGCACCGCTATGCCAGCGGCTTCTTTCGCGAGGACCGGCATACGCCATGGGGTGCGGCCATCGATTTCCGGCGCCGCCAGGTGCGCGACTTCTTTATCGAAAACGCCTTGATGTGGCTGCATGACTATCGCTTCGACGGCTTGCGCCTGGACGCGGTGCACGCCATCGACGACCCCGATTTCCTGCACGAGCTGGCGCGCCGCGTGCGCCTGGCCACGCCAGCGGGACGCCAGGTGTGGCTGACCCTGGAGAACGAGCGCAACCAGGCGCACCTGCTCGAAGAAGGCTACGACGCGCAGTGGAACGACGACGGCCACAATGCCTTGCACGTACTGCTCACCGGCGAGCATGAAGGCTATTACGTCGACTACCGTGAAGCGCCGCTGCACAAGCTGGCGCGTTGCCTGAGCCAGGGCTTCGTGTTCCAGGGCGAGCCGGACCGCAACGGCCACCCGCGCGGCGAAGCCAGCGGGCACCTGGCGCCAGGCGCCTTTGTGCTGTTCCTGCAGAACCACGATCAGATCGGCAACCGCGCGCTGGGCGAGCGCCTGCCGCGCCTGTGCGCACCCGCCGCGCTGCGGGCCGCCACGGCACTGCTGTTGCTCGCGCCGATGGTGCCGCTGTTGTTCATGGGGGATGACTGGGGCTGTGAACAGCCATTTCTGTTTTTTCACCGATCATCACGCGGACCTGGCCACGGCGGTACGCGAAGGCCGACGCGCCGAGTTCAAGGCTTTCACCGCCTTTGCCGACCCGGCCAAGCGGGCGCGGATCCCCGACCCGAATGCCGCGCAGACCTTTCTCGACTCGCAGCCACAGTGGGGCAGCACCAGCGACAGCAGCGTGTTGCTGTATCGCCACCTGCTGCACCTGCGCCATCACCACATCATCCCGCGCCTGCCAGGCACCCATGCACTCGGCGCGCAGGTGGTGGGCGACAGGGCGCTGAGCGCGCGCTGGCGGCTGGGTGACGGCAGCGAACTGCGTATTGACCTCAACCTCGGCGAGCAGCCGCTGGTGTGTGCCCTGCCCAACCGCGAACACCGCCTGTTTGAAAGTGTCGACCTTGCGCAGGGTGACGCTGTACTGCCGCCGCTGAGCAGTATCGTCAGCCTGACCCCGCCAGCTTGTGTGGAGCCTCTACATGCCTGACCTGCCTTTGCTGCAACTGGCCGAACGTGCGGGCCTGGCCGTCGACTGGGTCGATGCCAACGGCCGCCCGCAACGTGTCAGCGAGCCCGTGCTGCGACGGGTACTGGCCGGCCTCGGCCACCCGGCAGCCGATGACACGGCCATCGCCAACAGCCTCAAAGCCCTGGAAAAAGCCCATGACGCCCGGCATCTGCCGCCCCTGCTGACGGTCGACCAGTATCAGCCGCTGGACCTGGCCCTGTACTTTGCTGCCCATAGCCGCTGCGAGGCGCAGTTGGAGGACGGCAGCCGGCAGACCCTGCAGCTCGATGGCGCTGCGGCGCTGCCAGCGGGGCTGCCCGTGGGCTATCACCAGTTGCATATCGATGCCAGCGCCTTCACCCTGGCCGTCGCACCCGCACGTTGCTACAGCCTGGCCGATGCCCTCGACACGCCACACCCGCGTGGCTGGGGCGTCAGCGCGCAGGTCTACAGCTTGCGCCGGCCGGGCGACGGCGGCTTCGGCGATTGCCTGGCACTCGAAGCGCTGGCGCGCAGCGCGCCGAACGCGGTGCCGATGCGCTGGCCATCAGCCCGTTGCACGCGATGTTTACCCGCAACCATCCCAGCTACAGCCCCTACTCGCCTTCCAGCCGGCTGTTCTTCAACAGCCTGTACGCCAGCCCGCAAGCGCTGCTGGGTGAGCGGACAGTGCGCATCGCACTGGATGCCCTGCAGCTGCAAGCCCCGCTCGAGCAGCTTGAACAGCTGCCGCTGATCGACTGGCCGCAGGCGGCCAAGGCCCGCCAGCAATTGCTGCAGGCGCTGTATCAGGACTTCATCCAGGGCCAGCATCCGGCGCGCGCGACTTCGACAGTTTTCGCCAGGCCGGTGGCCAGGCCCTGGAAGACCACTGCCGTTTCGAGGCACTGCTCGATGCCGCCGCAGAACGTGGTGAAAGCCAGGACTGGCGCCAGTGGCCGGCCGCCTGGCACGACTCGCGCAGCGCCGAGATTGCCGCGTTTGCCGCCGAGCATCACGTGCAGGTCAGCTTCTACGTGTTCTGCCAGTGGCTGATAGCGCGCAGCCTGGAGCGCGCCCAGAGTGCCGCGCGCGGCAGCGGCATGGCGGTGGGCCTGATCGCCGACCTGGCGGTGGGCGCCGATGGCGCCGGCAGCCAGGCCTGGAGCCGTCAGGACGAACTGCTGGCCGACCTGCACGTGGGCGCGCCGCCCGACATCCTCAACCGCGCCGGGCAAAGCTGGGGCATCTGCGCGTTTTCGCCCGAAGGCTTGCGCCGCAATGGCTACCGCGCGTTCATCGAGATGCTGCGGGCCAACTTCGCCCACGCCGCGGGTTGCGCATCGACCACGTCATGGGGCTGCAACGCCTGTGGCTGATCCCCCAGGGCGCGCCGCCCAGCGAAGGCGCCTACCTGCACTATCCGCTGGACGACCTGTTGCGCCTGCTGGCCCTCGAGTCGGTGCGCCACCAGGCCATCGTACTGGGCGAAGACCTGGGCACGGTACCGCACGGGCTGCGTGAAAAGCTTGCGGCACGGGCCATCCTGGCATGCGCGTATTGCTGTTCGAGCAAGACCCGCCCGGCCACTTCAGGCCGATCCTCGACTGGCCGGACTCGGCCCTGGCCACCACCAGCACCCACGACCTACCGCCGCTGGCCGGTTGGCTGCAGGCCCGTGATATCGACTGGAACCACCGCCTGGCGCTGATCGACGCGATCACCGAGCGACACTGGCGCGACAGCCGTCATCAGGAAATCCAGGGCCTGCGGCGCCTGCTGCACGGCAACTACGGCGGCGCACTCGGGGGCAGCACCGAACTGATCGATGCCAGCCTGCGCCTGCTCGGCCACACCCGCGCACCGCTGGTGCTGATCCCGCTGGAAGACCTGCTGGGCGTGGACGAACAACCCAACCTCCCCGGCACCATTGACAGCCACCCCAACTGGCGCCGCCGTTTCGCCCTGCCCGCCGACCGCCTGCTGGACCACAGCGATGCGGCGCGGCGCCTGGAACTGCTGGCGCACGCCCGCGAACAAGCATTCGAGCGTGACCGATGAACAGCCTGACTGCCACCTTGCGCCTGCAGTTTCATGCCGACTTCAGCCTTGATGCTGCGGTGCCGCTGGTGCCTTATTTTGCGCGCCTGGGTATCAGCCATGTGTACGCCTCGCCACTGTTGCAGGCACGCCCCGGCTCACGCCACGGCTACGACGTGGTCGACCCGACCCGGGTCAGCCCGGAGCTGGGCGGTGAAGCGGCGCTGCAACGCCTGGTTGCCGCCCTGCGCCAGCACGGCATGGGCCTGATCCTCGATATCGTGTCCAACCACATGGCCGTGGGCGGTGCCGGCAACCCCTGGTGGCAAGACCTGTTGGCCTGGGGCCGGCGCAGCCCCTATGCCGAATTCTTCGACATCCAGTGGCACTCGCCCGACCCGTTGCTCGAAGGCCAGCTGCTGCTGCCGTTCCTGGCCAGCGACTACGGCGCGGTGCTGCAGGCCGGCGAGATCCCGCTGCGCTTGGACGCCTTGCACGGGTACTTGCATATCGAACACCACGACCACCGTTTTCCCATCAGCCCGCCCGACTACGCGCACGTTCTGTGTGCCAGCGGCCACCCGGAACTGAGCGAGCTGGGCGCGCGGTTTGCCGCCCTGCAGGGCCAGCGCCAGGGGCCGGCTAAGGCTGGCGAACTGCATCAGGCGCTGGCCACAGCAGCGCGTCAGGCCCAGGTTGCCGGCGCCATCGAGCAGGCGCTGGCACAGTTCGACGCCACCACTGCACCAGGCTTTGAGCGCCTGCATCAGTTGCTTGAGCAACAGCATTACCGCCTGGCCAGCTGGCGCACCGCCGGTGACGACATCAACTGGCGGCGTTTTTTCGACGTCAATGAGCTGGGTGGCCTGCGCGTGGAGCGCCCGGCGGTGTTCGAGGCCACCCATGCCAAGGTGTTCGAACTGATCGAGCGGGGCCTGGTGGATGGCCTGCGCATCGACCACATCGACGGGCTGGCCGACCCACGCGGCTACTGCCGCAAGTTGCGGCGCAGGGTCGACGGCCTGTTGGCACAACGCCCACTGAGTGCAGCCGTGGAGCACTTCCCGATCTACGTGGAAAAAATCCTTGGCCCCGGCGAGCGCCTGCACCCGGACTGGCAGGTGGACGGCAGCACCGGCTACGAATTCATGAACCAGGTCTCGCTGCTGCAGCACGACCCGGACGGCGCAGCCGAACTCACCGCGCTGTGGCACGACCTCAGCGAGCGCCCGGCGTTTAGCGAAGAACTGCGCCTGGCCCGTCAACTGGTGCTCAATGCAAGCCTGGCCGGGGACTTCGAATCGGTCGCGCAGGCGCTGCTGCAGGTGGCGCGCAACGACATCATGAGCCGCGACCTGACCCTGGGCGCCATCCGGCGCGCGCTGCAGGCACTGGTAGAGCACTACCCGGTGTACCGCACCTATATCAACGCCTGTGGGCGGCCGGCGGCCGACGAGGTGTTCTTCCAGCAGGCCCTGGCCAATGCCCGCTCAAGCCTGGGCGAGGCCGACTGGCCGTTGCTTGATTACCTGCAACGCTGGCTGGGCGGCGAGCCGTGGCGCAACCTGCCCCCCGGGCGGGCGCGCAAGCAGTTGCGCCATGCCTGCGTACGCTTTCAGCAACTGACCTCGCCCACCGCCGCCAAGGCCGTCGAAGACACTGCCTTCTATCGCTCTGCAGTGCTGCTGTCACGCAATGACGTAGGCTTTGACGCCGAACGGTTCAGCGCGCCGGTCGAGGCCTTCCACGCCAGTTGCCAGCAGCGCCTGCAGGACTTTCCCGACAACCTGCTGGCCACCGCCACCCACGACCACAAGCGCGGCGAGGACTGCCGCGCGCGCCTGGCGGTGATCAGCGAGCGCAGCCATTGGTTCGCCCAGCGTGTCGAACACTGGCGCGAGCTGGCGTCGCCGCTGCGCAGCACACTCATCGACGGCGAGGCGCCCAGCCCCGGCGACGAACTGCTGCTGTACCAGACCCTGCTCGGCAGCTGGCCGCTGACGCTGCGCTGCGACGACGGGCCGGGCCTGCATGCGTATGCCGAACGCCTGCGCCAATGGCAGCGCAAAGCGCTGCGCGAAGCCAAGCTGCGCAGCAGCTGGAGCGCCCCCAACGCGGCCTATGAACAGGCCTGCGCGGGCTTCATCGACGCCCTGCTGCTGGAGCCGCAATGCCAGCAACTGCGCCAGTCGCTGGCCGACGCGGCGCACGCACTGGCCTGCCCCGGTGCGCTCAACGGGCTGGTGCAGAGCCTGTTGCGCATGACCGTGCCGGGCATTCCCGACCTGTACCAGGGCAACGAATACTGGGACCTGAGCCTGGTCGACCCGGACAACCGCCGCGCCGTGGACTTTGCCACGCGGCGCCTGGCCCTGGATGACAGCCAGGGGCCGGCCGAACTGCTGGAGCACTGGCGCGACGGGCGGGTCAAGCAGGCCATGATCGCCCAGGTGCTGGAGCAACGCCGAGCCTACCCACAGCTGTTTCGCCATGGCCTCTATCAGCCCCTGGAAGTGCGCGGCAAACACGCCGCACACGTGCTCGCCTTTGCCCGTGTGGGCGAGGCGCAGCGTGCCGTGGTGCTGGTGCCACGGCTGGCGGCGGGGCTGCTGGGCACTACCGCGCAACCCCTGATCCCGGCACAGAACTGGGACGATACACGTGTGCTGCTGCCGTTCGCCTTGCGCACTGCCAATTGCACGGGACTTTTCGCCCAGGGTGCAGTCACAACCTCTAACGAGCTGTGGCTGAGCACTGCGCTCAAAGCCTTCCCCGTCAATCTCTTCATTGAACAGACTGAGCTATCAGGAGCGTCGAGATGAGTGTTGAGGAAAAACGTATCCGCGAATTCGCCTACCAGATCTGGGAGTCGGAAGGTCAACCCGAAGGCCAGGAGGCGCGCCATTGGGAGATGGCGCGCAAACTGCCGAAGCCGAGGCGCTGGCGCCCAAGGCCGCCCCGCGCAAACCGCGCACAACGCCGCCCGCAGCGGCGACCGGCAAAGCCAAGCCGGCGGCTGCGGCGCCCAAGGCCAAGCCACCGGCACCCGCCGCCAAGGCCGACGCTGCAAAGAAACCCCGTACACCCAAGAAACCCGCGACGCCCTGAGCGGCGTCGCCTCGCCGTACCCGACCCGGCCAGGGGCAGCGCAATGCCGCCCCGGTGCCGGGGAA
>NZ_JAAHBU010000179.1 GCF_010671725.1 Pseudomonas brassicae | reverse complement strand
CAGCGCGTGGCCCTGGCCCGGGCGCTGGTCAACCGGCCGCGGGTGCTGCTGCTCGACGAACCCCTCGGCGCCCTGGACCTCAAACTGCGCGAGCAGATGCAGGGCGAACTGAAAAAGCTGCAGCGCCAGCTGGGAATCACCTTCATCTTCGTCACCCACGACCAGACCGAGGCGCTGTCGATGTCCGACCGCGTCGCGGTGTTCAATCGCGGCGCATCGAACAGGTCGACACTCCGCGCAACCTCTATCGCTATCCGGCCAGCGCGTTTGTCGCCGAGTTCGTCGGCACCTCCAATGTGCTGCGCGGCGAGCTGGCCCAACAGCTCAGCGCCAGCCCACAGCCCTTTTCGATCCGCCCGGAGCATATCCGCCTGAGCGAGGCAGCGGTGGCCGGCAGCGAGGTGCAACTGAGCGGCGTGCTGCATGATGTGCAGTACCAGGGCAGCGCCACGCGCTATGAGCTCAGGCTCGACAACGGCCAGTTGCTGGCGGTAAGCCAGGCCAACACCCAGTGGCAAGCCGATACCGCGCCCTGGCAGGTCGGGCAGCGCCTGCACGCACGCTGGGCCCGCGAGGCGATGACGGCGTTGCGCGAAAGCCTGCCCGGCGAGGGCCGCTGAGATGATGCGACACGTCGCCAGCGTGCTGTACCGCCGGCCCAATCTGTACCTGGCACTGCTGCTGATCCCGCCCCTGATCTGGTTTGGCGCGATCTACCTCGGCTCGCTGCTGGCCTTGTTGTGGCAGGGTTTCTACACCTTCGACGACTTCACCATGGCGGTGCGCCCGAGCTGACCCTGGCCAATTTCGCCGCGCTGTTGCAGCCGTCCAACTTCGACATCATCCTGCGCACCCTGGGCATGGCGGTGGCCGTGTCGCTCGCCAGCGCAGTGCTGGCCTTCCCCATTGCCTATTACATGGCGCGCTACACCCGCGGCAAGACCAAGGCATTCTTCTATATCGCGGTGATGATGCCGATGTGGGCCAGCTACATCGTCAAGGCCTATGCCTGGACCCTGCTGCTAGCCAAGGGCGGGGTGGCGCAGTGGTTCGTCCAGCAGTTGGGCATGGAGCCGCTGCTGCAACTGGTGCTGGGGGTTCCCGGCGTGGGCGGCAGCACCCTGTCGACCTCGCACCTGGGACGCTTTCTGGTGTTCGTGTACATCTGGCTGCCGTTCATGATCCTGCCGATCCAGGCCGCGCTGGAGCGCCTGCCGCCGTCCTTGCTGCAAGCCTCGGCCGACCTGGGCGCAGGCCCCGCCAGACCTTCATGCAGGTGACCCTGCCGCTGGCGCTGCCGGGTGTTGCCGCCGGCTCCATCTTTACCTTTTCGCTGACCCTGGGCGATTTCATCGTGCCGCAACTGATTGGCCCGCCCGGCTACTTCATCGGCAACATGGTCTACGCCCAGCAAGGCGCATCGGCAACATGCCGATGGCGGCCGCCTTCACCCTGGTGCCGATCGTGCTGATCGCCGTGTACCTGTCCATGGTCAAACGCCTGGGGGCCTTCGATGCACTCTGAACGCGCGTCAGCGGGGCTGCGCCTGGCGGCCTGGGGCGGCCTGGTGTTCCTGCACTTCCCGATCCTGATCATCGTGCTGTACGCCTTCAACACCGAAGACGCAGCGTTCAGCTTCCCGCCGCGCGGGCTGACCCTCAAGTGGTTCAGCGTGGCGTTCTCGCGGCCCGACGTGCTGCAGTCGATCAGCCTGTCGCTGCAGGTCGCCTGCCTGGCCACGCTGATTGCCCTGGTGCTCGGCACCCTGGCCTCGGCAGCGCTGTACCGGCGCAGCTTTTTCGGCAAGCAAAGCCTGTCGCTGATGCTGATCCTGCCCATTGCCCTGCCGGGCATCATCACCGGCATCGCCCTGCTCTCGGCGTTCAAGACCCTGGGCATCGAACCGGGCATTTTCACCATCGTGGTGGGCCACGCCACCTTTTGCGTGGTGATCGTCTACAACAATGTGATCGCGCGCCTGCGGCGTACCTCGTACAACCTGATCGAAGCGTCGATGGACCTGGGCGCCGATGGCTGGCAGACCTTTCGCTACATCGTGCTGCCCAACCTCGGTTCGGCGCTGCTGGCCGGCGGCATGCTGGCATTTGCCCTGTCGTTCGACGAAATCATCGTCACCACCTTCACCGCGGGGCATGAGCGCACGCTGCCGATCTGGCTGCTCAATCAGCTCAGCCGGCCCCGCGATGTACCGGTCACCAACGTCGTCGCCCTGCTGGTGATGCTGGTAACCATGTTGCCGATTCTTGGCGCCTACTACCTGACCCGCAGCGGCGAAAACGTCGCCGGCAGCGGCAGCGGCAGCCGCTAAACCTGACCTGGAGGCGTGAACACCATGCAAACCCGACTGCTGATCAATGGCCAGCTGGTGGCCGGTGAAGGCCCGAGCCTGAGCGTGCTCAACCCGGCGCTGGGCACTGCGCTGGCGCACATCAATGAAGCCAGCGACGCCCAGGTGGACGCCGCGGTACGCGCCGCCGACCACGCCTTCGAGGGCTGGTCGCAGACCTCGCCCAAGGACCGCGGCGTACTGCTGCTCAAGCTGGCCGACACCATCGAGGCCCATGCCCAGACGCTGGCCCGCCTGGAGTCCGACAACTGCGGCAAGCCCTACCTCGCGGCGCTGCACGACGAGATCCCGGCAATTGCCGACGTGTTCCGGTTTTTCGCCGGGGCCAGCCGCTGCCTGGCGGGCTCGGCGGCAGGCGAATACCTGCCCGGGCATACCTCGATGGTGCGCCGCGACCCACTGGGCGTGGTAGCGTCGATTGCACCGTGGAACTACCCGCTGATGATGCTGGCGTGGAAGATCGCGCCGGCACTGGCAGCCGGCAATACGGTGGTGCTCAAGCCCTCGGAGCAGACCCCGCTGACCGCCCTGCACCTGGCCCAACTGGCTGGCGAGCTGTTCCCGGCCGGGGTGCTCAACATTCTGTTCGGCAGGGGGCCGAGCGTGGGCACGCCGCTGGTCACCCACCCCAAGGTGCGCATGGTCTCGCTGACCGGCTCGATCGCCACCGGCAGCCACATCATCGCCAGCACCGCCGACAGCGTGAAGCGCCTGCACATGGAACTGGGCGGCAAGGCCCCGGTGATCATCTTCGATGATGCCGACATTGAGGCGGCAGTCGCGGGCATTCGTACCTTCGGTTTCTACAATGCCGGCCAGGACTGTACGGCGGCCTGTCGCATCTATGCCCAGGCCGGGATCTACGAAACCTTCGTGAGCAAACTGGGCGCAGCGGTCGCCAGCATCCGCTACGGGCTGCAGGACGACCCGCAGACCGAACTCGGGCCGCTGATCAGCGCCGCTCACCGCGACCGCGTGGCCGCGCTGGTGGAGCGTGCAATCGCGCAACCGCACATGCGCCTGATCACCGGGGGCAAGGCGGTCGCAGGCGACGGATTCTTCTTCGAGCCGACGGTGCTGGCCGACGCCCGGCAGGACGACGAGATCGTGCGCCGCGAAGTGTTCGGGCCGGTGGTCTCGGTAACCCGTTTCGACGATGAGCAACAGGTGCTGGCCTGGGCCAATGATTCGGACTACGGCCTGGCGTCATCGCTATGGACCGCCGACGTGGGGCGCGCCCACCGCGTGTCGGCGCGCCTGCAGTACGGCTGCACCTGGGTCAACACGCACTTCATGCTGGTGAGCGAGATGCCGCATGGCGGGCAGAAGCGGTCGGGTTACGGCAAGGACATGTCGATGTTCGGGCTGGAGGACTACACCTGTGTGCGGCATGTGATGTTCAAGCATTGAGCGGGGCCGCACTGCGGCCCCGCCTGCCAACGATCAATCGCGCAGGTCAGACTCGTGTATCGGCTGGTCGCGATGGGTCGCGCGCTGGTATTGCGCCGGCCATACCGCCTTCTGCCCGCCCAGGTCGTCGTCGGCATGCAGCGCCCAGTAAGGGTCACGCAACAGTTCGCGGGCCAGCAGGATGATGTCAGCCTGGCCGGTACGCAGGATGTGCTCGGCCTGCGCCGGCTCGGTGATCATGCCCACCGTGCCGGTGGCAATCCCCGACTCCTTGCGCACCCGCTCGGCAAAGCGCGTCTGGTATCCCGGCCCCGTCGGGATCTCGGCATTCATCGCCGTGCCCCCCGACGACACGTCGATCAGGTCGGCACCCAGGGCCTTCAGCCGCTTGGCCAGCTCAACGGTTTCATCCGGGTTCCAGCCATCCTCGACCCAGTCGGTAGCCGAGACCCGCACGAACAGCGGCAACGCCTCAGGCCAGACGTCACGCACCGCCTCGGTGACCTGCAAGGTCAGGCGGATGCGGTTGTCGAAACAACTGCCGTACTGGTCTCGACGCTGGTTGCTCAACGGCGAGAGGAATTGATGCAGCAGGTAACCATGCGCCGCATGCACCTCGACCACCTTGAAGCCTGCCTCCAGCGCGCGCCGGGCCGCGTCGACGAAGGCCTGGATAATGTCGTGGATCTGCGCTTCGCTCAGTTCGGCAGGTGCCGTGTGCTGCGGGTCGAAGGCAATTTTCGACGGACCGACCGGCACCCAGCCACCGTCCTCGGGCTTGATGCTGCCGTGCTTGCCCAGCCACGGTCGATGCGTGCTGGCCTTGCGCCCGGCATGCGCCAGCTGGATACCCGGGACTACCCCCTGGGCCGTGATGAAACGGGTGATGCGCTGCAACGGGGCAATCTGCGCGTCGTTCCACAGGCCCAGGTCCTGGGCGGTGATACGACCGTCGGCAGTGACCGCCGTGGCTTCGGTGAAGATCAGGCCGGCACCGCCGACCGCGCGGCTGCCCAGATGGACCAGGTGCCAGTCGTTGGCCAGGCCGTCGACACTCGAATACTGGCACATGGGCGAGACCGCGATGCGGTTGGGCAAGGTCAGCTGACGCAGGGTGTAGGGCTCAAGCAGCAGGCTCATGAGGGCACCTCTCCAGACTCCAAATGGTGGGCCGAACCGAGCGCATTATCTTCCCCGCGGCTCAGTGCCGGTCCCTTGAGCCTAGACCAGTTTGCTCCCTTGAGGGTTCAGCGCGGCTCCATATGGGCAATCAGCAGTTGCACTGTCTCGTTGCCGCGGAACTCGTTGACATCAAGCTTGTAGGCCAGCTCGACCCAGCGCACGGTGGGGTTCGGCCACACCTCGCGGTCGATGCCGAAGGCAATGCCGTCAAGGGTCACCGCGCCGCATTCGCTCTTGAGCACCACTTTCAGGTGGCGCTCGCCCACCACGCGCTGCTGCACCAGCTGGAACACCCCATGGAACAGCGGCTCGGGAAAGTGCTGGCCCCAGGGCCCGGCATTGCGCAGCGCCCGCGCCAGTTCCAGATGGAACTCCTCGACCGCCAGGCTGCCATCGGACAGCAGGCGCCCGGTCAGGTCTTCTTCCTCCAGCTGGCGGCGTACCTCGGCATCGAAGGCCTGGGCAAACGCTGGGAAATGCTCGGCCGGCAACGACAGCCCTGCCGCCATGGCATGCCCGCCGAACTTGCTGATGAGGTCGGGGTGCGCAGCCGCCACCGCGTCCAGCGCATCACGGATATGAAAGCCCGGCACCGAGCGCGCCGAGCCCTTGAGCATGCCCTCGCCGGCATCGGCAAAGGCGATGGTCGGCCGGTGGTAACGCTCCTTGAGGCGCGAGGCGAGAATACCGATCACGCCCTGGTGCCAGTCGGCCTCGAACAGGCACAGGCCGAACGGCATCGATTCCAGCGGCAGGTCCTTGAGTTGGGCCAGCGCCTCACGCTGCATGCCCTGTTCGATGGACTTGCGGTCCTGGTTCAGTTCGTCCAGTTGCACGGCCATTTCCCGCGCCAGCAGCGGGTCGTCGCTGAGCAGGCATTCGATACCCAGGCTCATGTCGTCCAGGCGCCCGGCCGCATTCAGGCGCGGCCCGAGAATGAAGCCCAGGTCGGTGGAAGTGATGCGCGCGTGTTCGCGCCGCGCCACTTCCAGAATCGCCTTGAGCCCGGGCCGCGCACGCCCGGCGCGAATGCGCTCCAGGCCCTGGTGCACCAGAATACGGTTGTTGGCATCCAGCGGCACCACGTCGGCCACGCTGCCCAGCGCCACCAGGTCGAGCAGCTCGCCGATGTTCGGCTGCGGGCGGCTGTCGTAATGGCCCAGGCTGCGCAGGCGCGCACGCAGTGCCATCAGTACATAGAAGATCACCCCCACCCCGGCCAGCGCCTTGCTGGGGAACTCGCAGCCTGGCTGGTTGGGGTTGACGATCGCATCGGCCGCCGGCAGTTCGTGGCCTGGCAAGTGGTGGTCGGTGACCAGCACCTGCAAACCGGCCGCCTTGGCCGCCGCCACGCCCTCGACACTGGAAATGCCGTTGTCCACCGTGACCAGCAACTGCGGCGTACGCTGCAACGCCACCTCGACGATCTCGGGGGTCAGGCCATAGCCGTATTCGAAGCGGTTGGGCACCAGGTAATCGACATGCGCCGCGCCCAGCAGGCGCAACCCCAGTACACCGACGGTGCTGGCGGTGGCACCATCGGCATCGAAGTCGCCGACGATCAGGATGCGCTGACGCTGCTCCAGCGCCGTCACCAGCAGGTCGACCGCCGCATCGATGCCCTTGAGCTGCTGATAGGGCAGCAAGCGCGCCAGACTCTTGTCCAGCTCGGCCTCGGACTGCACGCCGCGGGCGGCATACAGACGGGTCAGCAGGGGGGGCAGGTCACCGAGGAACGGCAGGCTGGACGGCAGTGAACGCGGTTCGATACGCATGGGGCAATCAAGGCTTCTCTGGAATCAAAAGGATCGAGGCGCGGCTCAGCCGCGCTCGCCCAGCAACCACTGCAGCTGGACTTCGTGCTGGCCACGGTCGTCGGTGACGAAAAGGGTGCCTTCGCTGATCATCACATCCCACTTGATCGCACGCGGCATGTCCTTGGCCAGGGTTTCCAGCACTTCTTGCGGCACCGCAGCGATATTGACGTTTTTCAGGCCCTTGACCGCCGGCACCACCTTGGTTTCCCACACCCGCAAGCTGCCATAGGCCAGCAGGCTGGTGCGCTCGGTGCGGCGCGAGCACCAGGTCAGGCGATCGGCGTCGGGCTGGCCGACCTCGATCCAGTGCAGCACACGGTCATCCAGGCTCTTTTCCCACAGTGCCGGCTCATCGACGTCCGACAGGCCGCGACCGAATGCCAACTGCTCGTTGTACCAGAAGGCATAGGCCAGCAGGCGCACGGCCATGCGCTCCTCGGTTTCCGACGGATGACGGGCGATCGTCTGCTTGACGCTTTCGTACACGCCACGGTCGAGGTCGGTGAGGTTCAGTTCAAACTTGTAGGTGGTGGACGGCTGGGCCATGGACGGGCTTCTGGTAACAGGAAAAGTCGCCCAGTCTAACCGATGCGCTGGCAATCAACGAACCGAACCATACAATCTCCGGGGCCAGGCAGTATCTGCCGCTGCCGCCCTGTGATAAAAACTAGCGCTCTGCCCTGCTGCCACGGATGCCCCATGCCCTTGCCCAGTAAACCGCTCGCCGGCCTCAACGTCATCGAACTCGGTACCCTGATTGCCGGCCCCTTCGCGTCGCGCATCTGCGCCGAGTTCGGGGCCCAGGTGATCAAGGTCGAGTCGCCCGATGGCGGCGACCCGCTGCGCAAGTGGCGCAAGCTGTATGAAGGCACCTCGCTATGGTGGTTCGTGCAGGCGCGCAACAAGCAGTCGCTGACACTCAACCTCAAGCACCCCGAAGGCGTGGCCATCCTCAAGCAACTGCTGGCCGATGCCGACATCCTGATCGAGAACTTTCGCCCCGGCGTGCTGGAAAAGCTCGGCCTGGGCTGGGACGTGCTGCACGCCCTGAACCCGAAGCTGGTGATGGTGCGCCTGTCGGGCTTCGGCCAGACCGGCCCGATGAAAGACCAGCCCGGCTTCGGTGCGGTCGGCGAGTCCATGGGCGGCCTGCGTTACATCACCGGCTTCGACGACCGCCCACCGGTGCGTACCGGTATCTCCATCGGCGATTCGATTGCCGCGCTGTGGGGCGTGATCGGTGCGCTGATGGCGCTGCGTCACCGCGAAGTCAACGGCGGCCAGGGCCAGGTGGTGGACGTGGCCCTGTACGAAGCGATCTTTGCCATGATGGAAAGCATGGTGCCGGAGTTCGACGTATTCGGCTTTATCCGCGAGCGTACCGGCAACATCATGCCCGGCATCACGCCCTCCTCCATTCACACCAGCGCCGATGGCAAGCACGTGCAGATCGGCGCCAATGGCGACGCGATCTTCAAGCGTTTCATGCACGCGATCGGCCGCGACGACCTGGCCGATGACCCGGCGCTGGCCAGCAACGATGGCCGCGACCTGCGCCGTGACGAACTGTATGCCGTGATCGACCGCTGGGCCCGCAGCGTGCCACTGGACGCCATGCTGCAGACGCTCAACGAGGCGCAGGTACCCGCCAGTCGCATCTATTCGGCCGAAGACATGTTCAGCGACCCGCAGTTCCTGGCACGGGAGATGTTCCTGCAGGCCAAGCTGCCCGACGGCACCCCGTTCAAGATGCCGGGCATCGTGCCCAAGCTGTCGGACACACCAGGTTCGAGCGAGTGGGTCGGGCCCGAACTGGGCGAGCACACCGCACAGTTGCTGGGCGGCCTTGGCTACGACGCCGCGGCCATTGCGCGCCTGCGCGAGCAGGGTGCGGTCTGAGCCGCGTGCGCCGCCCCCGCCTGCATGGCGCCCTGCTGGGCCTGCTGCTGAGCCTGCTGCCGGCGTCGGCATGGGCCAAGGAAACGCTCATCTGGCTGCTGCGCGACCTGCCGCCACTGACCATTTTCGAAGGCCCGAAAAAAGGCCAGGGGGCGGTCGACCAATTGCTGCCGATACTGATCGAGCGCATGCCCGAGTACGACCACAGCATCCTGCGCGTGAACCGCGCCCGCGGCATGCAGATGCTGCAGGAACAGAGCTTCACCTGTGACCCGACGCTGCTCTGGACCCCGGAGCGGGACCGCTTCGTGCGTTTCTCCATCCCGGCACTGGCCGCCCAGAGCAATGTGGTGGTGGCGCGCAGCAAAGACCAGGCGAGCCTCACGCCCTTCATCAACAATGGCGAGGTGGACCTCGACGCCCTGCTGGCGAGCAACACGCTCAAGCTGGGGATTGTCGGGCAGCGCAGCTACAGCGCGCGCGCCGACGAGATCATCAAGGGCGCGCCGCCCGCAGCCATCAGCCGCCATTTCGGCAATGACGCCGTGGGCAGCCTGCTGCAGATGCAGCAATTGGGACGCCTTGACCTGCTGCTGGCCTACTGGCCCGAGGTGCGCTACATGCTCGAAAAGCAGCCTCAACTGCACGCCCTGGTCCACTTCCCGATCAAGGGCCTGTCGCACTATCAGTTGACCTATGTCGGCTGCTCCGACACTCCGCTGGGCCGTGAGGCCATCACGCACATCAACCAGTTGTTGCGCACCTTGCGCCTCGACACCCTGGCACCGCTGTACGCGCAATGGCTGGATCCGGACGACCGCGAGACTTACCTGAACGATATTCGCGCACTGATGCGTACGCATTGAGGCGCCGCCGGCACATTAGTTACAGGCAAAAAGAAACCCCGAACGGTGGGGAGGCCGACGGGGTTAAACGAGGACGGCTTGGCGCCTCGCACGGACAACTTCGCGGCATCGGAGCAAAACGCCGTTCACTTGTCCTTAAACTGTCTGATTGCCTTTGACGAGAAAGGTTCCCATCACTGGGCGAGGATTTGTGTGCGCGACTGGCGGGCATGCTGCAGCGCAGCGATCACACATGGCTGCAGCCGCCCTTCGTGGATGCCCAGGTCGCGCTGCAGGCCGTCGACCAGGTCCACCAGTAGACGCTGGTCATGCAATTGGCTGGCCTTGACACTGCGCCGCAACACCGTATCGCCTGCCGGGTCGGTCAACAGCAGATCGCAATCGGTGCTGGCGTGGCGGGACGTCAGCGTGACCTGATAAGGCGTCAAGGCTTCACTTAGCAACATGCTGATAGTGTTCATGGGGTCACCATTCACGTTGGTTATTGAAAGGGGTCTTTCACTGACCCTGGGCAATCATCAAAAGTTCGACCGCTGTGCGCCCCTGGCTGCCTGCTTTGAGCGAGCATGCCCGGCAAAGATGACAGAATCATGCGACCTGCGCAGGCGCATCCAGGCGGGTGCGGTAGCCAAGCAACAGCCGGTGCAGGGCCAGCGGACAGGCAGGCGTGGGCAACACCCCCAACACCGGCAAGCCAGACTGTTCGACCAGGTCGCTGGCGCCGTCCAGCACACTGCGTCGGGCGCCGCTGAGAATGATCAGGCTGGCCGCCAATGCGTGCCGGGCCAGGTAGCGCACCAGCGCCACGCCGTCGTATTCGCCGGCCAGCACATCGCAGATGGCGATGTCCACAGCGCCGCGCCGCGCCAGTACGCCTTGCGCCTGCGCGCCGCTCTCGGCCACGCGCACATCGAACACGCCGTGGGCGTTGAGTGTCTGGTGCAGGGCCATGAGCCGGTAGGGATGAGGCTCGATCAGCAGAACCTTGAGTGAATGCATGGGGCTTCTCCACAGTCGCCAGGGTGCCCATGGCACGTTGCCCACTCTAGAAAAGCCTGCGCACCTGCCCCATAGGAAAAATCCGAAAACGTGCCTGGCAACGCCCATGAAGAGGCGCCACAGCAGCCTTGTCGCGCCCAGCAAAAAGCCCCGGGGCTTGCGCACCGGGGGCTTTGCGTGACACGCCAGGGGGTTGCCCTCAGAGTGGCTTGCCGCGATTGCCATGCTGGCTGACAAACGCCTGCACCGCTTTCAGGTCGTTGGCCAGCACCGTGCATTTCTCCTCGCGGGAGAACAGGTCGGTCAGGTGCGCCGGCAACTCCAGGGCCTTGCCCACGCCAGCCTTCTCCACCGCTTCGGGGAACTTGACCGGGTGCGCAGTCCCCAGCACCACCATCGGCGTGTCCAGGCTGCGACGGCACTCGCGGCCAGCCTTGACGCCAATCGCGGTGTGCGGGTCGAGCACTTCGCCAGTCTGGGCAAACACTTCGGCAATGGTCTCGCAGGTCTGCGCGTCGTCCACTGCCAGCGAATCGAACAGCTTGCGCGCCTCGCTCCAGCGGTCTTGCTCGACGCTGAAGCCGCCACCTTGCTTGAAGGTGTCCATCAGCTCGGCAATCGCCGCACCGTTGCGCCCGTGCAGGTCGAACAGCAGGCGTTCGAAGTTCGACGACACCATGATGTCCATCGACGGCGACAGGGTCGCGTGCAGGGTGTCCTTGACGTAGCCGTTGCCGCTCATGAAACGGTGCAGGATGTCGTTGCGGTTGGTCGCCACGATCAGCTGGCTGATCGGCAGGCCCATGTTGCGGGCCAGGTAACCGGCGAAGATGTCGCCGAAGTTGCCGGTAGGTACCGAGAACGCCACCGAACGAGCCGGGCCGCCCAACTGCAGGGCTGCGTGGAAGTAGTAGACGATCTGGGCCATGATCCGCGCCCAGTTGATCGAGTTCACCGCCACCAGGCGCGTACCTTTGAGGAAACTCTGGTCGGCAAAGCTGGCCTTGACCATTTCCTGGCAGTCGTCGAAGTTGCCTTCGATCGCGATGTTGTGGATGTTCTCGCCGAAGATCGTGGTCATCTGGCGGCGCTGGACTTCCGAGACGCGCTGGTGCGGGTGCAGGATGAAGATGTCGACGTTGTCGCAACGACGGCAGCCTTCGATGGCCGCCGAACCGGTGTCACCACTGGTGGCGCCGATGATCACCACGCGCTCGCCGCGCTTGACCAGCACGTGGTCGAGCAGGCGACCGAGCAGTTGCAGGGCAAAGTCCTTGAACGCCAGGGTCGGGCCGTGGAACAGCTCCAGCACCCACTCGTTGCTGCCCAGTTGGCGCAGCGGGGCGACCGCCGCGTGAGCGAAGGCGCCGTAGGTCTCTTCGAGGATCTTCTTGAAATCGGCATCGGCAATCGAACCGGTGACGAATGGGCGCATGACCCGGAAAGCCAGCTCGTGGTACGGCAGGCCAGCCCACGAAGCGATCTCTTCCTGGGTGAAGCGCGGCAGGTTTTCCGGCACGTACAGGCCGCCGTCGCTGGCAAGACCGGCCAGCAGCACGTCTTCAAAATTCAGGGCCGGTGCCTGGCCGCGGGTACTGATGTAACGCATGACCTATTCCTCTAACTCAAAGACAGCTCAGTTCAGTTGTTCGACGCGGATACGCACCACGCTGCCCACCACATCCTGCAAGGCTTGCAGGGCGGTGATCGCGTCGTCCATGCGTTGTTCGAGCACGCTGTGGGTGAGCAGGATCATCGGCACCAGGCCGTCGTGCTCCTCGACTTCCTTCTGCATGATCGATTCGATGTTGATGCCACGCTCCGACAGGATGCTGGCCACCTGGGCCAGCACGCCGGGACGGTCCTTGGCCTGGATACGCAGGTAGTAGGCGCTTTCGCAGGCTTCGATCGGCAGGATCGGGTGCGCCGACAGCGAGTCCGGCTGGAACGCCAGGTGTGGCACACGGTTTTCCGGGTCGCTGGTCATGGCGCGCACCACATCGACCAGGTCGGCAATCACCGACGAGGCGGTTGGCTCCATGCCGGCACCGGCACCGTAGAACAGCGTGGAGCCGGCGGCATCGCCGTTGACCATGACCGCGTTCATCACGCCGTTGACGTTGGCGATCAGGCGGTCGGCCGGGATCAGTGTCGGGTGTACGCGCAACTCGATCCCGTTGGCCGTGCTACGGGCCACGCCCAGGTGCTTGATGCGGTAGCCGAGGGCCTCGGCGTAGTTCACGTCGGCGGTGGTCAGTTGAGTGATGCCTTCGGTGTAGGCCTTGTCGAACTGCAGCGGGATACCAAAGGCGATGGACGCCAGGATGGTCAGCTTGTGCGCAGCGTCGATGCCCTCGACGTCGAACGTCGGATCGGCTTCGGCATAGCCCAGCGCCTGGGCTTCGGCCAGCACATCCGGGAAGGTGCGGCCCTTTTCGCGCATCTCGGTGAGGATGAAGTTGCCGGTGCCGTTGATGATCCCGGCCACCCAGTTGATGCGGTTGGCCGAGAGGCCCTCGCGGATCGCCTTGATCACCGGGATACCACCGGCCACGGCGGCTTCGAATGCCACGATCACGCCCTTTTCCCGCGCCCTGGCGAAGATCTCGTTGCCGTGCACGGCGATCAGCGCCTTGTTGGCGGTAACCACGTGCTTGCCGTGCTCGATGGCCTTGAGCACCAGCTCGCGGGCAATCGTGTAGCCGCCGATCAGCTCGATGACGATATCGATCTCGGGGTTGCTCGCCACCTCGAACACATCAGCGGTAATGGGGGTACCGGTAATCTGGCAATTCGGGTTTGGCGTACGCATGGCGATTTGCGCCACTTCGATTCCACGCCCGGCGCGGCGGGCAATCTCCTCGGCGTTACGCTGAAGTACATTGAAGGTACCGCCACCGACGGTCCCCAACCCACAGATGCCTACTTTGACCGGTTTCACTGTGAACTCCCCATTGTACGACCGGCCTGGCGCCGGTCGAAAAAACAGCCGTACCCAAGGGGTACGGCGCACTGATTGAATTATTTAGCGGCGGTGAGTGCCAGTTTGGCCACTTGCGGGGCCGGCTGGTAGCCCGGAATCACCTGGCCATCTTCAAGCACGATGGCAGGTGTGCCGTTGACGCCGATCGACTGGCCGATCTGGAACTGCTTGCCCACTGGGTTCTCGCACTTGGCTGCCTTGATTTCCTTGCCATCGACCATCTTGTCCATGGCGGCCTTGCGGTCGCTCGAACACCACACCGCCTGCAACTGCTGGTCACCCGACGACCCCAGGCCCTGGCGCGGAAAGGCGACATAGCGCACTTCGATACCGCGCTTGTTCAGCTCGGGCACTTCAGCGTGCAGCTTGTGGCAGTACGGGCAGGTAGTGTCGGTGAACACGGTGATGTGCGACTTGGTTTCACCCTTGGCAGGGTAAACCACCATTTCGGCGGCCGGAATCCCATTGATGGTCTTGGCGATGGCCACGCGCTCGGCTTTCTCGGTCAGGTTGACCGGCTTGCCGTCCTGGATCTGGAACAGGTAGCCCTGCACCAGGAACTGGCCGTCGGCACTGGCGTACAGCACGCGCCCGCCCTTGAGCTTGACTTCGTACAGGCCGTTGACCGGGCTGGCAGCAATGCTGTCCACCGGCACTTCGGACTCCAGCGACTGCAAGGATTTGCGAATCGCCTGCTCGGCGTCGCTGGCCGCAGCGGCGGCAAAGGTACTGGCCAGCGCCAGGGCGGCGGCGGCTAAAATCTGGGTCACGCGCATGAAAACTCCTGAAGGCGGACAGGGGGCCGAAAACGGAACAGACGTACCGAAAAACGGTGGCAATCCAGGGCCCGGGTGTAAACCGCAGAAGCGTACCACATTCACTGCCGCGCTTTGACTGCCGTCGACGCATGCAACGCCTATCGGCGCTCAACCACGCGGGTGATGCCGGGCGTGCAGTTCCTGCAGGCGCGCACGGGCGACATGGGTGTAGATCTGGGTGGTCGACAGGTCGCTATGGCCCAGCAGCATCTGCACCACGCGCAGGTCCGCGCCATGGTTGAGCAGGTGGGTGGCAAACGCGTGACGCAAGGTGTGCGGCGACAACGCCTTGCCGATGCCGGCAACCTGAGCCTGGTGCTTGATGCGGTGCCAGAACGTCTGGCGGGTCATCTGCTCGCCACGCTGGCTGGGGAACAGCACGTCACTGGGGCGGCCGCTGAGCAGGTCGTTGCGCCCGTCACGCAGGTAGCGCTCGAGCCACACCACGGCCTCCTCGCCCATCGGCACCAGACGCTCCTTGCTGCCCTTGCCCATCACCCGCAGCACACCCTGGCGCAGATTGACCTGGTCGAGCGTCAGGCTTACCAGCTCGGTCACCCGCAGCCCGCAGGCATACAGCACCTCAAGCATGGCGCGATCGCGCTGGCCGATGGCTTGGCTCAGGTCCGGCGCCTGCAACAGCGCCTCCACATCGGCCTCGGACAGCGACTTGGGCAGCGGCCGGCCCAATTGCGGCATGTCCACCTGCAGGGTCGGGTCGACACCGATCAGCTTTTCACGCAGCAGGTAGCGGTAGAAACCGCGCACCCCGGACAGGAAACGCGCCGTGGAGCGCGGCTTGTAGCCCTGATCCAGACGCCAGGCCAGGTGATCCAGGATCAGCTCGCGGCCGGCACCGGGCAGCTCCACGCCCTGCTCCTGCAACCAGCCGTTGAACAGCGCCAGGTCGCTGCGATACGCATCGCGGGTGTTGTCGGACAAACCTTTTTCCAGCCACAGGGCGTCGAGGAACTGGTCGATCAGAGGGTGTTCGATGGCAGGCATGAAGGCTCGGTGGTGAGGCTGGGAAATACCGCTAGTCTTCCATAACAGCGCCGGCATAGGGAGATACCGAGTGGACGAACAACAGATATTCCTGGCGTTCGCAGGGATTGGTGCCGCCGCGCTCGGTTGCCAATGGCTGGCGTGGCGGCTGAAGCTGCCGGCCATTCTGTTTCTGTTGCTCAGTGGCATTGTTGCCGGCCCCCTGCTCGGCTGGCTCGACCCACAGGCACTGTTCGGCCCGCTGTTGATGCCGCTGGTGTCGCTGGCGGTGGCGCTGATCCTGTTCGAAGGCAGCCTGACCCTGCACCTGTCGCAATGGCGCGAGATCGGCAGCGTGGTGCGCCGCATGGTGACCCTGGGGGCGCTTGCGACCTGGCTGGTGATCAGCGTCGCCACCCACTGGCTGCTGGGCTTCGACTGGCTGCTGGCGATCCTGTTCGGCACCCTGACCCTGGTCACCGGCCCCACGGTGATCGTGCCGATGCTGCGGGTGGTACGGCCCAAGGCGACCATCGCCAACATCCTGCGCTGGGAAGGCATTGTCATCGACCCGATCGGCGCGCTGCTGGCGGTGGTGATGTACAGCTTCATCATCGCCAGTGCCGCGGGCGACGGTCTGAGCCGCAGCCTGCTGACCTTTGCCGGGGTGATCCTGTGCGGCAGCGCCTCTGGTGTGGCGGGCGGCTGGCTGCTGGGCCAGGTCATCCGTCGCCAGTGGCTGCCCGAGTACCTGCACAACCTGGCTTCGCTGGCGGCCGTGCTCGGCATTTTCATCGGTGCCAATCAACTGATGCACGAATCCGGGCTGCTGGCCGTCACCCTGATGGGCATGTGGCTGGCGAACATGAAGGGCGTGGACGTGCGACAGATCCTGCACTTCAAGGAGAACCTCAGCGTGCTGCTGATTTCCGGGCTGTTCATTCTGCTGGCGGCACGCCTGGACCTCCACGCCCTGCTCGGCCTGGGCCCTGCGGTGCTGGCGTTGCTGCTGGTGATCCAGCTGGTGGCGCGGCCGCTGAACGTGGCGCTGTGCACCTGGGGTTCGCAACTGAACTGGCGTGAACGTGCGCTGCTGGCCTGGATCGCCCCACGCGGCATCGTGGCGGCGGCGGTGTCGGCGATTTTCGCGATTCGCCTGGATGAGGCCGGGCACGCGGGCGCGTTGCTGCTGGTGCCGCTGACGTTTGCGGTGATCATCGGCACGGTGGTGCT
>NZ_JAAHBU010000178.1 GCF_010671725.1 Pseudomonas brassicae | reverse complement strand
CTGACCGTCCAGCACGGCACGGCCCTGGCCGCCCGGGATCTCGGCGGCCGGGCGTGGCGTGGGCAAGCCGCCCGCCACTTCCGGGCACAGCGCGACCACGCGGCCTTCACGCTGCCAGCGCTGGAGAACATCGGGATGCCCGCTGGCCCGGCCGTCGTAGCGCACCGGCTGGCCCAGCAGGCAGGCGCTGACCAGCACCTTGTGCGGTTCAGAACGGCTCATTGCCACGCCGACGGAACCAGCCGGTCAGGGACAGGCGCTCGCGATGGGCCGGCAGCACTTCATGCGGCACCTCGCCGGAGAGGAACACCACCAGGCAACCGCCGGTCGGTTGCACGTCGCGCTCCACATCGCCTTTGAGGCTCATGCGCAACTGCCCGCCGTGTTCGGGCAACCAGTCTTCGTTGAGGTAGATGACCGCCGACACGGTGCGTCGATCGTCGTCGCGAAAGCGGTCCAGATGCTTGCGATAGAAGGCGCCCGGCGGGTACAGGGCAAAATGGCACTCGAAGTCTTCCAGGCCCAGGAACAGGCCGCGGTTCATCGCCTCGCGCAGGCTGTCCATCAGTTCCAGATAACGATCGCAGGCGTCTGCCTCGCCGGGTTCGAGCCACTGGATGTGATCGCCGCGAATCCCTTCGCGCACTTCCTGCGCGGGGCCACGGCCGACGCCAGCTGGCGCCAGCTCACCCTCGGCAGCGCGTTTGCGACACTCGGCCGCCAGCGCCCGCGTCAACGACTCAGGCAAAAAAAGCGTCTGCTGCGACCAGCCATGGGTGGCCAGGTCATCGACGATGCGCGACAGCGAGGGATGATCGAAGGGTATTTGCATGCCCGGCATAGTATCGAGCCGCCAGCAAAACCGACAGCGCCACTTGGCCGAGAGTATGCATTGGCGTCTCGACAAAGGCCCGCCGTGCCACGGACAATAGCGCACTGCCGACAGGAGTCCTGAATGCGCCGTTTGTTTTTACTGCTGTTGATGATCTGCACCACGCCTGTCTGGGCAGATACCCACGAACAACTGTACAAGGTCGCCGGGTGGCCGGAGCAGCGCGCCCACTTTACCGATGCCCTCGATGCCGCCCAACAGCGCTATCGCTCAAGCCTGCCGCCTGCGGTTTACCAGGCGCTGGTCAGCAACAGCAACCAGCGCTTCGAAGCCAAGGCCGTCGACCGCCGCGCCGAGGCGCAGTTGCGTGCCAAGCTGGGTGACCCAAACCCGGCGCTGGCGTTTTTCCAGTCGCCGCTGGGGCGCAAGATCGTTGCGGCCGAACTGCTGGCCACACGCCGTGACCAGTTGGCCAAGAACGCCAAGGGCCTGCCCAAGGTCGAAGCCAGCGACAGCCGCCTGTTGATCATCGGCCACCTGGCCCAGGCGCTGCCGGCCCGCGAAGCCGGTGCCGAAGTGAGCCTGGCGATTGCCGGCGTGGCCGCCGACAGCCTGAGCCAGATGATCCCCGGCCTGCTGGGCGGCGGCCAGGCCCAGAGCATGCTCGACGGGCAGCGCCAGCGCCTGATGCAGCAGATCAGCGCCGACCTGAACAACACCTTGCTCTACGTGTACCGCGGGCTGTCGGATGCCGAGCTCGATGAATTCGCCACGTTTGCCGAGTCGCCCGACGGCAAGGCGTACTACGCAGCCGCCCTGGCCGCCATTCGCGCAGGCCTTGCCGTGGGCCAGAGCACCTCGGACCTGCAGTGATCAGCCCAGGCGCTGGTCGATGAAGGCAAAGTAGTCACGCCGGATCGCCGGCAGTTCGTTGACCAGATGGTGGCGAGCGTTGGGCATCAGCAGGATCTGCGGTTCGCTGAACTTGGCCTTGAGCACCGCGAGGTTGTAGGGCCAGTCCACTGTCATGTCCGCTTCACCCTGGATGATCACCGGCCGGCGCAGGCTGCGCGGCGCCACCTCGATACGCTTGACCCAGGCCATCAGCGCGCCCACCCAGGCAGTGGGCAGGCGGCGCGGTTGCAACGGGTCGGCCTGCAGGAACGGCAGGAAGGTCGGGTCGTTGCTGTTCTCGCTGAAGCGCCGCTCGATGCCGGTAACGAAGTGGCGCAAGACCTGATAGCTGAGCTTGGACCAACGCCAGGCACGTGGGCGCACCAGTGGCGCGAGCAGAATCACCTGCCCTTGCGCCGGGCTGTACTGCCATGGTGCAGCAGGTGATCGACCACGATGGCCGCACCGGTGCTCTGCCCGCACAGGTGCCAGGGCTGCGGCAGTTGCAGAGCCTGGCCTTGCTCGAACAGGGCCTGCAGCACGTGCTGGTACACCGCAAAATCGTCGATGCTGGCGCGCTCGCCACTGGACAGCCCATGCCCGGGCAGGTCGCAGGCGATCACCGCGAACTGCTGGGCCAGGGCCCACTCGATGGCGTGACGGTACAGCCCCATGTGGTCGTAGAAACCGTGCAGCAGCACCAGGGTGGCCACGGGGGCCGAAGGCAGCCACACCTGTGCGACCACTTCATAACCTGCGCTGTCGAAGCGCCCCAGCCAGCTCTGGGCGCCGGGTATGTCCAGGCTGTAGAAATGCTGGTATGCCTGGGCCTGGGTCGACAACGGCTGACGCTTGACCAGCGGTTGCAGGCTGGCGCGCAGGGAGTCGGGGTCGAAGGACGCAGGCATAAAGGGTTTCCACACACAGGCAAAGGATTGATCTGTGATATTCATCTGTCGCTGGCGGCATGGCAAGCTAGCTGACTTTTTTGTTGTCTGATCTGGCCCCTTCGCTGGCAAGCCAGCTCCCACAGGTTTTGTGAACACCGCCTGACCCTGTGG
>NZ_JAAHBU010000177.1 GCF_010671725.1 Pseudomonas brassicae | reverse complement strand
TATCGAAGGCGCGGATGTAGTCGGCGGTAAACCGCACAGCGTCCAGCGAACCCTTGCTCTGCCCTAGGTAATGCCCCGGCACCACAGTGCGCGGCGCCAGTTGCTCGATACGCGCCAGGGTGGCCAACCAGTCCTGGTGCGACTGCGCCGACTGGGTATCGGCCATCCACACGTGCAGGTTCTCGGCCACCACCACGCCGCCGACCACCGCCTTGATCGACGGGATCCAGACGAAACTGCGGTCCGGTTGCGGCCCGTCCAGGCCGATCACCTCCAGCGCCTGCCCTTCCAGGGTGAGCCGGTTGCCTTTGAGCACCTCAGGCACAATCACCTGTTCAGGCTTGTCGTCGCCCATCTTGGGACCCCAGTAGGCCAGCTTGGCGGCCATGGTCTGCTGGATGTGCGCCACGGTGGCCGCCGAGGCCAGCACCTTGGCCTGAGGGTAGGCACGGGTCAGGGTCTGCAAGCCGAAGTAGTAGTCCGGGTCGCCATGGCTGATGTAGATGGCGGTGAGCTGCTTGCCGCTGGCGCGCAGTTTTTCCAGCACCTGCTCGGCCTGCCCTTTGCCGAACTGCGCATCCACCAGGATCGCCTCGCGCTGGCCGCTGACGATCACCGAACTCACCGGGAACAGCGCGGCTTCGCCAGGGTTGTAGACGTCCAGCGTCAACGCTGACTCGGCGGCTACCGCCTGGGTAATTGCGCCGAAGGCGGCACACGCCAGCACGAAGCGGCGCACAGAGAAAAGTCGGGACATCAGTGGGTACCTGTCTGGGTGATCGATGGGCCTTAGCTTAGTTGCACGATCCATCACAAAAAATGCGATGCTTGAACATAGTTTGTTTCTGAAATCGGGCAAGTCATGGACCGTATCACTGCAATGAAGGTGTTCGTCAGCGTGGTCGACCTGGGTAGCCAGTCGGCCGCCGCCGATCACCTGGACCTCTCGCGCCCGGTGGTGTCGCGCTACCTGGCAGCCTTGGAAGACTGGGTTGGCGCGCGCCTGATGCAACGCACCACACGCAAGTTGAGCCTGACCGCGGCAGGCCTTGAAACCCTGCCACGCTGCCGGCAGATGCTGGAGCTGGTGGGCGACCTGCAGTCGGCAGTGCGCGCCCCCGATGACGCGCCGCGCGGAGAACTGCGCATCAGCGTCAGCACCTCGTTCGGCCATGCCCAACTGGTTGAAGCGGTGGCCGACTACGTCAAGCGCTACCCACTGGTGAAGATCGACCTGCAGATGCTGGACCGCACCGTCAACCTGGTCGACGAGCGCATCGACCTGGCGATACGCGTGAGCAACGACCTGGACCCCAACCTCATTGCACGCCGTCTGAGCGTATGCCGCTCGGTGATCTGCGCCTCGCCGGCCTACCTGCGTGCCCATCCCGTGCCGCAGCAGGTGCAGGAGCTGAGCCGGCACAACTGCCTGACCCACTCCTACTTCGGCCACAGCCTGTGGCATTTCGAAGTGGCGGGTGAACAGGTCTCTGTGCCGGTACAGGGCAACATCAGCGCCAACGAGGCGCTCACACTGGAACGCGCGACCCTGGCCGGTGTCGGCATTGCGATGTTGCCGACTTACCTGGTGGCCGATGCCCTGCGCAGCGCGCCCTGGTACGTCTGCTGCCCGAAGCCAGGCCGCGCGAGCTGAACCTGAACGCGGTGTACACCTCACGCAAGCACATGCCGGCGACCCTGCGCAGCATGCTCGACTTTCTGGCAGCGCGCTTTACCGATGCACCGCAGTGGGATCGCGACCTGCCCTGAACTGACCTATGCTTTGAAAGCACCTGTGTGCGGATTGCAGGAGGTTTGTGCCATGACCCTCACATCCAGAAAATGCGCCGCCGTGTTCGCCATCGCCACCGTGCTCGGGTTGTACGGTACGGCGGCCTACCGGGTTGAACTGCTGCGTCAGCAGCCCCACGCCGCGAGCAGTTGCAGCCTCGCCCATTGCCTGCCGCATAGCGGCACGCTCAGCGCGGTCAGGTAGCGGCGCCAGGCTCGCGGCGGCGAAAGTCACGCGGCGAGACGCCGGTCAGGCGGCGGAAGAACCGTGAAAAATACGCTGGGTCGGCAAAGCCCAGGCTGTCCGACAACTGCTGGATGGTGAGGCGGGTGTAGACCAGTTCCCGCTTGGCCTCCAGCAATAGCCGCTGATGCAGGATCTGGAGGGCCGATTGTCCGGCCAGCCCACGGCACAGGGTGTTGAGCGTGGCCAACGAAACCCCGACCTGATGCGCCAGCTGCTCGACGCTCGGCTGCTGGCGAAACTGACGTTCCACCAGCACGTTGAACCGCTGCAACTGCTCGCGGCCTCGTTCGGGCACCTGCGAACCCACGCTGCGACGCAGTTGCTGACGGCTGATCCACACCACCACCAGGTTGATCAGTGCATGCAGTTGCAGCTCACGCCCTAGCAAGTCCTGCTGGTACTCGGCCTGCAACCGGCTGAACAGGCCGTTGAGGTAGTGCGCGTCTTCCCCGGCGAGGTAGGTTGCGCCCTGCTGCAACGCTGCCGGCACCGCCGCCAACTGACGCTGCAGCAGCTCTACCAGCGGTGCAGCCAGCGTCACCACATAGCCGTCGACGTCTTCGCAAAAGCGAAAGCCGTGCACACACAGCGCTGGCACCACCTGCACGGCCGACTGCTCCAGGCGACGCACGTGCCCCTCCAGCTCAATCTCGGCCTGGCCCTTGTACAAGAACAGCAGCTGACACAGGTCGGCATGCCTATGCGGCTCGATTTCCCAATGGTGCAGGCGGCTGCGGGCCGGAATCGATTCGCTGTGCAGCAGGTCGGGCGTCGGCCAGCCCAGCGGCTCGCCATACAACGTGAACACCGGAATCGACACCTTGCTCATTACACGTTTGCTCCCAGGCAATGCTCGATAATCGCCCTGATTAGCGAAAAGTACCGCTTTGCAGTTGATTTGTCCCTTCTGATACGCCACTGACAGGCGAAAAATGCAGGCACTCCAATCATAAAAAGTCCAAGAACAATGCACACTCAAGTCGCAATCATCGGCGCCGGCCCGTCCGGCCTGCTGCTCGGCCAACTGCTGCACAACGCCGGCATATCCAACGTCATCCTCGAACGTCAACACCCCGACTACATACTGGGGCGCATTCGCGCCGGCGTACTCGAACAGGGCATGGTCAACCTGTTGCGCGAGGCTGGCGTCGGCCAGCGCATGGACGCCGAGGGCCTGCCCCACGATGGCTTCGAACTGGCCTTCGACGGGCGCCGCGAGCACATCGACCTAAAGCGCCTGACCGGGGGCCAGGGCGTGATGATCTACGGCCAGACCGAAGTGACCCGCGACCTGATGGCCGCACGCCAGGCCTGCGGCGCACTGACGGTGTACCAGGCCGACAACGTGCGCCCGCACGACCTGAAGACCGACCAGCCCTACCTGACCTACGAGAAGGATGGCCAGCAGCATCGCCTGGAGTGCGACTACATTGCAGGCTGCGACGGTTATCACGGGGTGGCGCGCCAGTCGATTCCCGACGAAGCGCTGCAGGTGTTCGAGCGCGTCTATCCGTTCGGCTGGCTGGGCATCCTGGCTGATACGCCGCCGGTCAGCGACGAGCTGGTGTACGCACGCCACGAACGCGGGTTCGCCTTGTGCAGCATGCGCTCGCCCACCCGCACCCGTTACTACGTGCAGGTCGACGCCGGGGAAAAGGTCGAGGACTGGTCCGACCAGCGTTTCTGGGACGAACTCAAGTCGCGCCTGCCCGACGAGCTTGCCGAACGCCTGGTGACGGGTCCGTCGATCGAAAAGAGCATCGCCCCGCTGCGCAGTTTCGTGGTGGAGCCGATGCAATACGGGCGCCTGTTCCTGCTCGGCGATGCCGCGCACATCGTGCCGCCCACTGGCGCCAAGGGCTTGAACCTGGCCGCCAGCGACGTCAGCACGCTGTACAACATCCTGCGCAAGGTATACGCCGAGGGCCGCACCGATCTGCTCGAAAAGTACTCGCAGATCTGCCTGCGACGCATCTGGAAAGCCGAGCGCTTTTCGTGGTGGATGACCTCGATGCTGCACCGCTTCCCTGACAGCGACCCGTTCAGCCAGCGCATCCAGCACACCGAACTGGACTACTTCACAAGCTCCGAGGCGGGACGCAAGACCCTGGCGGAAAACTACGTCGGCCTGCCGTACGAGCCCATCGAAGACGCTTAGCTAGCTATCGAGTACACTGGGCAGCACCCGTCTGACTGCCCAGAGCCGCCCCGTGACGCAACTGAACACTCCGCAACCTGCCCTGCGCAGCGTACTGGTCGCCCTTATGCTGGCGATCTTTCTCGGCGCGCTGGACCAGACCATCGTCGCGGTCTCGATGCCGGCGATCTCCGCCCAATTCAATGATGTGACGCTGCTGGCCTGGGTGATTTCCGGCTACATGGTGGCCATGACCGTGGCGGTGCCGATCTACGGCAAGCTCGGCGACCTGTACGGCCGTCGGCGCATGATCCTGACCGGCACCGGGCTGTTCACCCTGGCCTCGCTGTTCTGCGCACTGGCGCAGAACATGGAGCAACTGGTGCTGGCGCGGGTGCTGCAGGGCATCGGCGCCGGGGGCATGGTGTCGGTCAGCCAGGCGATCATCGGCGACTTCGTGCCGCCCCGCGAGCGTGGCCGCTACCAGGGCTATTTCAGCAGCATGTACGCACTGGCCAGCGTTGCCGGCCCGGTGTTGGGCGGGTTGCTCACCGAGTACCTGTCATGGCGCTGGGTGTTCTGGCTGAACCTGCCGCTGGGGCTGACCGCCTGGTGGGTCACCGAACGCACCCTGCGCGGGCTGGCCACGCCGCAGCGCAAGGCGCAGGTCGACTACCCCGGCGCGCTGCTGCTGATTCTGGGCCTCACTGCACTGCTACTGGGCATCACCCTGATCGGCCAGGGCCAGCCGCTCAGTTCGGTTCCGGTGGCTGGGCTACTGCTGGCCGCCCTGCTGGGGCTGGGTGTGTTCGTGCTGCAGGAGCGCCGAGCGCCAGAGCCATTGCTGCCTTTGCAACTGTTCGGCAACCGGGTGGCGGTGCTGTGCTGGTGCACGATCTTCTTCACCAGTTTCCAGGCCATCTCGCTGACCATGCTGATGCCGCTGCGCTTTCAGAGCATCACCGGGGCCGCGCCGACAGCGCTGCCCTGCACCTGCTGCCCCTGGCCATGGGCCTGCCGGTCGGCGCCTATTGCGGTGGCCGCCTGACCAGCCTGACCGGGCGCTACAAGCCGCAGATTCTGGGCGGCGCGCTATTGATGCCGGTGGCGATCGTAGGCATGGCCTTGAGCCCGATCGACGGTGTGCTGCTCAGTGGCGTGTTCATGCTGCTGACCGGCATCGCCTCGGGCCTGCAGTTCCCCACCTCGCTGGTGGCCACCCAGAGCGCCGTCGAACCACGCGATATTGGCGTGGCCACCAGCACCACCAACCTATTCCGTTCGCTGGGGGGCGCAATGGGCGTGGCCTGCATGTCGGCGCTGCTACTCAGCCTGCTGCATGACAGCGGCTTCAGCCTGGCCGGGGAGGCGTTGATCGGCAGCCTCAAGGACGGCGAGGCAAACATGGCGGTGCAAGTACAACTGTTGGAGACATTCCGCAATCTGCTGCTGGGAAGCGCCGCCGTATCCCTGCTGGGATTGTCGGCAGCGCTGGCATTGCCTAATCGAGAGCTGCGCGGCCGCCAGTAAGCCTCGCCATCACTTGAATGACGACGAAGCGGGTTGGGTCACGGCTTGGTCACGCGCTGACTTCGCTATCCCCGTCGGAGCCATCCTTGAGAATACGCCCCAGATACAACCGCACTGTCGGTGAATAACCGATGTTGGTGCTGCCGCGATTGACCGCAATGAAAAAATCCCAATCCGCAGTGGTGCTGCGGATCTGCTCCAGCCGTGATCCCGATACGTCAATGGTGAGATCGGTGGATGAGACGGTTTTCTCTCCAATCTCGAAGCGTGTCCTGTTTGCGTTACGGGCGTAAACCACAGCCATGATCTTGTCGCCCTGGACAATGTGCGCAGAACCCTGCACGCGGACTTTGGTACCGCTTCGGTAACCGGGCAGGTACCCATTCGAATCGCGCCCATCCACCGCGGGCACTGGAAAATTGACATCCCCGCTGATTCCGACTTCTTGATCACTCATGACGTTTTCCTCTTGAGTTGAGCTCAGGGCGCATCGTTGCGTCTGAAGAGGATTTTTATGCAGAGTGACGTAGCGCGACTACTGGTAGAAATAGTAGTCACGCACAGTAGCCGACCAGCGGTTCAGGGCGGGTACATACAACACCGATGACTTAACCGATGACTTAGTTGCGTCGCTGCGCCCAGGCCGCCGCCAGGCCGCTCAGGCAGATCACGGCAATACCGACCACGCCATACACGTCCGGGGTGTGGTTGAAGATCAGGTAGCCAAACAGTCCGGCGAACAGAATCTGCCCGTAGCTGAACGGCGCCAGCATGGCCGGCGCGGCATGTCGGAAGGCCTGGGTCAGCAGCATGTGCCCGAGCATGCCGCAGGTACCCAGGCCGATCATGAACACTGCATGCCCAAGGCTCGGCACAGTCCAGAAGAACGGTACCAGCGCGGTCATGATCAGGCTGTTGAAGATGCCGGTGAGGAAGTTGCTGGTGGTCGGGCTGTCGATGCCGCTGAGCTTGCGCGTAAGCAACTGATAGCAGCCAAAGCAGAACGCCGAGCACAGCGGCAGCAGGATCGCGGGGGTGAACAGCGCACCGCCAGGGCGAACTACGATCAAGACCCCGACGAACCCGGCGAGCACCGCCAGCCACTGGCTGCGGCTTACCCGTTCGCCCAGCAGCGGCACCGACAGGGCAGTGACCAGCAGCGGTGCGAGGAAGTTGACGGCGGTGGCTTCGGCCAGGGGGATATAGCGCAAGCCCGTGGTGAAGAACAGGCTGGTGCCGATCAGGCATAACGCCCTTGCCAATTGCAGCCCGGGCCGGCGCGTGCGCACCACCGCCGAGAACCCGGCGCGCGGCACGAACACCACCAGCATCAGCAAGGTGTGCACCACATAGCGCGCCCACACCACCATCACGATGGCGTAGAAACCGGAGAGGTATTTGGCCAAGGCATCGTGGCTGGCAAACAACAGCACCGCCATGCACATCAGGGCAATCGCCTTGAGCGGCTGCTCGGCACCTTTGAGGGTCGGGTTCTGCGCACTCATGCCTGGGCTCGATAAAAGGAGGGGTCAACCGGCAGACTAGCCGGCTCGGGGCCGCGTTCCAAGCAGTACCGGGATTTTTTTCACCCGGGGCGAAGCTGGACACAAACCAAGAAGCGTCCTACACCATCAGTGGCGGTTCTTCACAAATGCTCACAAACCTTTAATTGCGCAGTGCAGGGCTCAAGCGCAGCATGTCCAGCCCGATATCCACCCATCGTTCAGCATCCCCGGCGATATCGAAGCTGTCCGGTAGCAACAGCCAACTGCCAATAATGCCGTCAATGTAGGCAAACGCCGCGATGGCTGCCCGTTGTGGGTCCAGGTCCGACGGCAATTGCCCACGCCTGACTGCATTGGTCAATGTCCGCGCAATACGCTCATGGCAGTCAAGGGTAGTGGCCTGACGCTGCTGGCGGATCTCACACATGTCATCGGTGAACTCACACTTATGATGCAGGATCTCATTGATGCGCCGGGTTCGCGGTTCGCGCGCAGCTGCTGCATCAGCTGGATCAACAGCTTGCGCATGCACCCGAGCGGGTCCAGCTCGTCCTCGCTCTCGCCGGCCTGCGCCAACGCCTCGATCGGCTCGCGCAGGCTGTCGAGCAGGGCCTGCACCAGTTCGCCCTTGTCCTTGAAGTGCCAGTAGATCGCGCCGCGGGTCACACCGGCCAGCTTGGCAATGTCTGCCAGCGTGGTACGCGCCACGCCGCGGGCATGGAAGGCTTTTTCGGCCGCCTCGAGAATCTGGTTACGGGTTTCCTGAGCTTCCTCTTTGGTACGACGGACCATGGCAGTACAACCTCATCAAGGGCCGGACGCACACGGCAGGCGTCCGGGTTCTGAGCCGGCATGGCCACGTGCGGGCCCTCGCCGAGTGTCTTAGTCAAGCCTCTGGCGCGCCCGCTGGCGCCAACCAAAGGTGTTTACAAACAAGCATGAATGTAAGTATATTCCTTAGCATCCTACTTATCCACTTGTAAGTAATTTTCCCTTAATCGCGTTTCAATTACTCTTGAGCGTCTTCAGCTCTTTCGACCCGAGGATCTTCATGCAATTCAAGCCAGCTGTTACCGCTCTGGTTTCCGCCGTCGCCCTGGCAACACTGCTCAGCGGCTGTAAAAAGGAAGAGGCGGCGCCCGCGGCGCAAGCTCCTCAGGTCGGCGTCGTGACCCTGCAACCCCAAGCCTTCACCCTGACCTCCGACCTGCCGGGGCGCACTATCGCCTACCGTGTGGCCGAGGTTCGCCCACAGGTCAACGGCATCATTCTCAAGCGTCTGTTCAAGGAAGGCAGCGAAGTCAAGGAAGGCCAGCAGCTGTATCAGATCGACTCGTCGGTGTACGAGGCGACGCTGGCCAGCGCCCAGGCCAACCTGCAATCGACCCGCTCGCTGTCCGAGCGCTACAAGCAACTGGTGGCCGAGCAAGCCGTGAGCCGCCAGGAATACGACGACGCCCAGGCCAAGCGCCTGCAGGCCGAAGCCACCCTGCGCAGCGCCCAGATCGACCTGCGCTACACCAAGGTACTGGCGCCGCTGAGCGGCCGCATCGGCCGTTCTGCGTACACCGAAGGCGCGCTGGTCAGCAACGGCCAGACCAACGCCATGGCGGTGATCCAGCAGCTTGACCCGATCTACGTCGACGTTACCCAATCCTCGGCCGAGTTGCTCAAGCTGCGCCGCGAGCTTGAAAGCGGGCAACTGCAGAAAGCCGGCGCCAATGCCGCCAAGGTCACCCTGAACCTTGAAGATGGCAGTACCTACACCCACGAAGGGCGCCTGGAGTTTTCCGAAGTCTCGGTCGACCAGACCACCGGTTCGGTGACCCTGCGCGCCGTGTTCCCCAACCCCGACCACAACCTGCTCCCGGGCATGTTCGTGCATGCGCGCCTGGCCGCTGGCGTCAACGCTGCGGCGATCCTCGCGCCGCAACAAGGCGTGACCCGCGACCTCAAGGGCGAGCCGACTGCATTGGTGGTGAACAAGGACAACAAGGTCGAACTGCGCCAGCTCAAGGCCAGCCGTACCGTGGGCAGCGACTGGCTGATCGAGGAAGGCTTGAACCCGGGCGACCGCCTGATCACCGAAGGCCTGCAGTACGTCAAGCCAGGTGTCGAGGTGAAGGTCAGCGAAGCGACCAACGTCAAGCCTGCCCAGCCGTCCCAGGCCAATGCAGCGAATGCAGGGGCCAAAGGGGAATAAACCATGTCCAGATTCTTTATCGATCGCCCGATCTTTGCCTGGGTAATTGCCCTGGTGATCATGCTGGTCGGTGCCTTGTCGATCCTCAAGTTGCCGATCAACCAGTACCCGAGCATCGCCCCGCCGGCCATCGCCATCGCCGTGACCTACCCGGGCGCCTCGGCGCAGACCGTGCAGGACACCGTGGTCCAGGTGATCGAGCAGCAGCTCAACGGTATCGACAACCTGCGCTATGTGCAGTCCGAGAGCAACTCGGACGGCAGCATGACCATTACCGCCACCTTCGAGCAGGGCACCAACCCTGATACCGCGCAGGTCCAGGTACAGAACAAGCTGAACCTGGCCACCCCGTTGCTGCCGCAAGAAGTGCAGCAGCAGGGTATCCGCGTGACCAAGGCAGTGAAGAACTTCCTGCTGGTGATCGGCCTGGTGTCCGAAGACGGCAGCATGACCAAGGACGACCTGGCCAACTACATCGTCTCCAACATGCAGGACCCGATCTCGCGTACAGCGGGTGTGGGTGACTTCCAGGTATTCGGTGCCCAGTACGCCATGCGTATCTGGCTCGACCCGGCCAAGCTGAACAAATTCCAGCTGACCCCGGTAGACGTCAAGACCGCCGTGGCTGCACAGAACGTGCAGGTATCGTCCGGCCAACTGGGCGGCCTGCCTGCCCTGCCGGGCACCCAGCTCAACGCCACCATCATCGGCAAGACCCGCCTGCAGACCGCCGAGCAGTTCGAAAAGATCCTGCTCAAGGTCAACCGTGACGGCTCCCAGGTACGCCTGGGCGATGTCGCCGAGGTGGGCCTGGGCGGTGAAAACTACAGCGTCAGCGCGCAGTTCAACGGCAAGCCGGCCTCCGGCCTGGCGGTAAAACTGGCCACCGGTGCCAACGCCCTGGATACCGCCAAGGCGTTGCGCAAGACCATTGCCGACCTGGAACCGTTCTTCCCGCCGGGCATGAAGGCGGTGTTCCCGTACGACACCACGCCAGTGGTCACCGAATCGATCAGCGGGGTGATCCACACCCTGATCGAAGCGATCGTGCTGGTGTTCCTGGTGATGTACCTGTTCCTGCAGAACTTCCGCGCCACCGTGATCACCACCATGACCGTACCGGTGGTGTTGCTCGGTACCTTCGGCATCCTTGCCGCCGCGGGGTTCAGCATCAACACCCTGACCATGTTCGCCATGGTCCTGGCCATCGGCTTGCTGGTGGACGACGCCATCGTAGTGGTAGAGAACGTCGAGCGGGTGATGTCCGAAGAGGGGCTCTCACCCAAGGAAGCGACCAAGAAGTCCATGGGCCAGATCCAGGGTGCGCTGGTCGGTATCGCCCTGGTGCTGTCGGCGGTACTGCTGCCGATGGCGTTCTTCGGCGGCTCCACGGGGGTGATCTACCGGCAGTTCTCGATCACCATCGTGTCGGCCATGGGCCTGTCGGTGCTGGTCGCGCTGATCTTCACCCCGGCGCTGTGCGCCACCATGCTCAAGCCGGTCAAGAAAGGCGAGCATCACGTTGCCAAGCGTGGCTTCTTCGGCTGGTTCAACCGCAACTTCGACCGTAGCGTGCAAAGCTACGAGCGTGGCGTGGGCAACATCCTGCGCCACAAGACTCCGTACTTCCTGGCCTACATCCTGATCGTGGTCGGCATGGTCTGGCTGTTCATGCGCATCCCGACCGCATTCCTGCCCGAGGAAGACCAGGGCGTACTGTTCGCCCAGGTGCAGACCCCGGCCGGTTCCAGCGCCGAGCGCACCCAGGCGGTGGTGGACGAAATGCGCGCCTACCTGCTGGACAAGGAAGCCGATACCGTCGCCTCCGTGTTCACCGTCAACGGCTTCAACTTCGCCGGTCGTGGCCAGAGTTCGGGCATGGCCTTCATCATGCTCAAGCCATGGGGCGAACGCTCTGCCGAAAACAGCGTGTTCAACCTGGCGACCCGCGCCCAGCAGCACTTCTTCAGCTTCCGCGATGCGATGGTGTTCGCCTTTGCCCCGCCTGCGGTACTGGAGCTGGGTAACGCCACCGGCTTCGACGTGTTCCTGCAGGACCGCGCCGGCGTCGGCCATGAAAAACTGATGGAAGCGCGCAACCAGTTCCTCGGCATGGCCGCGCAAAGCAAGATCCTTACCCAGGTGCGTCCTAACGGCCTGAATGATGAACCGCAGTACCAGTTGACCATCGACGACGAACGCGCCAGCGCCCTGGGCGTGACCATTGCCGACATCAACAACACCCTGTCGATTGCGCTGGGTGCCAGCTATGTGAACGACTTCATCGACCGCGGCAGGGTCAAGAAGGTCTACCTGCAGGGCGAAGCCAGTGCCCGCATGAGCCCTGAAGACCTGCAGAAGTGGTACGTGCGCAACGCTGCCGGCGAGATGGTGCCGTTCTCCTCCTTCGCCACCGGCGAATGGAGCTACGGCGCACCCAAGCTGTCGCGTTACAACGGCGTCGAGGCGATGGAAGTACTCGGTGCGCCAGCCCCTGGCTACAGTACCGGTGAAGCCATGGCCGAGGTCGAGCGCCTGGCCGCACAACTGCCGGCCGGTGTGGGCTTTGCCTGGACCGGCATGTCGTACGAAGAGAAGCTGTCGGGCTCGCAGATGCCGGCACTGTTCGCGCTGTCGCTGCTGATGGTGTTCCTGTGCCTGGCGGCGCTGTACGAAAGCTGGTCGATCCCGATCGCGGTGGTGCTGGTGGTGCCGCTGGGGATCATCGGTGCGCTGATGGCGGCCAGCATGCGCGGGCTGTCCAACGACGTGTACTTCCTGGTGGGGCTGCTGACCACCATCGGCCTGGCGGCGAAGAACGCGATCCTGATCGTCGAATTCGCCAAGGAACTGCACGAGCAGGGCCGCAGCCTAGTGGATGCGTCGATCGAGGCGTGCCGCATGCGTCTGCGCCCGATCATCATGACCTCGCTGGCGTTCATCCTCGGCGTGGTACCGTTGACCATCGCCACCGGCGCAGGCTCCGGCAGCCAGCATGCCATCGGCACCGGGGTGATCGGCGGCATGATCACCGCCACCGTGCTGGCGATCTTCTGGGTACCGTTGTTCTTCGTAAGCGTATCGTCGCTGTTCGGGAGCAAGAAGCCCGAAGCAGACGCCACACCTGAAACCCCACGCTATGAGGCCGGGCAATGAGTAAGTCCCTGTTGTCCCTGGCAGTCACCGCCTTCATTCTCGGTGGCTGCTCGCTGATCCCTGATTACCAGACCCCTGAGTCGCCGGTGGCGGCCCAGTGGCCGCAAGGGCCTGCCTACTCGCCGACCGAGTCGGCCGATGTAGCCGCAGCCGAACAGGGCTGGCGCCAGTTCTTCCACGACCCGGCGCTGCAGCAGCTGATCCAGACCTCGCTGGTCAACAACCGCGACCTGCGGGTCGCGGCGCTGAACATCGATGCCTACCGGGCGCAGTACCGCATCCAGCGGGCGGACCTGTTCCCGGCGGTCTCGGCTACCGGCAGCGGCAGCCGCCAGCGGGTGCCGGCGAGCGTCTCGCAAACCGGCGAGTCGGCCATCACCAGCCAGTACTCGGCGACCCTGGGCGTGAGTGCCTACGAACTCGACCTGTTCGGTCGCGTGCGCAGCCTCACCGAGCAGACCCTGGAAACCTACCTGTCCAGCGAGCAGGCGCGGCGTTCCACGCAGATCAGCCTGGTGGCCAGCGTGGCCAATGCCTACTTCACCTGGCAGGCCGACAAAGAGCTGCTCACGCTCACCGAAGAAACACTCAAGACCTACGAGCAGAGCTACGCGCTGACCCGTCGCAGCAGCGAAGTGGGCGTGGCCTCGGCACTGGACCTGAGCCAGGCACGCACCTCGGTCGAGGGCGCACGCGTCAAGCTGGCGCAGTACCAGCGCCTGGTGGCGCAGGACCTGAACAGCCTGGCCGTGCTGGTCGGCGCCGGCGTGCCGGCGAACCTGCCGCAAGCCATGAAGCTCGACAGCGACCTGCTGGCCGAAGTGCCGGCCGGCTTGCCGTCGGACATCCTGCAACGTCGCCCCGACATCCAGGAAGCCGAGCACCTGCTCAAGGCCGCCAACGCCAACATTGGCGCGGCGCGCGCGGCGTTTTTCCCGAGCATCAGCCTGACGGCCAATGCCGGCACCTTGAGCCCGGACATGGGCGGCCTGTTCAAGGGCGGTTCGGGCACCTGGCTGTTCCAGCCGCAGATCAACCTGCCGATCTTCAATGCCGGCAGCCTGCGTGCGAGCCTGGACTACTCCAAGATCCAGAAAGACATCAACGTCGCCAAGTACGAGAAGACCATCCAGACCGCCTTCCAGGAAGTCTCCGATGGGCTGGCGGCGCGTCAGACCTTCAACGAGCAGTTGCAGGCCCAGCGTGACCTGGTCGAAGCCAACCAGGACTACTACCGACTGGCCGAGCGTCGCTACCGCATCGGTATCGACAGCAACCTGACCTTCCTCGATGCACAGCGCAACCTGTTCAGTGCCCAGCAGGCGCTGATCACCGACCGGCTGTCGCAACTGGTCAGCGAGGTCAACCTGTACAAGGCCCTCGGCGGCGGCTGGTATGAGCGTACCGGTGAGGCACAGCAGCAGGCGTCAATCGGCTCGCCCGCGCGCTGATTCGCTGCCGTAACCTGAAAGCCCACCCCTCGCGGTGGGCTTTTTTGTGCCTGCAGTTGACCTTGCAGCGCAAAGTAACCAAACAGTTAGTGTTCGGTTATCGCCCAGTACCGCCTGTAACGAATTGATTCGACGTCCCCCGCCGCAGCACCATCCATCGTCCGTCGACTCTCATAAAAACAAGAGACACACCTACGATGACTGCACTTAAATCCGCACGACACCTGTTCCCCGGCCTGCTCGCCATGAGCTGCGTCCTGCCCGTCCTGGCTGCTGAAGGCGGCTTTGTCGAAGATGCCAAGCTCGGCCTGAACCTGCGCAATTTCTACATCAACCGCAATTTCGTCGACCCCAACAATGCACAGGCCAAAGGCGAGGAATGGACCCAGAGCTTCATCCTGGATGCCAAATCCGGCTTTACCCAGGGCACGCTCGGCTTCGGCGTCGATGTGCTGGGCCTGTACTCGGTCAAGCTCGACGGCGGCAAGGGTACTGCCGGCACCCACCTGCTGCCGGTGCATGACGATAGCCGCCCGGCCGACGATTTCGGCCGCCTGGGCGTGGCGCTCAAGGCCAAGCTGTCCAAGACCGAACTGAAGGTGGGCGAGTGGATGCCGGTGCTGCCGATCCTGCGTTCGGACGACGGCCGCTCGCTGCCGCAGACCTTCCGTGGCGGGCAACTGACCTCCCAGGAAATCGACGGCCTGACCCTGTATGCCGGCCAGTTCCGCGGCAACAGCCCGCGCAACGACGCGAGCATGGAAGACATGTTCATGAACGGCCGCGCGGGTATCACCTCCGACCGCTTCAACTTTGCCGGTGGCGAGTACAGCTTCAATGAAAAGCGCACCCTGGTCGGTGTGTGGAATGCCCAGCTCAAGGACATCTACAACCAGCAATACCTGAACGTGGTGCACAGCCAGCCGCTGGGCGACTGGACCCTGGGCGCCAACCTGGGCTACTTCATCGGCAAGGAAGACGGTGCCGAGCGCGCCGGCAAGCTGGACAACCGTACCGCCTCGGCGCTGTTCTCGGCACGCTATGGCAGCAACACCTTCTACGTCGGCTTGCAGAAAGTCAGTGGCGACGACCAGTGGATGCGGGTCAACGGCACCAGCGGCGGTACCCTGGCCAACGACAGCTACAACGCCAGCTTCGACTACGCCAAGGAGCGCTCCTGGCAGTTGCGTCACGACTTCAACTTCGCCGGTGTCGGCGTGCCGGGGCTGACCTTGATGAACCGGTACATCAAGGGTGACAACGTGCACACGGCGGTGGTCAACGATGGCAAGGAATGGGCGCGCGAATCTGAGCTGGCCTACGTGATCCAGTCCGGCAGCCTGAAGAACCTGTCGCTGAAATGGCGCAACTCGACCATGCGTCGGGACTTCAGCACCAATGAGTTCGACGAGAACCGCCTGATCGTCAGCTACCCGATCAGCTTCCTCTGAACATCGGTGTGTAACCCTTCGCTGGCAAGCCAGCTCCCACAGGTCACAGGTGATCTCAGGATCGGCGCTGAACCTGTGGGAGCTGGCTTGCCAGCGAAGAGGCCTGCCCAGGCGCTACAGAATCATTGCCCCTTGAGGGTCCGGCTACGCTGCCCCTGCACCCCCACCGGCACATCCCCCTGCAGCGTCACCCGGCGCACCACCCGGGCCTGCGAGCCGTAGTCATCCACCGCGTAGTGCTGCGTTGCACGGTTGTCCCAGATCGCCACATCACCCGCTTGCCAGCGCCAGCGCACGGTGTTCTCCAGGCGCGTCACATGGCTTTGCAGCAAGTTGAACAGATGCTCTGAATCAGCCTTGGAATAGCCCTTCAGGCGCTTCACGAAATGCCCCAGCAACAGGTGCTTCTCACCGCTTACCGGGTGCACGCGCACCACTGGATGCTCGGTTTCATACACCGTCGAGGTGAACACCTTGCGGTAGCTCTCCAACTGCTCGACGCTCACGTCCGGCTTCACTGCGGCGTAGTCGTACTCGTTGCTGTGCACCGCCCACAGCTGCTCGGCCAGTGCCTGCAAGGCCGGTGACAGGTCAGTGTAGGCCGTGGCGGTATTGGCCCACACCGTGTCACCGCCCGAGGCCGGCGCCACCACCGAACGCAGGATCGAGGCCTTGGGATACGCCTCGACGAACGTCACGTCGGTGTGCCACGAATTGGCCCGGCGCCCTTGCCCACCGTCCAGTTCCATCAGGTAACGCGTACCGTCACGCACCGGCACCGTCGGGTGCGCGATCGGCTCGCCGAGCAGGTGGGCGAAAGCTTCCTGGGTCTGGTCGTCCAGGTGCGCCTGGGCGCGGAAGAAGATCACCTTGTATTGCACCAGCGCGGCCTGGATGGCCTCGACCACCGCCGGCGCCAGGTCGGCCCCCAGCGTGACCCCACGGATTTCGGCACCGATACGCCCGGCCACCGGCTGAATGTCCAGGACGTGACTGACAGGTGCAACGGCGAGTGCGGCATTGCTCATGGTTGGTTCCTCATCGATTGCTTCACGGAAAGTGCCGATGAAACTCTGGCGCTATCTATATGCAAATAAGCTCTAAAAGATATGCAAGTGCTTCATTGACGGAATAAGAGCTTGCATTTAAAACCCCAGTCTCCGTGGCGGCAAATACCTTCGCCCTATTTTTGGAATGCCGGAAAAGCATATGGATCTTCGCCAGCTGCGTTACTTCATCGCCCTTACCGAACACCGCAGTTTCGTGCGTGCGGCCGATGCCATGGGCATCACCCAGCCGGCGTTCAGCCGCAGCATCCAGGGCCTGGAGCAGGAGTTCGGTTGCGTGCTGGTGGACCGTGGCCACAAGGAACTGCGCCCTACGCCCGAGGGCCAGGTGGTGCTGCAACATGCACTGCGCCTGGTACAGGGCGCCGCGCAACTGAGCAGTGAAGTGCTGCAGATGACCAAACTCGATGCCGGCGAACTGCGCTTCGGCAGCGGTCCGGTGCCGGCGGTGAACCTGGTGCCGCAGGCCGTGGCGCAGTTCATCAATGCCCACCCCAAGGTGCACACGCGCTTCGAGGTGGCCAACTGGGAACGTCTCAGCCGCGCCCTGAGCCGCGAAGAGATCGAGTTCTTCGTCGCCGACATTCGTCACTTCGAGGCCGACCCGAACTTCCAGACCCTGGCCCTGACCCCGCGCCGCGGTCTGTTCTTCTGCCGGCCGGGGCACCCGCTGCTGGCCAAGGACAGCCTGTCGACCAACGACATGTTCGACTACCCACTGGCCACCTCACTGATCCCGCCCGGCGTGCGCAAGCTGCTGGCCAACCTCAGTGGCAAGACCGACTTCACGCCCCAGGTCCAGACCGAGCACCTGCCCACCCTGGTCAAGGTGGTGCTCAGCACCGACGCCATCGGCATCGGCACCGAAGAGGCACATGGCGAAGCGATTGCGCGGGGTGAACTGGCGCGCCTGCACTGGCGCAACCTGCCGGCCAACCTCGACAGTTTCAGCGCGCGCTGCGGCATCGTCAGCCGTAGCGGCTATCGCCTGTCGCCGGCCGCGCGGGCAATGATCGAAACCCTGGTCAGCCTTGACCGCCAGCCTGCGCCACAGGCGCTGCTCGGGTAGCTTGCGGCGCCAGCCACTGGTCGACCTTGAACGGCTTGCGGATCAGGCGCTGCTGCGCGGCCAGGTCGACCGAGGCCTGTAGCTTGGCGAGGAAGTCCGGGTCGAGGCTGGACGGAAAGATCGCGCTCAGGTGCTCGTCCTTGAGGTCGCGCTGCAGGATTGCCGGCGGGTAACTGGCCAGGCCTGACACGAGCTGGATATAGGCGTCCTTGTTGCTGTCGTCGGTCAGCCATTGCACCGCCGGCTGCTGCGCGGCGAGGAACTTCTCGACCACCACCGGGTGTGCATCGACAAACGCACCCGAGGCCACCAGCACCGCCTGCACATTGCCCGCCCCGCCCAGGTCACGGGTACTGAGCGGCAACTCGGCCAGGCCACGCGCCTGCAACGCGCTGATGCCGGTAGAGCCCCAGGTGGCGTCGATCTGTCGGGCCGCCAGGGCGGCAATCGCCGCGCTGAAATCCAGGTTGATCACTTTCAGGTCTTTCTCGCTCAGGCCCTGGCTGGCCAGCGCGGCGTCGAACGAGAGCTGCGTGGCGGTGCCGCGGAACACCGCCACGCGCTTGCCCTTGAGGTCTTGCAGGGTCTTGATGCCGCTGCCCGGCACCACGCCCAGGTAGTGTTTGATGCCACGCCCGGTGGCGGCCAGCAGGCGCGTGTCGACGCCGTTGGCCTTGCCGATGATCGCCGCCAGGTCACCCAGGTAGGCGAAGTCGACCTGGCCGTTGGCGAAAGCTTCGTTGATCACCGGGCCCGCGCCCTTGAAGTAGTTCCACTGGATGCTGATGCCGTCGGCCGCGAAGGCCTTCTCCAGCAGTTGCTGGCTGCGCAACACATCGGTGATGCCGCCCCCGGACTGCTGCGTGCCAGCGCTCAGGTCGGGCACCGCGATACGGATCTGCTTGAGCTCGGCGGCCTGGGCCAAAGGGGGCAGCCAGCCGATCACGGCGGCCAGTGCGGGGGTGGCAAACAGGCTGAAAACACGGTTGATCGACAGGTTCATGGCACGCGACTCCTTGTAATGGTGTGGCCACGCTACCCAGATCCTCGCGCGAATATTAAATAATATTAAATTACATTTTAATAACTTAAACACATATAAACCCGCTAGCCCGCAGCCCGGCGACCTATGCATGGCACACAACAAAAATATGCTTCGAATGCATTGGCTGCGTAGGCGAACAACGGCTTTAAATGCAGTTCTTATCGCTCAATCGCATGTATTTCTTTTTATATATATCAATAAGAAATATACAAATAGCGAGGTCTGCATGACACGCACCGCCCTTTCCACCCCGCACCCGCCGCTCACTGGCCACGTCTGCGCAGCCTGCCCTGGCACCGTTTGCAGGCCGGGTACCTGCCCCTGCTGCTGGCCGCCCTGTGGTGGCTGGCAAGCCGCAACCAGTGGATGAGCGAGCAGATCCTACCGCCCCCTTCACTGGTCTGGGACAGTGCCGTGGAACTCGGCCGCGGCGAACTCTGGGGGGCACCTGGCAATCAGCCTGCAACGCTTGCTGCTGGGGCTGGTCGCCGGTGTCGCGGCCGGTGCCGTGCTGGGCGCCTGGCTGGGCTTCAGCCAGCGCGCCGAACGCCTGGTGCTGCCGACATTCAATGCCCTGGCGCAAATTCCCACGCTGGCCTGGATCCCGCTGTTCATGGTGCTGTTCGGGATTGGCGAAGTGCTCAAGCTGGTGGTGCTGGTCAAAGCGATCATCGTGCCGGTCACGCTGCATACGCTGGTGGGGGTTCGCGATGCTCAGCCGCGCCTGCGCGAAGCCGCAGCCGTGCTGCGCCTGCCCACCCACCTGCTGATTCGCCGGCTGATCCTGCCGGCGGCGCTGCCGGCATTTCTGGCCGGTGTGCGCCTGGCCCTGGCCGCCGGCTGGACCTCACTGCTGGCGGTCGAGCTGCTGGCCTCCAGCGAAGGGCTGGGCTACCTGATGGTGTGGGCGCGGCAACTGTTCATGCTCGACATCGTGTTCGTGTGCATCGCCGTGATCGGCGTGCTGGGGCTGCTGATGGACCGCACCCTGAGCTGGCTCGACCGGCGCCTGCTGCACTGGCCGCACCCGGCCACCGCGCAACTGCGGGTACGCCCATTGCGGGGCGGGCAGCGCCTGCAGGCGCTGGGCCTGCCGCTGGCCTTGCTGGTGCTGTGGCAACTGGCGAGCCTGTACGGCTGGGTCGACGCCAACATTCTGGTCGCACCGTTGCAGGTGCTGCACACCACCTGCAACGGCGTACTCGACGGCTCACTGAGCGGCGCACTGGCCGTCAGTGTGGGCCGTGCGCTCGGCGGGCTGCTGCTGGGCGGTACGCTGGGCTCGTGCTGGGCCTGCTGCTGGGCCTGTCGGCACACGCCGAACGCCTGCTGGGGCCGAGCCTGTCGGGGCTGCGGCAGA
>NZ_JAAHBU010000176.1 GCF_010671725.1 Pseudomonas brassicae | reverse complement strand
CTGTTCATGGGCTCGGGCAAGATCATTGCCTTGTCCGGAACCTCGATCCTGCTGATCTACATGATCATCGGCTTCTTCCTGTATTTCGTGATGCGGGCCATGGGCGAACTGCTGCTGTCGAACCTGCAGTTCAAGTCCTTCGCCGACTTTGCGGGTGCCTACATCGGCCCGCGCGCTGCATTTTTCCTGGGCTGGTCGTACTGGCTGAGCTGGTGTGTCGCGGTGGTGGGAGACGCCGTGGTGGTGGGCGGCTTCTTCCAGCACTGGTACCCCGACGTGCCTGCCTGGGGGCCAGCGATCGGCATGATGATCACCTTGTTCGCCCTGAACGTGCTCACGGTGCGCCTGTTCGGCGAGGTGGAGTTCTGGTTTGCCATCGTCAAGATCATTGCCGTGCTGACATTGATTGCGGTGAGTGGCGTATTGATCGCAACCTCCTTTGTTTCGCCGACCGGCGTCACGGCCTCGCTCGGGCACCTGTTCGAGGCCAGGGCGGCGTTTCCCAATGGGTTGATGGGCTTCTTCGCAGGCTTTCAGATCGCGATCTTCTCGTTTGCCGGCACAGAGCTGGTGGGCACCACCGCCGCAGAAACCCGTTCCCCCGAAAAAGTGCTGCCCAAGGCGATCAATGCCATCCCGCTGCGCATCATTCTGTTCTATGTGGTTTCACTGGCATGCATCATCGCGGTGACATCGTGGCAGCAGGTGTCGCCCAGCAAGAGCCCCTTCGTGGAGCTGTTTCTGGTAGCCGGCTTTCCCGCCGCGGCGGGCATCGTCAACTTCGTCGTGCTGACCTCGGCCGCCTCGTCCGCCAACAGCGGGGTGTTCTCCACCAGCCGCATGCTGTTCGGGCTGGCCCGTCAGGGCAATGCCCCGGCGCGCATGGGCCGCCTGTCGCGCCACAGCGTGCCGGTGGCGAGCCTCGCGTTCTCGACGTTGCTGATGCTGCTGGGGGTATTGTTGCTGTTCATCTTTCCGGAAGTGATGACGGTGTTCACCATCGTCTCCACCATCTCGGCGATCCTGGTGATCTTCACCTGGTCGACAATACTGGTGTCGTACATCTGCTACCGCAAAGTGCGACCTGAGCTGCATGCGCAGTCGCGCTACAAGATGCCGGGCGGCGTGGCGATGGCCTGGGTGACCCTGGTGTTTCTGGCGTTTGTGCTGTCACTGCTGGCGCTCAAACCGGATACGCGACTGGCCCTGTGCGTGATGCCGTTCTGGTTTGTGGGGCTGGCGATTGCCTACCAGCGCAGACGGGGGCAGGGCACAGCCGGCGGCAGCGGCGCTGTGAAACCGGGGTAAAACCCCTTAGCCTTGGGGCTTCACCACCGCTGGAGCCCACCGTGAACCCCACCTTTGCCTCGTTGAGCCTGGCGCACCTGCACGCCCTCGACACGCTGCTGCAGATGAAGAACCTCAGCCATGCCGCTGAACGGCTGGGCAGCAGCCAGTCGGTGCTCAGCCGGCAGCTGGCGCATATGCGCCAGGCTTTCGATGACCCGTTGCTGGTGCGTCAGGGCCGCGGTTACGTGCTGAGCGAGCAGGCCCTGGCGCTGGTGGCGCCGCTGCGCCAGGTGCTGGGCGAGCTGGAAGCATTGCGTCAGCCACAGGCGTTCAACCCGCAACGCTGCGAACGACGTTTCAGCCTGGCGGCCTCGGACTACATTGGCGAACACATGCTGCCGCTGCTGGTGAACCGCCTGGCCGAGCTGGCGCCGGGGGTCTCGATCGACTACCGGGCCTGGTCGCCGGGCCAGTTCGAGTGCCTGGCCAGCGGCGAAATCGACCTGGCCACGACGCTGTTCGACAACGCCCCGGCCAACCTGCATGGGCGCATGCTGGGTGAGGACCGCGCGGTGTGCCTGATGCACCGCGACCACCCGTTGAGCGAGCACGCCGCCCTGAGCCAGGACGATTACCGCGCCTGGGGCCACGTGCGCATCTGCGGGGGCGGCGACAAGGACAGCTTCATCGATCAGCACCTGCGCGCCCAGGGGCTGAGCCGGCGGATTACGCTGCAAGTGCCGTTCTTCTCGGCGGCTGTGCAGGTGGTGTGTACCAGCAGGCGCTGGTTACCGTACCGGAACATATCGCATGCCAGCTCAGCCGCCTGCACCCGCTGGTGTGGCGCCCGCTGGCGTTCGTGCAGCACACCCAGCGCTACTGGGTGGTGTGGCATCAGCGTTTGCATGCGTCGGCCGAACACCGCTGGTTTCGCGCACTGGTGTTCGACTTGTGGCAGCAGTCGCAGTTCGGCGTGACCGGCAACTATGTGGATTCGCCATAGCAGCTATGTAGCGCCTGGCGTATTTAACGCGCCTGGCAGCGCCTAGACTCGGTGGCAGTGCAACCACCACCACAGGAGCAAGCGCGTGAGCCCAGAAGAATTTCGCCAGCAGGGTCATCAACTGATCGACCGCATCGCCGACTACCGCAGCACGGTCGCCAGCCTGCCGGTGATGGCGCAGGTCGCGCCAGGTTACCTGAAGAACGCCCTGCCGAAGGCCGCGCCACAGCAGGGTGAAGCCTTCGAACAGATTGTGCAGGACGTCGATCACCTAGTGATGCCGGGGCTTTCGCATTGGCAGCACCCTGACTTTTTCGGTTACTTCCCTTCCAACGGCACCTTGTCCTCGGTGCTGGGGGATTTTCTCAGCAGCGGCCTCGGGGTACTGGGCTTGTCCTGGCAGTCGAGCCCGGCACTGAGCGAACTGGAAGAGACCACGGTGGACTGGGTGCGCCAGATGGTCGGCCTGTCGGGTGCCTGGAGCGGGGTGATCCAGGACACGGCGTCCAGTAGCACCCTGGTGGCATTGATCTGTGCCCGCGAACGCGCCAGCGACTATGCGCTGGTCAAGGGCGGCCTGCAGAGCCTGGCCAAGCCGCTGATGATCTACACCAGTGCGCAGGCACACAGCTCGGTGGACAAGGCGGCGTTGCTGGCCGGGTTCGGCAAGGACAACATCCGCTACATCGAGGTCGACGCGACGTTCGCCATGCGCCCCGAGGCCCTGGCCGCGGCCATTGAGCAGGACCTGGCGGCAGGGCTGCAGCCGTGCGCGGTGGTGGCCACCACCGGTACCACGACCACCACCGCGCTGGACCCGCTGGCACCGATCGGGCGGATCGCCCGCGCCCATGGCCTGTGGCTGCATGTCGACTCGGCCATGGCCGGTTCGGCGATGATCCTGCCGGAGTGCCGCTGGATGTGGGAGGGCATCGAGCAGGCCGATTCCATCGTGGTCAATGCGCACAAGTGGCTGGGCGTTGCATTCGATTGTTCGTTGTACTTCGTGCGTGACCCGCAACACCTGATCCGGGTGATGAGCACCAACCCCAGCTACCTGCAGTCGGCGGTCGACAGCAAGGTGAAGAACCTGCGCGACTGGGGTGTACCGCTGGGGCGCCGGTTCCGCGCGCTGAAACTGTGGTTCATGCTGCGCAGTGAAGGTGTGCAGGGCTTGCAACAGCGCTTGCGGCGCGACCTGGACAACGCGCGCTGGCTGGCCGAGCAGGTGGCGGACGCGCAGGGCTGGGAATTGCTGGCGCCGGTGCAGTTGCAGACGTTGTGCATTCGTCATCAGCCGGGCGGGCTGCAAGGCGATGCGCTGGACCGCCACACGCGGGCCTGGGCCGACCGGCTGAATGCCTCCGGGGCTGCGTACGTGACCCCGGCCACCTTGAACGGTGAATGGATGGTGCGCGTGTCGGTGGGCGCATTGCCGACCGAGCGTGAGCATGTGGCACGGCTGTGGGCGCGGTTGCAGGAGGTCGTTCAGGTACAGCCCCGCTGACGCCTTCGCTGGCAAGCCAGCTCCCACAGTGTTCTGTGTACATCGCATGACCTGTTGAAGCTGGCTTGCCCGCGAAGAGGCCCCCAAGGCCCATGATAAGTACAATCTTGCCTCTGGAAGGTGCATTTTCCCGTCGCCTTGACCCTCCCATACTGCCTGCATCCAGCGCTGACTGCCTTTGTCGCAGCCCAGCGCGGACATCCAACAATAAGCAGGGCCACCCATGAAAAAGCCAAACCCGCTGCTTGAAGACCTCAAGCCACTGTTGCCGATCATCGCCGCCAATGCCGCGCGCGCCGAGCAGGAACGCCAGGTCCCCGCCGAGAATATCGCCCTGCTCAAGGGCATCGGCCTGCACCGCGCCTTCCAGCCCCAGGCCTACGGCGGCATGGAGATCTCGCTGCCTGCATTCGCCGATTGCATCGCCTTGCTGGCCGGCGCCTGCGCCAGCACCGCCTGGGCCATGAGCCTGCTGTGCACCCACAGCCACCAGTTGGCGATGTTCCCGGCACGCTTGCAGGAAGAGATCTGGGGCACTGATCGCAATGCCACTGCCAGTAGCAGTATCGCGCCGTTCGGGCGCGTCGAGGAAGTCGAAGGCGGCCTGCTGTTCAGCGGTGAAATGGGCTGGAGCAGCGGCAGCGACCATGCCGAATGGGCCATCGTCGGCTGCCGCCGAGCCAATGCCGAAGGCACCCAGGACTACTGCTTCGCCGTGCTGCCGCGCAGCGCTTACCAGATCCGCGACGACTGGCACGCCGCCGGCATGAAAGGCAGCGGCACCAAGACCCTGATCATCGACAACGTCTTCGTGCCCGAGTACCGCATCCAGAAAGCCAAGGACATGATGGAAGGCAAGTCCGCCGGCTTCGGCCTGTACCCGGACAGCAAGGTGTTCTACTCGCCGTACCGTCCTTACTTTGCCAGCGGCTTCTCCACGGTCAGCCTGGGCATCGCCGAACGCATGCTCGAAGTGTTCCGGGAAAAGACCCGCACCCGCGTACGGGCCTACACCGGTGCCGCGGTGGGGGCGGCGACCCCCGCGCTGATGCGCCTGGCCGAGTCGACCCACCAGGTGGCTGCTGCCCGCGCCTTCCTGGAGAAAACCTGGCAGGAGCATGCCGAACACAGCGAACGCCACCAGTATCCGAGCCGCGAGACCCTGGCGTTCTGGCGCACCAACCAGGGTTACGCGGTGAAGATGTGCATCCAGGCCGTGGACCGCCTGTTCGAAGCCGCCGGCGGCACTGCCTGGTTCGAGTCCAACGAGATGCAGCGGCTGTGGCGTGATGCGCACATGACCGGTGCGCATGCCTACACCGACTATGATGTGTGCACCCAGATCCTCGGCCGTGAGCTGATGGGCCTGGAGCCCGACCCGAGCATGGTCTGAGCCACACCGCCCCACCCTAACAACAATCAACGGCTGCCCTGGCGGCAGCCGGGGAGTCTTGCATGTCTACTCAACCACTCACGGGCTTCGACAGCCGTGCGTTTCGTCGTGCCTTGGGCAACTTCGCCACCGGCGTCACCGTGGTCACTGCCGCCGATGCGGCGGGGCACAAGGTTGGTGTGACCGCCAACAGTTTCAACTCGGTTTCGCTCGACCCGCCATTGATTCTCTGGAGCCTGGACAAGCGCTCCAGCAGCCTGGAGGTGTTCCAGGCGGCCAGCCACTTTGCGGTAAACATACTGGCGGCCGACCAGATCGAGCTGTCGAACAACTTCGCCAAACCCAGGGACGATCGCTTCGCCGGTATCGAGCACCGCGCGGGTGAGGGCGGGGCGCCGCTGCTGGCCGATTGCTCGGCGAGTTTCCAGTGCCTGACGCACCAGTTGATCGATGGGGGTGACCACTGGATCATGCTGGGCAAGGTGGTTGCCTTCGAAGACAGTGGACGTTCGCCCTTGCTCTATCATCAGGGTGCGTACTCCATGGTGCTGCCACACACCCGCATGACCCGCCGTGAAGAAGGCCAGGCGCCGAGCAGCCACTTCCAGGGACGCCTGAGCCACAACCTGTACTACCTGATGACCCAGGCGTTGCGTGCCTATCAGGCCAGCTATCAGCCCAGGCAACTGTCCAGTGGCTTGCGCACCAGCGAGGCACGCATGCTGATGGTGCTGGAGAACGATGCGGGCCTGAACCTGGCCGATTTGCAGCGCGAAGTGGCGATGCCGGCACGCGAGATCGACGAGGCGGTGGCCAACCTAAAGCGCAAGGGCCTGGTATGTGACAGCGAGGCGGCGGGGCATGTGCGCCTGAGCGTGGCGGGCATCGACCAGACCGAGGCCTTGTGGACGATCGCCCGCGAGCAGCAGGACGCGGTATTTGCAGCCTTCAGTGACGAGCAGATCGAGACGTTCAAGGCGGTGCTCAAGGCTGTGATCCGCGCTTGAGCGAAGCGCCAGATCAACTCATCGGCGAGCAGAGCTCCACCAGCACACCGGCCGGGCAGCGTACGTAGGAGACGGTCTGCCCCCAGGGCTTGGTTTCGGGTGCCTTGAGTTCGGTGGCACCATTGACCAGTGCCTCGGCGTGGGCGGCTGCCACGGTGTCGGTCACCAGGGCGATTTCCATGCCCAGTGGGCGCTGGCTGTCGCTGGCCGCGACAAAACCCTCCGGGAAGTTGCTGTTGCCCAGTTCCAGCGAGGCGAACGCCAGGGTAGTCGGGCCGGTGTCCAGCTCGCCATAGTCGCCGGACTCGTGCAAGAAGCGTCGGGTCAAACCGAAGGCGTTCTCGAAAAAGCTCAGCGATGCCTCGACATCGGGTACATAGACGATCGTGTAGCCCAGTTTCATGAACAGTCCTTTGTCAGTAGGTGAAGGTGTGAAGGCTAACCCTTTTTCGCCTTGGGCGCCCGTGGCCGCTTGGCCGCCCCGGTACTCTTGCGCTTCTTCTTCCACGGTGCGCCGCCACGCCCGGCAGGTGCCGCAGGCCCGGCAATACTCAGGCTCATGCCCGAGCAGCGTTGCACTTGCTTGCTCATCCAGGCCGATTGCTTGGCAACGAAGTCTTCCAGGCTCATCTCGCCGCTGTGCACCATGTCCAGCGCCTGTTCCCAGATTGCCGTGGTGCCCGGGTCGGCAATCGCCCGGGGTACCGCGTCGATCAGGCTGAACGCGGCGGGGGTGGCCGACAGCGCCTTGCCTTGCTTGACCAGGTAACCCCGGTCGAGCAGGCCCTGGATGATCCCGGCGCGGGTCGCCTCGGTGCCGATCCCGGTGGTGTCCTTGAGCTTCTGCTTCAGGCGCGGGTCGTCCACCAGCTTGGCCACGTTCTTCATGGCCTTGATCAGGTCGCCCTCGGTGAAGGGCTTGGGCGGCTGGGTCCACAGGTCTTTCAGGTTGACCCCGGCCACCTCGCACTGTTGCCCATGCTGCAATGCCGGCAGCACTTGTGCCACAGGGGCCTCGCGGCCCTTTGGCGGTGTCAGCGCCTCGGGCAGTGCCCGCCGCCAGCCTGGCTCGACGATCTGCTTGCCCACCGCGCGCAGGGCCTGCCCGGCGCAGTCGAAGTCGGCCTGTGTGCGGTCGTACTCGTGGTTAGGCAGGAACTGCGCCAGGTAGCGGGCGCGGATCAGTACGTACACCGCCTTGTGCTTGGGCGGCAGACGCGACGGGTCGACGGCGGCAGCGGTGGGGATGATGCCGTGGTGGGCGCTGACCTTGGCGTCGTTCCAGGCGCGTGAGCGGCGTTGCGCCTGCAGGTGCGGCTGCAGCGGCGCCAGGCTTGGGTCGCTGCGCCCCAGCGCGGCCAGAATGGCCAGCGCTTCGGCATGCTGGCTAAGGGGCAGATAACCGCAGTCGCTGCGCGGGTAGGTGATGACCTTGTGGGTTTCATACAGGGCCTGGGCGATGTCGAGGGTCTCCTGCGCGCCCAGTGCGTACTTTTTCGAACACAATTCTTGCAGTGTGCCGAGGTCGAAGGGCAAGGGCGGTGCTTCCCGAACGCGCTCGGTGGCCAGGCTGCGCAAGTGCGCGGAGCCTGCCGCCGTGATGGCCGCCGCAGCCTGTTGCGCGATGGCCTGGTTCAGGCAGCGGCCCTGGTCGTCGCACTGCGCGTCGGGGGCGCGCCATTGCGCGTTGAACAGGCTACCGGCGCTGCCCAGTTGCACCTCGATGGCCCAGAACGGCACCGGCACGAAGTCGGCGATGCTGCGGTCGCGGTCGACCACCAGGCGCAAGGTCGGGGTTTGCACCCGGCCTACCGGCAGTACGCCCTGATAGCCGGACTGGCGACCGAGCAGGGTAAACAGCCGGCTCATGTTCATGCCGATCAACCAGTCGGCGCGCGAGCGCCCCAACGCCGAGTGGTACAGGTTGAAGGTGTCGGCGCCGGGGCGCAGCACGGCCAGGGCCTTGCGAATCGAGGCGTCGTCGAGCGCCGACAGCCACAGGCGCTGGATGGGCCCGCGATAGCGGCAGTGTTCCACCAGCTCCCGTGCGATCATCTCGCCTTCACGGTCGGCGTCGGTGGCGATCACCAGCTCGGCAGCTTCGCCCAGCAGGCGCTTGACCGCCTTGAACTGGCTGGCGGTTCTGGGTTTGACCTGCATTTTCCACTGCGTCGGGATGATCGGCAGGTCGGCCAGGGCCCAGCGCTTGTAGCGGGCGTCGTAGGCGTCGGGCGGGGCGGTTTCGAGCAAATGGCCGATGCACCAGGTGACGGTCACGCCCGTGCCGACCCAGCAGCCGTCGCCGCGTCGGGTAGCGCCGAGGACCTTGGCGATGTCCTTGGCCTGGGAGGGTTTTTCGCAGAGGTACAGGCGCATGCCGGGCGGGCTTCTTCATCAGGCTTCGATGGCGCCTAGCATGCGCAGGAAGCGCAAGGCAGGCAAGTTTTATCTGTATGGATATACAGATAAAGGTGTACCGAAGGTAGTCTTTGCGAAAAGAATTCGCAGGCGTGTCCCTTTTTTGCTGCTTGCTTGTCATCAGGGGTAAGTGAACCTGACAGAGAGCCCCCCCAATGCCCGTACTGATCCGCCCGACCCTGTGCCTGAGCCTGTTGCTCGGCGTCGGCCCGCTGACGCCCATGGCCGCCTTCGCCGACACCAGCACGCAGCGCGAGTACAACGTGCCCGCCGGCGACCTGGGCAGCCGCCTCACGCGATTTGCCGGGCAGGCCGGGGTGAGCATTTCGGTCGATCCGGCGCTGGTCAGCGGCCGTCACAGCGCCGGCCTTGCCGGCAGCTACAGTGTCGAGGGCGGTTTTGCCGGGTTGCTGCAAGGCAGTGGCCTGCAACTGGTGCCGGTGGGCGAGGGGGCCTACACCCTGATGCCGGCGCCGCAGGATTCCTCGGCCGTTGAAATCGCGCCCACCAGCATCACCGGCGCGCGTACCGCGCCGCTGGATGCCGACAGTGCGCCCTACGCCGGCGGGCAAGTGGCCCGGCGTGGCTCGCAGGGGCTGCTGGGGTCGCGCGATTTCATGGAAACCCCGTTCAGCATGACCACCTACACCAGTGCGGCGGTCAAGAACCAGCAGGCGCGCACCCTGGGCGACCTGATTGCCAGCGACCCGTCGGTGCGTGCCACCAACCCGGCTGGTGGGCGCTTCGAGCAGTTCACCATTCGCGGCTTCAGCCTGCTCAACAGCGATGTGTCGTACAACGGCCTGTTCGGCATCCTGCCGACCTACTCGATCGACATGGAAATGGCCGATCGGGTGGATGTGATCAAGGGCCCCAGCCAGTTGATCAACGGTATCTCGCCGCGCGGCAGCGTGGGCGGTGGTATCAACGTGGTGCCCAAGCGCGCCGGCGACACGCCGCTCACCGAGCTCACCGCCAGCTATGCCTCGGCGGGCCAGGCGGGTGGGGCGGTGGATATCGGCCGCCGATTTGGCGACGAGCAGCAGTTCGGCGTGCGCTTCAACGGTGCCAGGCAGGGCGGTGATACCGAGTGGGAGCACCAGCGCGTGGAGCGCGAGATGGCCGTGCTGGGCCTGGATTTTCGTGGTGAGCGTGTGCGCCTTTCGGCTGACATGGGGCACACCGAGCGCGACACCAACGCGCCGCAGGAGCGCGTACTGGTGGGCGCCAGCGCCAAGGTACCGGACGCCGAGCGTGTGCATCACAACTATGCCCAGCCCTGGAGCAAGGCGCGCACCCACGATACCTTTGGCGCGCTCAAGGGCGAGTTCGATGTGAGCGACGCGGTCATGCTGTACGGTGCGGTGGGGGCGCGCAAAAGCACCTATGACTTCCTGCGCCACAATGTCTCGATCTCCAATGATGCGGGCGATTTCACCGTACAGCCGCGGGTGTTCACCCGTGACGAGGATGTGCGTACCGCTGCCGCCGGTGTGCGCAGCTGGTTTGCTACCGGGCCGGTCAGCCATGAGGTCAACCTGGCGGCCAGCTACTTTTCCCTCGACTTCGAGAACGGCGGCGCACGTTATGCCAGTGGCCTCAGCAACTTGTACAACCCGGTGCAGATACCGGCTCCGGGCGCGCCCACGCGTGATGATGGGAAGGACTACACCGAGAACCGCTTCAGCAGCGTGGCGTTGTCCGACACCTTGGGTTTTGTCGATGACCGCCTGCTGCTGACCCTGGGGGCGCGCTGGCAGCGGGTCGAGGTCGATGACTGGAGCGATGGCATCAAGGGCGCCACTGCCTACGACGAAGAAAAGGTCTCGCCCTCGGGTGGCATTCTGTACAAGGTGACCGATCAGCTGTCGGTGTATGCCAACTACATGGAGGGTTTGAGCCAGGGCAAGATCGCGCCGTCGAGCTCGATCAACGAAGACCAGATATTTGCGCCTTTCGTCAGCCGTCAGGTCGAGGTGGGAGCCAAGTATGACCTGGGCACCTTTGCCCTGACCGCCAGCGCGTTCCGCATCAAGCAGCCGGCTTACGAGACCAATGCAGGCACGCGGGTGTTCGGCCCCAACGGCAAGCGTGAAAATCGGGGTGTCGAGTTGAGCATGTTCGGCGAGCCGTTGCAGGGTGTGCGCCTGCTGGGTGGCGTGATGTTCATCGACAGCGAGCTGAGCGGCACTGCGGGTGGCGTCTATGACGGCAACCGTGCCCCGGCTACGCCTGAGTACAACGTCAACCTGGGGCCGAATGGGACGTGCCGGGGGTGCAGGGGTTGACCTTGACCGGGCGCGGTATCCATTCCAGCTCGCAGTACCTGGACCAGGCCAACCGCAAGCAGGTCGACAGCTGGGAGCGTTATGACGTGGGCGCGCGCTATGCGTTCAAGGTCGAGGGCAAGGAGGTTACCGTGCGTGCCAGTGTCGAAAACGTGCTGGATGACCGTTACTGGAGTTCGGCGGGGGCGCCGGATGACAGTGAGCCGGGGTTGACGTTGTCTACGCCGCGTACGTACCTGGTGTCGGCGACGGTTGGGTTCTGATGTTTGGTTGGGGCCACTGATGGCCACGGGTGGTCTCAACACGATCTGCAGCCGTGCTACCAGGGCTGACAACGGTGATCTGACAGGCCATGGTAC
>NZ_JAAHBU010000175.1 GCF_010671725.1 Pseudomonas brassicae | reverse complement strand
AAAAAACGGCCCGAAGGCCGTTTTTCGAACATCACCCGGTTCAACCGCCCAGGTAGGCGTCGCGCACTTTCGGATCGACCAGCAGCGCTTCACCGGTGCCTTGCATCACCACCCGGCCATTCTCCAGCACATAGGCACGGTCGGCGATCTTCAGTGCCTGGTTGGCGTTCTGCTCCACCAGGAACACCGTCACCCCATCCTTGCGCAGCTGTTCGATGATGTCGAAGATCTGCTGGATGATGATCGGGGCCAACCCCAGCGACGGCTCGTCGAGCAGCAGCAGCTTGGGTTTGCTCATCAGCGCCCGGCCGATCGCAAGCATTTGCTGCTCGCCACCGGACATGGTGCCGCCGCGCTGGGCAAAGCGTTCCTTGAGCCGCGGGAACAGGTGCAACACCTTGTCCATCTGCTCCTGGAAGTCGCCCTTGTCGGTGAAGAACCCGCCCATGGCCAGGTTCTCCTCGACGGTCAGGCGCGAGAACACCCGCCGACCTTCCGGCACCACCGCAATGCTCTTGCGCATGATCTGCGCCGAGGTCTGCCCCACCAGCTCTTCGCCCATGTAGCGAATACTGCCGCTATGCGCCTGCGGTGAACCGCACAGGGTCATCAGCAAGGTCGACTTGCCGGCGCCGTTGGCGCCGATCAGGGTGACGATCTCGCCCTGGCGAATCTCCACGTTGACGTCGTGCAGCGCCTGGATCTTGCCATAGAAGGTGGAAACGTTTTCGAACTGCAGCATTTACGCTTCCCCCAGGTAGGCTTTGATCACTTCAGGGTTGTCGCGGATCTGTTCCGGGGTGCCATCGGCCAGCGGTGTGCCCTGGTTGATCACCACGATATGGTCGGAGATGCTCATGACCAGTTTCATGTCGTGCTCGATCAACAGCACGGTGACGTTGTGCTCTTCACGCAAGGTGCCGATCAGCGCCTTGAGGTCCTCGGTCTCCTTGGGGTTCAGGCCCGCCGCCGGTTCGTCGAGCATGAGGATCCGTGGGCGGGTCATCATGCAGCGGGCGATTTCCAGGCGCCGTTGCTGACCGTAGGCCAGGGTGCCGGCGGTACGGTTGGCGAACTCGGTGAGGTTGACCTTTTCCAGCCAGAACTGCGCGAACTCCATGGCTTCGCGCTCGCTGCGACGGAACCCCGGGGTCTTGAACAGGCCTGCGAAGAAGTTGGTGTTCAGGTGCCGATGCTGGGCGATCAGCAGGTTTTCCAGCGCGGTCATTTCCTTGAACAGGCGCACGTTCTGGAACGTGCGCACCACGCCCTTGCGGGCGATCTCGTGGCCGGCCAGGCCCTGGATCGGCTGGCCGTCGAGCAGGATGCTGCCGCCGCTGGGTTTGTAGAAGCCGGTCAGGCAGTTGAACACGGTGGTCTTGCCGGCGCCGTTCGGGCCGATCAGTGCCACCACTTGTTTTTCCTTGACGGACAGGGCCACGCCGTTGACCGCCAACAGGCCGCCGAAGCGCATGCTCAGGCCGCTCACTTGCAGAATTTCGCGGCTCATCGACGCAGCTCCATGTGTGGACGTTGCATAGGCAGCAGGCCTTGCGGACGCCAGATCATCATCAGCACCATCAGCGCACCGAACATCAGCATCCGGTATTCGCTGAACTCACGCATCAGCTCGGGCAACAGGATCATCACGATGGCCGCGAGGATCACGCCCAGTTGTGAGCCCATGCCGCCCAGCACGACGATGGCGAGGATGATCGCCGACTCGATGAAGGTGAACGACTCCGGCGTCACCAGGCCCTGGCGCGCGGCGAAGAAGCTACCGGCAAACCCGGCGAATGCAGCGCCGAGGGTGAACGCGGAAAGCTTGATCACCGTCGGGTTCAGGCCCAGTGCACGGCAGGCGATCTCGTCTTCGCGCAGCGCTTCCCAGGCACGCCCGATGGGCATGCGCAGCAGCCGGTTGATGACAAACAGCGCCAGCAGTGCCAGCAGCAGGGCCACCAGGTAGAGGAAGATCACCTTGTTGATCGAGTTGTAGGCCAGCCCGAAGAACTCATGGAAGGTCTGCATCCCCTCGGCAGCGCGGCGCTCGAAGGTCAGGCCGAAGAACTCCGGCTTGGGGATGTTGCTGATACCGTTGGGGCCGCCGGTCCAGTCGGTCAGGTTACGCAGGAACAGGCGAATGATCTCGCCAAAGCCCAGCGTCACGATCGCCAGGTAGTCACCGCGCAGGCGCAATACCGGGAAGCCGAGCAGGAAGCCGAAGGTGGCGGCCATCAGGCCGGCGATCGGCAGGCAGACCCAGAAGCTCCAGCCCAGGTAGTGCGACAGCATCGCGTAGCTGTAGGCGCCGACGGCGTAGAAGCCGACATAGCCAAGGTCGAGCAGCCCCGCCAGGCCGACCACGATGTTCAGGCCCAGGCCCAGCAACACGTAGATCAGGATCAGCGTGGCGATGTCGACCGCGCCGCGTGAGCCGAAGAACGGCCACACCAGCGCCATCACGATCAGCCCCAGGATGATCCAGCGCTGGGTCTTGGGCAGGGTCAGGTAATTGCTTACTGCGGGCGAGATCAGCTTGCGATCCGAGCGGCGGCTCATCACCGAGCTCCACTGCCTGTCGAACAACACGCGCAGGAACATCAGCACCGAACACAGGGCGATCACGCCCAGGGTCAGCGGACCCTGGCCATGCACTTCCAGGTTGATGCCGACAATGCTGAGCTTCAGGCCCAGCACCGGGAAGGCCACGGCCCAGACCAGCAAGGCGCTGAAAAACGCCGATTTAAGATGTCTGCTCATACTTTCTCAACCTCCGGACGGCCCAGGATGCCGGTCGGACGGAACAACAGCACCAGAACCAGAAGACCGAATGCCACCACGTCCTTGTACTGGTCACCGAAGATGTCGGCGCCAAAGGCTTCGGCCACACCCAGCACCAGCCCGCCGAGCATGGCGCCCGGAATGCTGCCGATGCCGCCCAGTACCGCTGCGGTAAAGGCCTTCAGGCCTACCAGGAAACCGGCGTTGGGGTTGATCACGCCGTACTGCATGCTCAGCAGTACCGCTGCCACTGCGGCCAGGGCCGCACCGATGACGAAGGTCAGGGCAATGATGTTGTTGGTGTTGATGCCCAGCAGGTTGGCCATCTTGATGTCTTCGGCGCAGGCGCGGCAGGCGCGGCCCAGGCGTGAACGCGAGATGAACAGGGTCAGACCGGTCATGGCCACCAGGGTGACGATGAAGACCAGGATCTGCATGTAGCTGATCAGTACTTCTTCAGCGCCGCCCGGGCCGAAGGAGATGCTCCCCGGGATCAGGTTGGGGATCGACTTGTCCTTGGAGTCCTGGGACAGCAACACGGTGTTCTGCAGGAAAATCGACATGCCGATGGCGGAAATCAGCGGGATCAGCCGGTTGCTGTTACGCAAGGGGCGGTAGGCGACCCGTTCGATGCTGTAGCCATAGGCACTGGTGACGAAGATCGTGGCGACAAAGGCCACGGTCATCAGGATCGGCAGCGAATCGATACCCATCATGGCCAACCCGGCAAGGGCGATGAAGGCCACGTAGGAACCGATCATGTACACCTCGCCGTGGGCGAAGTTGATCATTCCAATGATGCCGTAAACCATTGTGTAGCCAATGGCTATCAAGGCATAGGTGCTGCCAATGGTCAGGCCATTAACCAGCTGTTGGAAGAAGTGATAGATCTCAGGCATTACAGCGCTCCTAAAAACCCGATACGCATTTCACTGGTGGGAGGGTGCCCGGCCCGGCCTTGTGGTCTGTGGCCACTTCGCCCAGGCAACTGCCAGCGAACCGCTGGTGACGGTTTTAAGATTTTCAGGTGAACCTGCTCCCGGATCGCGGGAATCAGGCCCATGAACCTCGTAAAACAAAGCCCACTGCTCGCACAGTGGGCTTGTAGTCATGGAGTGACGGGATTACTGAGGGGAAACTTCGGTTTTAGGTTTGCCGAAATGCCATTCGTAGACCACGAATTTGAAGTCTTTCAGGTCGCCCTTGTCGTCATACGACAGGTCGCCGGTCGGGGTCTTGAAGGTGCCAGCGTGGATGGCTGCAGCGACCTTGTCGGTGTCTTCGCTCTTGGCGGCCTTGATGCCTTCGGCGATCAGCTCGACAGCCGAGTAGGCCGGGAACACGAACGGGCCGCTCGGGTCCTTGCCATCGGCCTTGATCGCGTCGGCGATCGCCTTGTTGGCAGGGTCGGTATCGAACGACTTGGGCAGGGTCACCAGCAGGCCTTCGGAAGCGCCCTGGGCGATTTGCGAGATGGAGTCGTTGCCGACGCCTTCAGGGCCCATGAACTTGGCCTTCAGGCCTTTTTCCTGGGCTTGGCGCAGGATCAGGCCCAGCTCTGGGTGGTAGCCGCCGTAGTAGACGAAATCGACGTTGTTCTGCTTGAGTTTCTGGATGATCGAGGAGAAGTCCTTGTCGCCGGCGTTCAGGCCTTCGAACACGGCAACCTTGGTGCCTTTCTTCTCGAGGGTCTGCTTGACCGCGGTGGCGATGCCTTCACCGTACTGCTGCTTGTCGTGCAGTACCGCGACCACTTTGGGCTTGACGTGATCGGCGATGTAGTTGCCTGCGGCAGGGCCCTGGGCGCTGTCCAGGCCGATGGTGCGGAAGATCAGCTTGTAGCCACGCGAGGTGATCTCCGGGCTGGTGGCAGCCGGGGTGATCATGATCACGCCTTCGTCTTCGTAGATGTCCGACGCGGGCTGGGTGGAGCTGGAGCAGAGGTGGCCGATCACGTACTTGACGCCATCGTTGACCACTTTGTTGGCGACTGCCACGGCCTGTTTAGGGTCGCAGGCATCATCGTATTCCTTGGCTTCGAGCATCTTGCCGTCGACGCCGCCCTTGGCGTTGATGTCTTTGATAGCCTGTTTTGCGCCAATGAACTGCATGTCACCGTATTGAGTAACCGGGCCGGTTTTCGGGCCGGCGATGCCGATCTTGATGGTATCGGCGGCAACTGCATGGCTGGCTACCCCGGCCAGAACCATTGCGGCGAACAGCTTGGAAATCTGCTTACTCATAGTGCTCCACTCATTCTGTTGTAATTTTTATAGTCCTGGCGTCCAGGGCTACAGGACCGGGATACCGGTACGGCCACGCCGTACTGCCTCTCCCGTGTTCCCCCGCACAACGCCCTGGCAACTGTACCGGTACAGTGTAGAGCGCCGCTTGATCGCTTGAAAAGCAGGCGCGCTGGGGCAAAATCCGGGGGTGTCGCCTAATCGACAGAAACGTACATAAATGCGCCGCCATCTTGCCAGTATGGTGAGCTGGCGCGGGGCATTCAGGCGGTTGCCGATCAATTACTTATTTGAAACTGGGTTTTTCTGCAAAAATAGCGACCTTTCAGTGGTCGAATTATTTCTGGTAGGAACCCATGACAGATCAACCAAGCACCCTCTATGCCAAATTGCTCGGCGAGACTGCAATCATCGAGTGGAAAGCGCTGGAGCGTTTTTGGGCCAAGGGTGACCTGATTTGGGTCGAGCCATCGCTGGACCTGATCGAGGTAGCCTCGGCAATGGCCGAAAACCGTAGTGAAACCTTCGATAAGTGGCGAAATGATGGCACGGTCGTGCCGGTGACTGCCGAGCAGGCGCTAGACCTTTCGAGCACCGATGCACCGATCTGGGCCGTGGTGGTTTCGCCGTTTATCGTGATTCAAAAAAAGTCAGCGCCCTGATTTGGTGCGTGAAAACAAACAGCCGGCAGTTTTTGGTGCGCAAGGGCGTTCAGGCGGGGTGGTTGTTGGTAACAGTGAGGTAGGTATTCAAACAGTGCGGTAACAGTTCTGGCCCCTTCGCTGGCAA
>NZ_JAAHBU010000174.1 GCF_010671725.1 Pseudomonas brassicae | reverse complement strand
CTGCGCCGTTGATCGAGTTCGGCCACCAGCAGCAGTGCCCGGTGGTGGTGCAGTTGCAGCACTAGGCGCGCAGGGCAACGCGCAGTTGGGCGGGGCGGCGTTGCTGGCGCCCAGCCGTGGCAACGGCACGCCGGCCACGCCGGCGACGCGCGGGTGATGACCCACGCCGATGTGCGCCAGGTGTGCACGCAGTTCGCCCAGGCGGCGCTGCTGGCACGCCGCGCCGGTGCGCGGATGGTCCAGTTGCAGGCGTCCAATGGCTACCTCTTGAGCAGTTTTCTCTCGCCGTACACCAACCGTCGCACCGATCGCTACGGCGGCACGCCGCTGCGGCGGGCGCGCCTGCTGCTGGAGGTGATCGAGCACATTCACCAGGCCACCCACGGCGAACTGGATATTTCGGTACGCCTGGGCATCGACGATTGCCTGGGCGCGCGCGGCCAGCGCCCGGAGTTGCTCGAACACGTGGTGCCGGCGCTGGAGCAGGCCGGTGTGGTGGCGCTGATGGGCTCGATCTCGATCCGCGAGACCTTCCATTACATGTTGCGCGCCGATGCGCAGGTGCAGGCGGCGTTCATTCAGGGGGTTCGCCACCTGCGCCAGCTGACCTCGTTGCCGGTGGGTTTCGCCGGCTTCACCGGCTCGCTGGCCCAGGCCGAGACGCTGCTGGGCGACCAGGTGTGCGACCTGGTCGGCATGAGCCGTGCGCTGTTTGCCGACAACCAGTTGGTGAGCAAGTCACTGGCCGGGCATGCCGACCGGGTCACGGCCTGCCGCTTCGATGGCCACTGCTTTCGCGACAAGAGCAACCCGCAGTTGGACAGGGTGTACTGCTGCGTGAACGAACACTACAAACGGCCGGCATCTATTCGTTATGACTAAGGAGAGTCTTGTGGAGTGGAAAGGGAAAAACATCGTGATCACCGGCGGCTCGAGTGGTATCGGGCTGGTGCTCGCGCAGCGCCTGGTCGAGGCGCAGGCCCGGGTGGTGCTGCTGGGGCGCAGCGAAGAAAAGGGCCGCGCAGCGCTGGAGACGCTGTCGGGTGACGTCGACTTCATTGCCTGCGACGTTGCCGACGCGACAGCGGTGCAGGCCGCGTTCGGCGCGCTGCAGCGTCGCCTGGGCGGGCTCGACCATGCGGTGAACGCGGCCGGTGTGACCGCGCCCTACGCGCCGATCAGCGAGCTGAACCCGGCCGACTGGGCGCGGGTGATGACGATCAACAGTCATGGTCCGCTGTATTGCCTGCAGCAGGAGTTGCGCCTGATCAGCGCCAAGCCGGGCGGTTCGATCGTCAATGTGTCGTCGTGCGCCGGTGTGGTGCCGATGCCCTACCAGGCCGCCTATGTGGCCAGCAAGGCGGCGCTGAATGCACTGACCCAGGTGGCGGCAATGGAAAACGCCTGCGACGGACACGGGCGCCATGCGGTGCGCGTCAATGCGGTGGCACCGGGGCCGACCCTGGGCGGGATGAACACGCCGGAGCGTCTGCAGGCCAACCCGTCGGGCACCCAGCGCAAGATCGCGGTGACCGCGATGAAGCGGTTTGCCCAGCCCCAGGAAGTGGCTGACGCGGTGCTGTACCTGCTGGGCGGGGCGTCGAGCTACATCACCGGCACGATCCTGAGTGTCGATGGCGGCTATCACATCGGCAAGTTCGAGTGAGGTCATGATGAAGCGTGTTTTTATCACCGGTGTCAGCACCGGTATCGGGCATGCGCTGGCCAGTCAGTACCTGGCGCGCGGTTACGCGGTGGTGGGGGTGTCGCGCGGTTGCCCCGAGGACCTGCTGGGCCAGCCGCATTTCCACTTCGCTGGCTGCGACCTGACCGACATCCCCAACGCCCGGCCGGTGCTTGAGCAGTTGCTGGCACAGCACGGCGAGCAGGGCTTCGAGGTGGCGTACCTCAACGCCGGCACCTTCGGCGAGACGCCGACCCTGGCCAGGCAAACCTCGGTGCAGGCGTTCACGGCGGTACTGGACATCAACCTGGTGGCGGTGAAGTGGGTGCTCGACGTGCTGCTGAACGCCGCACAGCCGCCACAGACGGTGTGCTTCTCGGCGTCAGTCGCGGGTGTGCGGCAGCGCGCCGGCATGTTGTCGTACTGCGTGTCCAAGGCCGCGCTCAACGCCCTGGTCAAGGTCTACCAGTTGGAAAACCCCGGCGTGTTCTTCGCCCTGCTGGGCTTGTGCAACGTCGACACGCTGGTCGCGCGCACCATCCTGGGGGCCGACCCGCGCTTCACCGACCTGGCAGGCCTGCGCGAGCGGGCCGCGCAACCGGGCTATGTGGTCAGCGCACAGCAACGTGCACGGCAGATCGTCACCGTGTTGCAGCAACGCCAGATGATTGGCCTGGAATCGGGTAATTTCCAGGAAATTCGACCTCTTCTCGAACACTTGAACAAGGAAGTCCAAGCCTCATGAAAATGTCTCAATACGCGAACGTGGTCCGGGTCGGTGCGCTCTATGACATTCTGGCCACTGCGCCGTTTGCACTGCCGGTACTCAGCCTATGGGCACTCGATGCGTTGATCGGGCTGGATGCCTGGCTCGGCCTGGGCACCACCTTCCTGCCGCTGGACCCCAGCGCGCTGTTCTTCATCAACCTGGGGGCGCTGGCCTATGTGATCTGGGGGGGTGGCACGCCTGCGCGAGCCGTCGCTGGCCAACGGCCGCCTGGACGCGCTGCTGCGGTTGCTGGTGATCGGCCTGCAATTGTTTGCCCTGAGCCAGGGCGCCACGCCCCTGTTGTGGGGCCTGGCTGGCGTGCTGCTGGTGATTGCCCTGCTGCAGTTGCGTAAGCCAGCGCCGGACCAGGCCTCGGCCGCGCGCGGCGAGGTGCTGGGGTACTGAGCCGGCGTGGCGGCGGCGGGGGCCTTCAGGCGCCTGCCGTTGCCTGCTCCAGGCCTTGCGGGAGGAGGGGGAGCTGACTTTAATGACTGGCATAAAAAAACCCGCTTTCGCGGGTTTTTCTAGAATATGGTGCCCAGAAGAAGACTCGAACTTCCACGACCGTAAGGTCACCAGCACCTGAAGCTGGCGTGTCTACCAATTTCACCATCTGGGCATTTCGCTGAGGCTTCATGATGCTTCACATCAGGCCGCTTCTCAACTATAACGACGGTGTTCGTCGTTGTGGTGCGCACTATACGGATGCCCCGAAGGGCTGTAAAGCCCCGTACGGAAAAAATCTCAAAAAATTCAAGTCGTTGTTCCTTGGGCTGTTTTGGCATCGTTCGAGGGCTCTGACAGGGCTGTCCAAGCCTGAAATTTCCGGTTTCAATACGCCTATGCCAAACTAACCCTATATAGACAAGGTGAACCCCTACTAATGGCCGATTGGCAGACCCTCGATCCCGAGGCCGCTCGTGAAGCGGAAAAATACGAAAACCCTATTCCTAGCCGTGAGCTGATCCTCCAGCGCCTCGACGAGCGCGGCTCTCCCGCTGCGCGCGAGCAGTTGGCCGAGGAGTTCGGCCTGCACACCGAGGACCAGATCGAAGCCCTGCGCCGCCGCTGCGTGCCATGGAACGTGATGGCCAGCTGATCTATACCCGGCGCGGCACCTATGCCCCGGTAGACAAGCTGGACCTGATCCTGGGCCGCATCAGTGGCCACCGCGACGGTTTCGGTTTTCTCGTCCCCGACGATGGCAGCGACGACCTGTTCCTGAGCCCGGCGCAGATGCGCCTGGTGTTCGATGGCGATCGCGCACTGGCGCGCGTCTCGGGCCTGGACCGCCGCGGCCGCCGTGAAGGCGTGATCGTCGAAGTGATCTCGCGTGCCCACGAAAGCATCGTGGGGCGCTACTTCGAAGAAGGCGGCGTGGGTTTCGTGACCCCCGACAACCCCAAGGTTCAGCAGGAAGTGCTGGTTACCCCGGGGCGCAACGCCAACGCCAAGGTTGGTCAGTTCGTCGAGGTGAAGATCACCCATTGGCCTACTGCACGCTTCCAGCCGCAGGGCGATGTCGTCGAAGTAATCGGCAACTACATGGCGCCGGGCATGGAAATCGACGTCGCGCTGCGCAGCTACGACATCCCGCACGTCTGGCCTGAAGCGGTGATCAAGGAGGCGCGCAAGCTCAAGCCTGAAGTCGAAGAGAAGGACAAGGAACACCGCATCGACCTGCGCCACTTGCCGTTCGTCACCATCGACGGCGAAGACGCGCGCGACTTCGACGATGCCGTGTACTGCGAGAGCCTGGGCAAGCTGCGCCTGTTCTCCGGCGGCTGGCGCTTGTTCGTGGCGATTGCCGACGTGTCCAGCTACGTACGCCTGGGCTCTGCCCTGGACAACGAAGCCCAGGTGCGCGGCAACTCGGTGTACTTCCCCGAGCGCGTGATCCCGATGCTGCCCGAAGAGCTGTCCAACGGCCTGTGCTCGCTGAACCCGCACGTCGACCGGTTGGCGATGGTCTGTGAAATGACCATCAACAAGTCCGGCCAGATGGTCGACTATCAGTTCTACGAGGCGGTGATCCACTCCCACGCACGCCTGACCTACAACAAGGTCAGCAGCATGCTCGAGCATTCGCGTACCCGTGAAGGCAAGGCCTTGCGCGAGCAGTACAGCGCCGTGGTGCCCGACCTCAAGCAACTGTATGCGCTGTACAAGGTGCTGCTGGCGGCCCGTCACACCCGTGGCGCGATCGACTTCGAGACCCAGGAAACCCGCATCATCTTCGGCTCCGAGCGCAAGATCGCGGAAATTCGCCCCACTGTGCGCAACGATGCACACAAGTTGATCGAAGAGTGCATGCTCGCGGCCAACGTGGCGACGGCCGAGTTCCTCAAGAAGCACGAAATCCCTGCGCTGTACCGGGTGCATGACGGCCCGCCGCCAGAGCGCCTGGAAAAACTGCGCGCCTTCCTCGGCGAGCTGGGCTTGTCGCTGCACAAGGGCAAGGATGGTCCGTCGCCCAAGGATTACCAGGCACTGCTGTCGCAGATCGCCGGTCGCCCGGACTTCCACCTGATCCAGACCGTGATGCTGCGCTCGCTGAGCCAGGCGGTGTACAGCGCCGACAACAACGGCCACTTCGGCCTGAACTACGAGGCGTACACCCACTTCACCTCGCCGATCCGGCGCTACCCGGACCTGCTCACCCACCGTGCCATCCGCAGCGTGATCCGTTCGCGCCAGGAAACCCCGCACGTCAAGCGGGCCGGCGCGATGAGCATTCCCAAGGCGCGCATCTACCCGTACGACGAAGCGGCGCTGGAACAGTTGGGCGAGCAGTGCTCGATGAGCGAGCGGCGTGCCGACGAAGCCACCCGCGACGTGACCAACTGGCTCAAGTGCGAGTACATGAAGGACCGCGTGGGCGAGAGCTTCCCGGGTGTGATCACTGCGGTGACCGGTTTTGGCCTGTTCATCGAGCTGACCGACATCTACGTCGAGGGCATGGTGCACGTCAGCGCCTTGCCGGGTGACTACTACCACTTCGATCCGGTTCACCATCGCCTGGCGGGCGAGCGTACCGGGCGCAGCTTCCGCCTGGGCGACACGGTCGAGGTGCGCGTGATGCGCGTCGACCTGGAGCAGCGCAAGATCGACTTCGAGATGGCCGAAAACACCCTGAATGCGCCGATCGGTCGCAAGCCGCGTGGTGCCGAGCCGGTGGCCAAGGGCAAGCCGGGCGCCGCCCCGGTCAAGTCCAATGGCGCCGCCAAGCCGTACACCTCGCCCGCCAAGGCGGCCAAGGTTGAAGCAGCCCCGGCCGAGCCGCCGCGCCGCAGCCGCAAGAACGAAGCCAGCGATGCCTACTTCCCGGCCGATGCTGCGGCCAAGAACGCCGAAGTGCGCAAGAGCCGGGAGATGAAAAAGGCGTTGTTGTCCGATGCCAAGAACGCCGGCAGCAAGCCTGCGGCCAAGGGTTCGAAGACGTCCGACAAGCCGAGCAAGCATCGCAAGGGGCCGCCCAAGGCCGGTGGTGCCCCACGTAAACCCAAGGCGAAGTCATGAGTCAGTTGGAAAAAATCTACGGCGTGCATGCCGTGGAAGCCCTGTTGCGTCATCATCCCAAGCGGGTCAAGCAGGTCTGGCTGGCCGACAGCCGCAGCGAGCCGCGGGTGCAGGCGCTGCTGGAGCTGGCGGCGCAGAACCGCGTGGCCGTGGGGCAGGCCGAGCGTCGCGAGATGGACGCCTGGGTCGAGGGTGTGCATCAGGGCGTGGTGGCCGAGGTCAGCCCGAGCCAGGTGTGGGGCGAGGCGATGCTCGAAGAGCTGCTGGACCGTACCGAAGGTGCGCCGTTGATCCTGGTGCTGGACGGTGTGACCGACCCGCACAACCTGGGCGCCTGCCTGCGCACCGCCGATGCGGCGGGTGCGCTGGCAGTGGTGGTGCCCAAGGACAAGTCGGCGACCCTGACGCCGGCGGTGCGCAAGGTGGCGTGTGGCGCCGCCGAAGTGATCCCGCTGGTGGCGGTGACCAACCTGGCGCGTACCCTGGAGAAGCTTCAGCAGCGTGGTCTGTGGGTTGTCGGTACGGCAGGGGAGGCTGAGCAGGAGCTGTATCAGCAGGACCTGACTGGGCCGACCATTCTGATCATGGGGGCCGAGGGCAAGGGCATGCGCCGCTTGACCCGCGAGCACTGTGATTTCCTCGTGAAGCTGCCGATGGCGGGCAGCGTCAGCAGCCTGAACGTGTCGGTGGCGACGGGCGTTTGCCTGTTCGAGGCGGTGCGTCAGCGTCAGGCCAAGCGCAAGGCCTGATATCGGCGTTGTGCCTTTCGCTGGCAAGCCAGCTCCCACCGTGCGCTGGCTTGC
>NZ_JAAHBU010000173.1 GCF_010671725.1 Pseudomonas brassicae | reverse complement strand
GAGGCGCGCCTGATGGAGCTGGACGCCGTGCGCGAAGCGGTGGTGCTGGCGGTCGAGGGTGCGAGTGGCCAGCAACTGGTGGGTTACGTGGTGCCCCGCGACAGTGTTGCTCCAGACGACCTGCGCGAGCACCTCAAGCACGCGCTCAAAGCGCATCTGCCGGATTACATGATCCCGGCGCAATGGGTATGGCTGGAACAGATGCCGCTGAGCCCGAACGGCAAGCTGGAGCGCAAGGCGCTGCCCAAGCCGGATGCCAGCCAGCTGCAACGCGAGTACGTGGCCCCGCAAAGCGAACTGCAGCAGCGCATCGCGGACATCTGGCAGCACGTGCTCGGTTGCGAGCAGGTTGGCCTGGCCGACAGCTTCTTCGAACTGGGCGGGCATTCGCTGCTGGCTACCCAGGTGATCGTGCGCCTGCGTGAGCAACTGGGCCTGGAGATACCGCTCAAGGAACTGTTCATCGCCGACGACCTGGCCGCCTTCAGTGCCAGCGTGGCGGCAGTGCAGCAGCACAGTCAGCCGGTGGAGGACGAATTGGCTAAATCTTTGGCCGCCCTCAAACGTTTATCTGCAGAAGAGCTTGAGAAGCTGATCTCATAACCAGGAGTAGTGGCGTGCAAGAATTGATCGGGGCGGTGGGCGAGCTGTCACCCAGGGAACGCAAAGCCTTGGCGGTGATGCTCAAACAGAAGGGCATCAACCTTTTTGGCATTGCTCCGGTGTTCAAGCGAAAGCCCGAAGAGCCGCTGTTGTTGTCCTATGCCCAGGAACGCCAATGGTTCCTGTGGCAGCTGGACCCCACCAGCGCCGCCTACCACCTGTCCAGTGCGCTGTCGCTGGACGGCCACCTGGATATCGCGGCGTTGCAGCGCAGTTTCGACACACTGCTGGAACGCCACGAAGCGTTGCGCACCACCTTCGTGCAGCATGACGAGCAGACCCTGCAACAGATTGCCGAGCACCTGCCGTTCAGTCTTGGCCGCGCGACGCTGGCGGCGTATGCGCAGGCACCGGCCCGCGAGGCAGCGATCAAGGCTTTCGTCGAAGCGCAGACCCGCACCCTGTTCGACTTGCAGCAGGGCCCGCTGGTGCGCGCAACCTTGCTGCAGGTCAGCGAGGGTCAGCATGTGCTGGTGATCGTGCAGCACCATATCGTGTCCGACGGCTGGTCGATGCAGATCATGGTCGACGAGCTGCTGCGTCTTTATGCAGCCTACTGCCAGGGCCAGCAAGCGACGCTGGCGCCCCTCAAGATCCAGTATGCCGACTACGCCCTGTGGCAGCGCCAGTGGATGGAAGCCGGCGAGCGTGACCGGCAACTGGCGTACTGGACGGCGCAGTTGGGCGGTGAGCAACCGGTGCTGGAGCTGCCACTGGATCGGGCGCGTCCGGCCGAGCAGAGCTTCAACGGGGCGCAACTGGGCATTCACCTGCCGAGCGCGCTGGGCGCGGGCCTGAAGCGCCTGGCCCAGGCCGAGGGCGTGACCCTGTTCATGCTGTTGCTTGCCTCGTTCCAGGCCCTGTTGCACCGCTACAGCGGCCAGGCGGATATCCGAGTGGGCGTGCCGGTGGCCAACCGCAACCGGGTCGAAACCGAGGGCCTGATCGGCTTTTTCGTCAACACGCAGATTCTCAAGGCCGAGTTCGACGGCATGCTGTCGGTGCGCGAGCTGCTGCAACAGGTACGCACCCGTGTGCTCGGCGCGCAGGACCACCAGGACCTGCCGTTCGAACAGTTGGTCGATGCGCTGCAGCCCGAGCGCAACCTGAGCCATAACGCCTTGTTCCAGGTGATGTACAACCACCAGGGTGATGCCCAGGGCAACCCGGCCAGCGGCCAGTTGCCGGGCCTGACCCTGGCGCCTTTGCAGTGGGACAACCCGACGGCGCAGTTCGATCTGACCCTCAATACCTACGACAACCCCGAGGGGCTGGACGCGGCGCTGACCTACGCGACCGACCTGTTCGACGCGAGCACCGCCGAGCGTCTCGGCCGGCACTGGGTGAACCTGCTGCAGGCGATGGTCGCCGACCCTACCCAACGCATTGGCGACCTGCCGTTGCAGGACGCCGCCGAGCAGCAGGCCAGCCTGCGCCAGTGGAACGCCGAGCCGGTGGCATTCCCCAGCACGGCCTGCCTGCACCAGCTGATCGAGCGTCAGGCCGAGCGCGCCCCTCAGGCGATTGCCGTAAGCCTGGGCACCACGCACCTGAGCTACGCCGAACTCAACCGCCGCGCCAACCGCCTGGCCCATCGCCTGATCGAGCACGGCGTGGGTGCCGATGTGCGCGTCGGCCTGGCGGTCGAGCGCAGCCTGGAGATGGTCATCGGCCTGCTGGCCATCCTCAAGGCCGGCGGCGCTATGTGCCACTGGACCCGGCGTATCCGGCCGAGCGCCTGGCCTACATGATCGAAGACAGCGGCATCGGCCTGTTGCTGACCCAGCCGGCACTGCTGGTGCAACTGCCGCTGCCGCCCGGCGTGCAGCCGCTGCTGCTCGACGAGGCGGCCGGCGCCTATAGCCAAGACAACCCTGACGTGGTGCTGGACCCGGCCAACCTGGCCTATGTGATCTACACCTCCGGCTCCACCGGCAAGCCCAAGGGCACCTTGCTCGCGCACCACAACGTGCTGCGCCTGTTCGCGGCCACCGAGCACTGGTTCGACTTCGGCCCGAGCGATGTGTGGAGCCTGTTCCATTCGTACGCGTTCGATTTCTCGGTGTGGGAACTGTTCGGCGCGCTGCTGTATGGCGGGCGCCTGGTCGTGGTGCCCTACGACGTCAGCCGCTCACCCGACGACTTCCACGCCTTGCTGGTCAACGAAGGCGTGACCGTGCTCAACCAGACGCCCTCGGCGTTCAAGCAACTGATGCAGGTGGCCTGCGCGGCCGAACATGCCGGCACCCGCAACGCCTTGCGCCATGTGGTGTTCGGCGGCGAGGCGCTGGAAGTGAAAAGCCTGCGCCCGTGGTTCGAGCGCTTCGGCGACCAGCAGCCGCGCCTGATCAACATGTACGGCATCACCGAAACCACGGTGCACGTGACCTACCGCCCGATCCGCCTGGCGGACCTGAGCGGCGAGGCCAGCAGCCCGATCGGCGAGGTGATTCCGGACCTGTCCTGGTACCTGCTGGATGCAGCGCTGAACCCGGTGGCCAAGGGCTGCATCGGCGAGCTGTATGTGGGCCAGGCCGGCCTGGCACGCGGTTACCTGAACCGGGGTGACCTCACGGCCACGCGTTTCATCCCCGACCCGTTCGGCGGCGCCGGCGAGCGCCTGTACCGCACCGGCGACCTGGCGCGCTACCGCGCGACGGGGTGATCGAGTACATCGGGCGCATCGATCATCAGGTCAAGATCCGTGGTTTCCGCATCGAGCTGGGCGAGATCGAGGCCAAGTTGCTGGCACAGCCCCAGGTGCGTGAAACGGTGGTGCTGGCGCAGGTGTCCGCCACCGGCGCGCAACTGGTCGGCTATGTGGTCGCGCAGGGACTCGTCGACAACGAGGCCGAACTGCGTGACACGCTCAAGGCGCGCTTGCGCGAAGACCTGCCCGAGCACATGGTGCCGGCGCACCTGTTGTTCCTCGCGCAACTGCCGCTGACCCCCAACGGCAAGCTCGACCGCAAGGCCTTGCCGCAACCCGATGCCAGTGTGCTGCAACACGCCTATGTGGCCCCGCAGAGCGAGATGGAGCAGCGCCTGGCGCAGATCTGGCAGGACGTGCTGAAACTCGAACAGGTCGGCCTCACCGACAACTTCTTCGAGCTGGGCGGCGACTCGATCATTTCCATCCAGGTGGTCAGCCGTGCTCGTCAGGCCGGTATCCGCATCAGCCCCAAGGATCTGTTCCAGCACCAGACAGTGCACAGCCTGGCCACGGTGGCGCAGGCGGGGGGGCAGGTCGCGCACGTCGATCAGGCGCCACTGGTCGGCCCTACGCCACTGCTGCCGATGCAGCAGCTGTTCTTCGACACGGTGAACGTGCAGCGCCACCACTGGAACCAGTCGGTGCTGCTCAAGCCGTCGCAGGTACTCGACGCGCAGGTGCTCGAACGTGCCTTGCAGGCGGTGGTGATGCATCACGATGCCTTGCGCCTGCAGTTTGCAGAGCAGGGCGGGGCCTGGCACGCCAGCGTTGCCGCGCAGCATAGCGAGCCGCTGGTGTGGTACCGCGAATGCGCTGACCTGAGCGAACTGGATGCCTTGGGCGAGGCCGCACAGGCGAGCCTGAACCTGCAACAGGGCCCGCTGCTGCGTGGCCTGCTGGTCAACCTGCCAGGCGCCGAGCAGCGTTTATTGCTGGCGATCCATCACCTGGCGGTGGATGGCGTGTCGTGGCGCATTCTGTTCGAGGACCTGCAGCAGGCCTATGCGGCATTGAGCGCAGGCACACCTGTGCAGCTGCCGCTCAAGACCACTTCAGTCAAACGCTGGGCGCAGTGGCTGCAGGAACATGCCGGCAGCGCTGCGGTGCAGGCTGAAGTCGGTTACTGGCAAGCGCAGTTGCAGGGCGTGGCCCTGGACCTGCCATGCGAACACCCGCACGGCGATCTGCGCAACAGCCAGAGTGTCAGCGTGAGTACGCGGCTGGACGCGGGGCAGACTCGATTGTTGCTGCAGGAGGCACCTGCCGCCTACCGTACCCAGGTCAACGACCTGCTGCTGACTGCGCTGGCACGGGTGCTGGTGCGCTGGACCGAAAGCCCGGCGGTGGCGCTGCAACTGGAAGGTCACGGCCGTGAAGCGCTGTTCGAAGACCAGGACCTGACCCGCACCGTGGGTTGGTTCACCAGTGTGTTCCCGGTGAAACTGACCCCGGCGTCGACGCTTGGCGAATCGATCAAGGCGATCAAGGAGCAGCTGCGCGCCATCCCCAACAAGGGCATCGGCTTCGGTGCCTTGCGCTACCTGGGCGATGCGCCAGCGCGCAGCGCGCTGGCCGGCTTGCCGATGCCGCGCGTGACGTTCAACTACCTGGGCCAGTTCGATGCCAGCTTTGCCGAGCAGGATGCGCTGTTTGCCCCGTGCGGTGACGCGGCCGGCAACCCGCAGAGCGCCGAGGCGCCGCTGGACAACTGGCTGAGCATCAATGGCCAGGTGTTCAATGGCGCGCTGGAACTGAACTGGACCTTCAGCCGTGGCATGTTCGCCACGGCCAGCGTCCAGCGCCTGGCGGATGACTACGCACATGAACTGGCGCAGGTGATCGCGCATTGCACCGGCGGCCAAGCCGGTGGCGTGACACCCTCGGACTTCCCGCTGGCTGCCCTCGATCAAAGCCAGCTCGATGCGCTGCCGGTCAACGTGCAGGCGCTCAAGGACCTTTACCCACTGTCGCCGATGCAACAGGGCATGCTGTTCCACAGCCTGTATGAACAGGATGGCGCCGACTACATCACGCAGATGCGTCTGGAGATCGACGGGCTGGAGCCGACGCGCTTTGCCCGTGCCTGGCAGGCGGCCGTGGATGCGCATGACATCCTGCGCACCGCTTTCCTCTGGCAGCCACCGCTGGTGCAGCCGCTGCAGGCGGTGTTCAAGCACGCCACGCTGGCATTCGAGGTGCACGACTGGCGTGGCCGCGACGACCTGGAGCAGGCCGTTGCAGCCCTGGCCGATGCCGAGCGCAGCCGGGGCTTTGCGCTGGACCAGGCGCCCTTGTTGCGCCTGCACCTGGTGCAGAGCGACGCGCAGCGCTACCACCTGATCTACACCCACCACCACATCCTGATGGACGGCTGGAGCAACTCGCAGTTGCTGGGCGAAGTCTTGCAGCGTTATTGCGGCCAGCCACCCCATGCCGCGCCGGGCAATTACAGCGACTATATTGCCTGGCTGCAGCGCCAGGACGCCCGCGCAGCGAAGCCTTCTGGGTCGAGCAATTGCGCGACCTGCACACGCCCACTCGGTTGGCGCACGTGTCGACGGCGGCAGCCGGCCAGGGCTATGCCAACCACTACCTTGACCTGGACGCCGCGCAGACCCAGCGCCTGCATCAGTTCGCACGCCAGCAGAAGGTCACCGTCAATACGCTGCTGCAAGCGGCCTGGCTGCTGTTGCTGCAGCGCTATACCGGTCAAGCGACCGTGGCCTTCGGGGCCACGGTGGCCGGGCGACCGGCCGAGCTCAAGGGCGTCGAGCAGCAGATCGGCCTGTTCATCAATACCTTGCCGGTGGTAGCCAGCCCGCGTCCGGAACTGGCGCTGAGCCAATGGCTGCAGCAGGTTCAGGCGCAGAACCTGAGCCTGCGCGAGCACGAGCACACGCCGCTGTTCGAGGTGCAGCGCTGGGCGGGGCAGGGCGGCGAGGCGCTGTTCGACAACATCCTGGTGTTCGAGAACTACCCGGTAGCCGAAGTGCTGGAACAGGCGGCGCCCCAAGGCCTGACGTTCGGGGCGATGCAGCAGCACGAGCAGACCAACTACCCGCTGACCCTGGCCGTGGGCCTGGGCGAGGTGCTGTCGCTGCACATGAGCTACGACCTTGGGCATTTCTCCCAGGCGTCGGTCGAGCGTATTGCCACGCAGTTGTGCAACCTGCTGCAAGCCATGCCGCAGGCGGCCGAGCAGACCTTGAGCGCACTGCCGTTGATGGGCACTGCCGAACAGCGTGAGGTGCTGGCTGAATGGAACCCGGCCCCGGCGCAGTTTGCCAGCCCGCAGTGCATCCATGAACTGATCGAGGCCCAGGCCGCGCGTGCGCCACAGGCCATCGCGCTGACCCTGGG
>NZ_JAAHBU010000172.1 GCF_010671725.1 Pseudomonas brassicae | reverse complement strand
AGGGTGATCAGCGCCCAGAAGTGCACGATCGACAGGCGATACGAGTACACCGGGCGTTCGGCCTGCTTGGGCACGAAGTAGTACATCATGCCCAGGAAGCCTGCGGTCAGGAAGAAGCCCACGGCGTTGTGGCCGTACCACCACTGCACCATGGCGTCGGTGGCGCCGCCGTACAGCGAGTAGGACTTGGTCAGGCTGACCGGGATTTCCAGGTTGTTGACGATGTGCAGGATGGCCACGGTGATGATGAACGCACCGAAGAACCAGTTGCCCACGTAGATGTGCTTGGTGGTGCGCTTCATCAGGGTGCCGAAGAACACCACGGCGTAGGCGACCCAGGAATGGTGATCAGGATGTCGATCGGCCATTCCAGTTCGGCGTACTCCTTGGAGCTGGTATAACCCAGCGGCAGGCTGATGGCGGCGAGCACGATCACCAACTGCCACGACCAGAAGGTAAAGGCGGCCAGGCGTGGCGAAAACAGCGTGGTCTGGCAGGTTCGCTGCACCGAGTAGTAGGAGGCGGCGAACAGTGCGCAACCGCCAAAGGCGAAGATCACCGCGTTGGTGTGCAAGGGGCGCAGGCGCCCGAAGCTGGTCCACGGCAGGTCGAAGTTGAGTGCAGGCCAGACGAGTTGCGCGGCGAGAAAAACGCCGAGCCCCATCCCGACGATTCCCCACACCACCGTCATAATGGCGAATTGGCGGACCACCTTGTAGTTGTAGGCGGTACTGCTGGTTGTGTTCATGTATGGGTTCCCATCCACGGTTATAGGCAGGCTAGTGAGCGAGGCAAGCATGAGTAATGGGCAAGTGGCCGGTATTGACGGGGATCAATGGGCGAAGCTGCTCCAACAGCGCGGCTGGTTGTGGAATGCCCCGCAAAATCAGGGGGATGCGGCCCCTGCGGGGTGCCTGATCCTGGCCCACGGTGCGGGCGCGCCAATGGACAGCGAATTCATGCAGGACATGGCGCAAAGGCTGGCGGCACAAGGGCTGGGGGTGCTGCGCTTCGAGTTCCCCTACATGGCCCAGCGGCGCCTCGATGGTGGCAAAAGGCCGCCAAACCCCCAGGCCAAGTTGCTCGATTGCTGGCGCGAGGTGCATGCCCAGGTGCGACCATTGGTCACGGGCCCCTTGGCGATTGGCGGCAAGTCCATGGGCGGGCGCATGGCCAGCCTGGTAGCGGATGAGCTGGAGGTGGATGCGCTGGTGTGCCTGGGGTATCCGTTCTACGCGGCGGGCAAGCCGGAGAAGCCACGGGTGGCGCATCTGGCCACGCTGAAGACGCCGACACTGATCGTGCAGGGCGAACGCGATGCACTGGGTAACCGCGAGACGGTGCAGGGGTACGAACTGTCGTCAGCGATCGAGCTGTGCTGGCGGGTGGCGGGGGATCATGACCTGAAGCCGCTGAAAACCTCGGGGTTCAGCCATGCCGATCACCTGGGGGCGGCGGCGCGCAGGATCGTGGCGTTCCTGCGCTGAAAGCCCCTTCGCCAAGGCCGGCGCCTGCCAGGACCGCAGTCCCGTGCAGGAGCCGGCCTTGCCGGCGAAGCGTGTGAATCAGTCGCGGTATTCGCACAGGTAGGCGGTGTCGACTTTTACCTGCAACTGGAACTTGCTGTCGGCCGGTACTTTGAACTGGTCGCCCGCCTTGAAGGTCTCCCAGTTGTCGCTGCCCGGCAGCTTGACGATCAGGGCGCCGCTGACCACGTGCATGATCTCGCGCTGGGCGGTGCCGAATTCGTACTCGCCCGGGGCCATCACGCCGACGGTGGCCGGACCTTCGGCAGACGCGAAGGCGATGGACTTGACCGTGCCATCAAAGTACTCGTTGACTTTAAACATGGGCGACTCCTGCAAAGGGGCAAAAAAGGGCTGGCCAGTATGCCCAAGCCACCCGGCGCCGTCATCCCTTTCAGGTGCCTGTCGCCGGCAGTGTCAGCGGCAGCAGGCGCGCGGTATTGCGTGCATCTTCAAGGGCGCGGTGCTGCTGCCCGACAAACTGCAACCCGGCCAGTTGCAACGCACCTCTCAGGCCCAGTGGCCGCTCCAGCTGGCGGGCCTTGGCAAAGCGCTGTTTGAGGTTCAGGTGAGGCACATCGGCCAGCAGGCTGTGCAACTGATGCAACTGCCATTCCTGCAGCAACTGGCGCCGATCGTAATCGCCCCAGCTGGCCCAGCCTTCCAGGCGGGCCTGGTGGTGCTGCAGCCAGCGTTCGAACCTGCTCCAGACCTCGGTGAACGCAGCTGCCGAATTGATCTCGGTCTGGGTGATATGCGTCAACTCGCGGCAAAAGGGCGTCAGCAGTGGGCGCCGTTGTGGTTTCACGAAGCGCTGGAAGTGGTCCACTTCGCGGCCCTGGCGATTGACCAGGCTGGCGCCGATCTCGATGACTTCCATCTCTTCGACCGGCCAGCCACCTTCGTCGGTGGTGGCTTCCAGGTCGATTACCAGCCAATGGCCCATAGCAGGCTCCTTACCCAATCGTCGCCAGAGCGTAGCCAATCTCGGGCCTGCGCGGTATCCCGTGGCAATCTGCCTGTTGTTTATGCCAGTTGTACAAGGGCGGGAAAACGCCTAGTTTAGGCGCGAATCCGCAAAGAGTGTGTTGCCTTGAGTTCAGCGCCCCTGCCGCAGGTCGTGTTGTCCCTGTCGTTGCTCGCGGCGGCCTGGCTGAGCACGCCGGCCTGTGCCCAGCAGGAGATCAAGGTCGGGGCTGTGCATTTCCCGCCTTATACCGTGCGCCCCGAACAGGGCGCCGATAGCGGCTTGTTGCCGCAATTGGTCGAGGCCCTGAACCGGCTGCAGCACGATTACCGGTTTGTGCTGGTACCCACGTCCATCCCGCGGCGCTTTCGCGATTTTGAAGAAGGGCGCATCGACATGGCGATCTTCGAAAACCCGGAGTGGGGCTGGAAGTCCATCCGGCACGTCGATGTCGACATGGGGCTTGAAGATGCCGAAGTGTTCGTCACGCGCAAAACCGACCAGCGTGACCAGCGCTATTTCGATGAACTGACCCATAAGCGCCTGGCACTGTTCAGTGGCTATCACTATGCGTTTGCCGGGTTCAATGCCGACCGCGAGTACCTGACCGGGCATTTCAACGCCACCCTGACCTACTCCCATGACAGCAACTTGCTGATGGTCCAGCGTGATCGTGCGGACATAGCGCTGGTCACGCGTTCCTACCTGAGCGATTTTCTGCAGCGCAACCGCAAGTATCAGGACCAGTTCCTGACCTCGGAGAACGTCGACCAGGTCTACCATCACTACGCCTTGCTGCGCCCCGAGGCGGCCATCAGTGGCGAGGCCTTTGCCGAGCTGCTGCAGCGTCTGCGCGAAGGTGGCCAGTTGCTGAAGATTTTCCAGCCCTATCAGATCAAGGTCAGCGAGGTCCACGCAGACTAAATTTGCGCGCGGGTTTCACGTCAACAGCAGTGAGCTGTTCCTTCCTTTTCCGTGAGCCACACACCATGCCTGCCGATACCGCCTTGCCTGCCTTGTCGTTGCCCCCGCTGGCGAGCCTCAGCGCCGATGAAACCGAATGCCACCTGAGCCTGGTGCTTGAAGATGCGCCGCTGGTACGGCTGCGTCTGGAGCGTGGGCAAGACCTGAACATCTACCTTGAATACAGCTGCAGCGAGCGTCCTCAGCAGGCGTTGTGGGCGGCCTGCTACTGGCTGTTCTCCCGCGACCCGCGCTGCCAGCGCCTGCGCTGGCACCTGGCGCAGGTGCCTGAGGCGGCGCTGGCCAGCGGCCTGCTGGTGGTGGACGAGCAGCCTGAGTGCTATCGCTGCGAGCGCGCCCTGTTCTGGCAGTTGCCGCAGCCGTGGCTGGGCCAGACGCTGTCAGGTACCTACCCGCAGCAGATGCAGATCACTGGCGGCAAGCGGCATCCGCTGCGTGCGCCCAAGGCGCGGGGCGAGGTGTATCGCCGCTTCGACCCGCGAGTAGGGGCGTGGATTTCCCTGCGTACCCTCGAAATCGACCACGATCTGGAGCGCTTCAACCGCTGGCAGAACAACCCGCGGGTGCTGAATTTCTGGCAGGAGGGCGGCAGCCTGGAGCAGCACCGCGACTATCTGAGCAAGCTGCAGGCCGATCCGCACACCCTGACCCTGATCGGCTGCTTTGACGACCAGCCGTTTGCCTACTTTGAGGCGTACTGGGCCAAGGAAGACCGGATTGCACCGTTCTACCCGGCCGATGACTACGACCGCGGCATTCACATGTTGGTGGGGGAAGAGACGCATCGCGGGCCGCACAAGGTCGCCAGTTGGCTGTCAGCGCTGGTGCACTACCTGTTCCTCGACGACCCGCGTACCCAGCGCGTGGTCGCCGAGCCGCGCGCCGACAACGCGAAGATGATCGGCTACATGCACGACCAGTGTTTCCATTGCGAGAAGGAGTTCGACTTCCCGCACAAGCGTGCAGCCTTGATGGTCCTTGGGCGTGAACGCTTCTTCGAGCGCTGCAAGCTGGTGTGAGCGTGGGGGCTTTATGGCGCCCCCTTCGCTGGCAAGCCAGCTCCCACAGGTACTTCATTGCCCTCAAGGGCAGTGAGATACCTGTGGGAGCTGGCTTGCCAGCGAAGGGGGCGGAACAATCGAAACACAGTCCTCAGGCCGGCTCGCCGCGTGCCGCCGACACCTTGCGGCAATGCACCAGCGCATCGCGAATCATGAAGTTCACCAGCGTCGGCGATACACCCAGTTCCTTGGCGATGTCTTTCTGCGGCACGCCGTGCAGGCGATACATTTCGAAGGCATAGCGGGTACGTTGCGGCAGCTCGGTCAGCGCGTCGGCGATATGTTCCAGGGTGGCGAAATTGATGTGCGTGGCCTCAGGCGAGGCGCCGTGGATGACCACATTCAGCCCTTCCTCTTCGCTGCCGGAATATTTCAGCTCCATTGCCTGCTTGCGGTAATGGTCAATGGCCAGGTTGCGCACGATCTGGAACAGGTAGCTGAGCTGCGCCTTGAACGATGAGGTGATCTGCGGCGCGGCACTCAGCCGGAAAAAAGCGTCCTGCACCACATCCTCGGCGCGGGAGCGACAACCAGTGATCCTGGCGGCAATTTTCACTAAAATGCTGCGATTGTCGACGAAAGCTTGGAGCAACGGTGAATCGCACTTACTTGTGGACAGTTGTTCCGCCATGGAATTTTCACCTTTTCTCGAAGAGGGAAGCGAAGCACTCCACGAGGGAGTACTTCCTGCGACGTGCGACAAGCTATTCTTAATGATAATTATTGTCAAATGCGAAAAGTAATGAGTCCTCGTATTTTTGGTTCTAAGCAACGTCGCTTCATTCGTGGCAAAAAAAGCCTTCAGGCGGACCACTCTGGCGCCTAATTATTTCACCTGTTCATCCGTTCCCCTGTGTACATCCTCGGCCCTGAACGGGGCGTGCCAGTGCCTCGGCGCGTGGCCCGCACCCGTCGCAAACGCCGACTTTCACGTACAGACACTGGCAGGAACTCCCCATGACGGACGCCTTCGAACTCCCGGTTACGCTGGTCCAGGCACTGGTACAGCGCGCGACGCTGACCCCTGAGAAGGTGGCCCTGCGCTTCCTTGCCGAAGACGCCCGTGACCAGGCGGTGCTCAGCTACCGAGAGCTCGACCAGCGCGCGCGCAGCATCGCTGCCGCCCTGCAGGCGCGCACCGTGCAGGGTGACCGCGCGGTGTTGCTGTTCCCCAGCGGCCCGGACTACGTCGCGGCGTTCTTCGGTTGCCTGTATGCCGGCGTGATTGCGGTACCGGCCTACCCGCCGGAGTCCTCGCGCACCCATCACCAGGCGCGCCTGGTGTCGATCATCGACGATGCGCAGCCGCGCCTGCTGCTGACCATCGATAGCCTGCACGACAGCTTGCTGGCCCTCGACGCACTCAAGGCCGAGGATGCGCCGCAACTGCTCAGCGTCGACCAGCTCGACCTCAGCCTGGCCAGTGCCTGGCAGGTGCCGGCGCTCACGCCGGATGACATCGCCTTCCTGCAGTACACCTCCGGCTCCACCGCACTGCCCAAGGGCGTACAGGTCAGCCACGGCAACCTGGTGGCCAACGAGGTGCTGATCCGTGAAGGCTTCGGCATCGACCTCAACCCTGATGACGTGATCGTCAGCTGGCTGCCGCTGTACCACGACATGGGCCTGATCGGCGGCCTGCTGCAGCCGATCTTCAGTGGCGTGCCCTGCGTGCTGATGTCCCCCGGCTACTTCCTGGCGCGCCCGCAGCGCTGGCTGCAGGCGATCAGCGACTATCGCGGCACCATCAGCGGCGGCCCGGACTTCGCCTACCGCCTGTGCCATGAGCGGGTCAGCGCGGCGGCGCTGGCCAACCTCGACCTGAGCACGTGGCGCGTGGCGTACTCGGGTTCCGAACCGATCCGTCAGGACAGCCTCGACAGCTTTGCCGAGAAGTTCGCCATGTGCGGTTTCGAGCCTTCGAGTTTCTTTGCCAGCTACGGCCTGGCCGAAGCCACCTTGTTTGTCAGTGGCAGCGTGCGCGGCGGCGGCATTCCCGCGCTGGCCCTGGACAGCAGCGCACTGGCGCAGAACCGTGCCGAGGCGGGCGAGGGCAGCGTGCAGATGAGCTGCGGTTTCAGCCAGCCGCTGCATGCGGTGCAGATTGTCGAGCCGCAGCAACTGAGCGTGCTCGGTGACAACCAGGTCGGCGAAATCTGGGCTGCCGGCCCGAGCATCGCCCATGGCTACTGGCGCAACCCCGAAGCCAGCGCCAGGACCTTTGTCGAACAAGGCGGGCGCACCTGGCTGCGCACTGGCGACCTGGGCTTTCTGCGTGATGGCGAGCTGTTCGTCACCGGGCGGCTCAAGGACATGCTGATCGTGCGCGGGCACAACCTCTACCCGCAAGACCTGGAACAGACCCTCGAACGCGAAGTCGAGGTGCTGCGCAAAGGCCGGGTGGCGGTGTTCGCGGTCGACGACGCAGGCGAGGAGGGTATCGGCATTGCGGTCGAGATCAGCCGCAACGTGCAAAAGATCCTCGAACCGGCCAGCCTGATCCGCAGCCTGCGCCAGGTGATCGCCGATGCCTGCCAGCAGGCGCCGGCGGTGGTGCTGTTGCTCAACCCCGGTGCGCTGCCCAAGACCTCCAGCGGCAAGCTGCAACGCTCGGCCTGCCGTCAGCGCCTGGATGATGGCAGCCTGGATTGCTATGCACGTTTCCCGGATGCCCAGGCGCCAGCATTGAACACGTCAGCCGCCAGTGGAGAGGGGCTGCATGCCCTGATCGCGCGCCTGTGGGCCGAGCAACTGAACCTGGCGCAGGTGGCCGCCGACGATCACTTCTTCCTGCTGGGCGGCAACTCCATCGCCGCTACGCAGGTGATCGCACGCCTGCGCGACGAACTGGGCCTGGCGTTGAGTGTGCGCCTGTTGTTCGAGGCGCCAACCCTGCAGGCGTTTGCCGCTGTGGTGGCCCAGGTGCAGGCCGATGGCGGCGTGGCCCAGGGCGCCATCGCGGCGCTGCCGCGGGCCCAGGCGCTGCCGCAGTCGCTGGCACAGAACCGCCTGTGGGTGCTGTGGCAGCTGGAACCTGCGAGTGCGGCGTACAACATTCCTGGCGCCCTGCGCCTGCGCGGCGAGCTGGATGAAGCGGCCCTGGCCAGCAGCTTCCAGGCGCTGGTGGTACGCCACGAGTCATTGCGCACGGTGTTCGCCGACAGCAACGGCCAGCCTGTGCAGCGCATCCTGCCCAGCCTCGACTGGCAACTGACGCAGCTGGACCTGAGCGCCGAAACCGCCGCCAGCGTCCAGCAACGACGCGAAACCGAAGCCCGGCAGCCGTTCGACCTGGAGCGCGGGCCGCTGCTGCGCGTCACGCTGGTACGCCTGGGCAGCGAAGAGCATCAGTTGTGGGTGACCCTGCACCACATCATTGCCGATGGCTGGTCGATGAACATCCTCATCGACGAATTCTCGCGCCTGTACGCGGCTGCCTGTCAGGGCCAGCAGGCGCAACTTGCGCCATTGGCGCTGCACTATGCCGACTACGGTAGCTGGCAGCGCCAATGGCTGGAGCAGGGCGAAAGCGCGCGCCAGCTGGACTACTGGAAAGCACAGCTCGGCGATGAGCCGGCGGTGCTTGACCTGGCCACGGACCACCCACGTTCGGCCCAGTTGCACAAGACCGCCGCGCGTTT
>NZ_JAAHBU010000171.1 GCF_010671725.1 Pseudomonas brassicae | reverse complement strand
CTGAAGGGCAGTCGGCTGCGATTATTTTCAGGGGTATTACTTTGCCAAACCGATGCCCTGTGCAGACCTCAAAGCCTTCCTTAGCCTACGCGCATCCCGGTCCTTGACGCCCGGTCTTGTCTGTTCGCGGTTTGAACAGGAAAATTCGCAGATTCAAACGAGTCCGGTAGTCCTGAACTACACTTCAGTTGCCACTTCTGTCCTAGAGCGTTCTTGGTGAGCGCTTTGGATCTCTTGCTGGGTGCAGATGCGTTTGGGGAACTGAACGCTTCAGCCCCAAGCTCTGCTCAACACGCCTGGCCGTGGACGCATTACCGGTCCTGATGTGGGATGAGGGTCAATGCCATGGTCGCTGAAGGCAATGCAGGACAATTGCTGAGTGTCGTGATTTTGCTCGCCGCCGCCGTGGTGGCAGTGCCTTTGCTCAAACGCATCGGGCTAGGCTCAGTGGTCGGTTATCTGGCGGCGGGACTGATAATTGGTCCCTTCGGACTGCAACTGATCAATGATCCCCACACCATCGTTGATGTGGCTGAGCTGGGCGTGGCGATGTTTCTTTTTGTCATTGGACTGGAGATGAAGCCCTCGCACCTTTGGGAGCTGCGTAGGCAGATCTTTGGGTTGGGCAGCCTCCAAGTGGTGGTCTGCGCTTTCCTGCTCACCTTTGTCGGCATGGCCTTTGGTTTCTCATGGCAGGTGTCATTTGTGAGCGCGGCGGGGTTTGTACTCTCATCCACGGCCATCATTATGCAAGTCCTCTCGGAGCGCGGTGACATCTCCACACCACGGGGGCAACGCATCGTTTCCATTTTGCTGTTTGAAGATCTGATGATAGCCCCGTTACTGGCGGTGGTCGCATTTCTGGCGCCCACTGAGTTGGTGCACGAACCCATGTCCCCCCTTTGGCAACGGATCGGTACCGCAGCGCTGTCTCTGGGGGCATTGCTGGTCATTGGACTATGGCTGCTCGATCCCCTGTTTCGAGTATTGGCCCATACTAAAGCACGCGAAGTCATGACTGCCGCCGCGCTGCTGGTGGTGTTGGGAGCGGCGCTGCTGATGGAACTCGGCGGTCTTTCAATGGCGATGGGGGCTTTTGTGGCCGGTGTGCTGCTGTCGGAGTCCACATTCCGCCACCAGTTGGAAGCTGACATAGAGCCGTTTCGCGGCTTGCTATTGGGATTGTTTTTCCTCGGCGTAGGCATGTCGCTGGATCTGTCGGCAGTAGCCAACGGATGGAGGCTCATCATTGCTGGTGTGCTGTCGCTGATGCTGGTCAAGGCGCTATGTATTTATGGGGTCGCGCGCCTGGCGAAAAGTGGTCACGGCGATGCGATGGACCGAGCCGTTCTGATGGCGCAGGGCGGCGAATTTGCTTTTGTGCTGTTTGCCGAAGCGCTCAAGCTCGGGGTGATCAGTGCTGAAGTCAACGCCAATATGACGGCTATTGTGGTACTTTCGATGGCGTTTACTCCGGTGAACTTGTTGCTCTACAAACGGTTTGCTCGCGCGCTGACTATTTCCATGGAAGGCGTGGAAGCTGTACAGAATCTGCAAGGCAATGTACTTATCATCGGTTTCGGCCGGGTAGGGCAGATAGCCTGCCAGGTGCCGCTGGCTCAGGGGGCGAAAATTTCCATCATTGATATAGATCCGGAGGTGATCCGCGCCGTGACACCTTATGGTTTCAAGGTCTATTACGGCGATGGCGCCCGCCATGAAATATTGCAGGCGGCCGGCGCCCAGCACGCCCGCGCGATCATTGTTTGTGTGGATGATAAAAAAGCGGCGACACGCATTGTCGAAAGTACGCGGCACTATTGCCCGCAGGTGAAATTGGTAGTGCGTGCTTTTGATCGCGAACATGCGCTGGAACTGGTCAAGCACGACGCCGACCATATTGTGCGGGAAACCTTTGAGGCCGCTCTTTTGCTCGGCCGCCAGGCGTGGTGACGCTAGGAGCGTCGGAGCGCGAAGCCGATGCGGTGATCGACGAAGTGCGCAAACGCGATGCCGAACGTTTTGCCCTGGAAACGGCGGGCGGTCTGTTTGCCGGACGAGCGTTGGTATTGGGAAATATTGAGCGCATTGATCCGCCGGACCGTGCGGTGCAGGATGCTCGGTGAGCAACCTTCGGGCGTTGACGTGGCTGGCGTATCAATGCGCTGCCGGACGCGGCTGCACTCCGAATTGCGCAACGATGTGCGTACCTAGCTCCTCAATAACCTCCGCCGCAGGGCGCTTGCCGTACTTGAGATTGAGGATGACGTGATCGACGCCGATTTCCTCAAGCGACTCCAGCAGAAACCGCAGATGGTAGCGTCCAAGTCTGAATCCCAAATGAATGCGCGTGGGTGGCGTGGACGAGTTCTCATCTAGGTCGATGTACAGCGACTGGGTGAAGGGCTTATACACGGAACCACATTGCTTGGTGACCTCCAGCCGCCAATCTTCCACGACCAGCCGCTGCATGTTCGGTATGCGTGGATAGTTGATCCATCCGGTGCTCTCACGCGCGATCCAATCCAGTGACTGGCGACTGTTGCCGGTCACGAGCATTGGAATGAATTGGGTGGTGGGTTTCGGAATCAGGTCTGCGCCGCGCATTTCACCAGAGCTCCAGTGGATGGGCTCAAAACTTGTGCTGTGGGCTCGCCGAATCACCTCGTAGTGCTCTCGAAAGATCTCTCCACGGCCTTCGGGATCGACGCCAAACGCCGAAAACTCCACCGGCCGATCTCCCGAAGCAACCCCCAGAATCAAGCGACCTGTGCTCAACTGATCGACGCTGGCTGACGCCTTAGCCGTGTGCAGGGGATGGTGCAGCGGGATGGCGATGGAGGCGGTGCCAAGCGCAATCTCCGAGGTATGGGCAGCCATATAGCCCAGGTAAACCCAAGGATCGAAGACTTGGCCGACATCGCCGAAGCCAGGGTCGCGAAGCGGCACGTCGCGAAACCAGAGCGCGCAGAAGCCCAACGCTTCGGCTTGTTTAGCCAGAGTGACCTGGTTGAGCATGCTCGGAGTGTCCCCGTCGAAAGCCTCCATGGGAAAGAACAATCCAAGGCTCAAATGCCCCTGAGTAAAGGTTCGGCTGAACCCTCGATGCTGCTGATAAGGAATCGTGCTTGGCCGATACATACTGATTGTCCTCAATGGGCAGAACGTGAACAGCGCCCCCGTTTCCAGAGGCGCTGCGGCATCGGTCGCTTGTGAACGACAGGTGGGGGGATTGGATTCAGCTTTTACCCGTTGCGCCGCACTGCTGGTCGCGTGGACCGGATTCAGGGGCTAGTTGGGGTAGGTCCGGGTGTGTGATAAGCGGACGGTCAAAGGAAGTCAGATTTCTCGGCTCTATACCACCAACTGAGCAAGGCGCTCGAGGAATCTTTCTATAAGCGTAGGCGGTTTTGCAGCTATCCGCCACATTTCTACAATCGAGTGTACGCCTCTGGGCGAAGTCGAGTATCGAAGACAGCTACATCGTGTGTGCTTCGAGATGTAGTTAACCAAACTTAAGGGGGGACGCAGCGGTGTCAGAAGAGCAGGGTTGTGGAAATGACCGAAAAGATGCGGAAACGATCCATAAAGAGAGGTGCCAATTTCCTGAATGCCAGAAACGACAAAGCCCTGAATAATCAGGGCTTTGTCGGTACCAAATATGGCGGAGGCGATGGGATTCGAACTCATGGACCTGTTACAGTAGACGGTTTTCAAATCCATGTATAAAGCAAGTAATTTCAATGGGTTATGTTCACGAAACGACAGGCTCAAATCGGTGGCGCTCAGTGTCAGTTGGTCACGCGCTGCGCCATAGCGAATGGAGCAGTCGAAATAATGAGTGTGGGTTGGCAGGCTTGGTTCTGGGCGTCGTAGGTTCATTGTCAGCGGCACCACATGTTTCCCCGTGCCTCTGCGACCGAGTTCAATCACGAAAGCAAAACATGCCTCCACCGAGAGGTACGGTTCCGTGCCGCTGCTAGGCGGCCAAATAATAGTGAACGACACCTTGCCGTCACGCTCTTCTACGCGAAGCTGGTCTGGACTGCATAAGCGCATGTAGCGGGACCCCGGAAGATGCTCAAAAGCCTCTCCTCGGTGAGTCTCAGGCTGCTGGGAATGGCATGTCCTGCAAGACACAACCCTGCCAGTAAGGCGCCAGCGCGTGTTCCAAGTAATCAAATCTTCGTTTGCTGTCATGACGTTATCCGGCTGGCATCCTTCCATATACCACCGCACGTGCTTCGTTCATCGCGGCCTCCAAAGGCTCATCCGTGTCTTGCTTTGCCAGTTTCCATCTATGAAATCCTTCCGCGACCGTCAACTTTGGGTCGGACAGCGACGGTCTTGGCGAAGCCCGTTGAACGATGTGGGATGCAGAACTAGTTCTAACCGGCGTCCCTGGCATCAACCCGCGACTGAATCCATGCTTCGATTTCAGCCATGACATAGTAGGCCGCGGCTTGGCGCGACTCGCCATCTTTGAGCGATTTGGGGAAGGTCGGATCTTTTTTGCGAAGCTTGTCCAGGCCGGAGCGGGACAGATCAAGCAAGTCGCAGAGGGCCGACTGTCGGATCAGAGCTTTAGTGGGTGTTTTCATCATGAGTGCTTCCGTATGCATTTGTAGGTCGCTATTTCGCTACAAAGGCATCAAACGCGCACCCTACTTAATTCGACCTTTTCGTGCCTTCGTCAACAGTGCTTCGAGGCTCTTGTCCCCCAAAGATATGCCGGCCGCGTCGAAAACTGCTCGGCAGAAATCAAGACATCCAGGGACCTTGGTTGGGAAGTGCTCCTGCCAAACCTTTAGACAGGCGTATATCAATCCAAGCTGGTACGGCTTTTCTTTCGGTCCACGCGGACTTGTCCGTGATTCAACATTTGAGAGGGCCAGGCTTATCGAATCGTGGATGCTCTCCGGTGATAGAGCCTGTCTGACTAGCCCGTCAATTTCGCTGTGTGTGTTGACCCATGTGATTATAGGGAGGGAGTTCTCGGCCTCGGCAATGGCGTTTCTAGTGGTTCTGTCGCAGTCCTCAATTGCCTTCTCCAACTCAGACCCTCTGAGTTTTAGCATGGCTTTTAACTGTCGGACGGAATCTGGCTTAGTGGGTAACACGCAGCGGGTAGCGTTGCGGTGGTGATGACCAGCCCATGCGACTGCTCGCAACAGCTCCGTCAAGTTACTTTCTCTGACCCGATAGCCCGTCAGTAGATGCAGGCTGCGTATCAGCCTTGCGTTGGTATTGGCCTTGATCTCACTCACTGAGTGTCGGGACCAGTGTCGCCCGTCTTTGTATAGAACTGATCCCGCCACGCTACTCCTCCTATGCTCGCTTGAGTTCTACGACGTTTCCTGCCGCTAGCTTGTCCAGATGGTCGGCATACCACTGCATCATGACCCTGCGCTGTTCCAGGTAGGTGCTCTTGTCATACACCCCTCGCACACCTTCCTTGACGTGAGATAGCTGGGCTTCGACATGCTGTGAATCAAAGCCCTGTTCGTTCAGGATAGTGCTTGCAAGATGGCGGAATCCGTGGCCGGTTTGGCGACCTTCATAGCCCAAGCGCCGAAGGGCCATAAGGAATACGGTGTTGCTTCGCGGCTTGGACGCATTGCCGCGACCAGGGAACAGCAGCGAATAGCGGCCAGTTATCTGATGCAGTTCTTTCAATAGCTCGATTGCCTGGCGGGGAAGGGGGACCAGGTGTTCGCGGCGACGCTTCATTCGCTCGCCAGGTATCAGCCAGAGCCCAGCCTTCAGATCGAACTCAGCCCACGAAGCCTCGCGTAGCTCTGAGGTTCGGCATGCCAGCATGGGGAGGAGTTGCAAGCCGATACGCACGTCAGTGGCGTGGGGATAAGAGCGCATTGCACGCAGCAGCGCCGGCAGCTCTTCGACAGGTACATGAGCATAGTTTTCGATGGGCTTGTTCAGCAGGTATTTACTCAGGCCTTCGAGAGGGTTGTGGGTGGCTCGACCAGTGACACGAGCAAGGTCATACACTTCTCTGCACATGCCGCGCACACGGCTTGTCTGTTCGACAATGCCTGTCTGTTCCATGCGGAGCAGAAAGTCCATCCACTCCTTCGGCAAAATGTCGCTGTAAGGACGTTTCCCGAATATCGGAAAAACATGCTTTTCCAGAGCCCCGATGGTGCGTGTGGCAGTTCCGTCCGACCACGTCTTGCGCTTGAGTGTGTGCCACTCTCGCGCCAGATGCTCGAACGTGTTGTTCGCCGTTTCAAGGTCTGCTGCTTTCCTGGCGAGCTTGGTCGTCATCAGGTTGCCGCCCTTGGCCGTGTCTTCGCGTAACTCGCGTGCCTTGCGCCGCGCTTGCTCTCCGGTCAACTGATGGGTGCCACTACCGTAACCGCCGATCCCCATGAATGACCAAGTGCCCTTTGCGGTTTTGTAGCGTAACTGCCACGACTTCGTACCATTCGGCTTCACCCGGAAGTAGAGGTTGTCACCGTCAGGCTCACGATATTCCTTCTCTTCAGGCTCCAGGCTGGCGAGCACCGTATCGGCTAATGGGCGCGCTTGATGTGCTCGCGCTTCATCCTTGTATCCCTCCGGTTCAAATTTCTTGCAAGGATACACACGGGGATACACGAAGGGCAAGAATGTGTGGGAGCACTGGTAGGCATACAGAAACAAGAAAGCCCGCACAGGGCGGGCTTCTTGAGGCGTTTCCAGTCATGTAGGAGCATGTGGAAACTTATGTTTGGTGGAACCGGGGGGATTTGAACCCCCGTCCGCCAGTACTCCGCTGTCGGTACTACATGCTTAGCCGTGTCTATTGAGTTAATCCGCAGCCGCCCGACGGGCAGGGTGCTTTGGACGAGTTGTGTAAGTTTTAGCCGCTTCGTCCACAACGTACTGCACGGCGATCCTGTTCTGTATGACAATCACTTCGGGTTTACAGGCATCCCCTAGTGATTGCTGGAGCCGAAGCTACCAGGAGAGCGGGCTCGGCTGCTTACGCAGCGAGAGCGTAACCCTCGTAGTTTTCGTCATTGGCAACTATAGAAAGTTGCAACAGTGGATTTACGAGTTCTGTTACCAACTCGGCATGCACCTAGAGTTTCATCACCGGCGTCGAATCCTAATCGGCCCCATTTTTTACTGCTCTAGCGCTAGCACCCTTTCGAGTGCGTAAGACGGAGTATACGCCATCGGTCGGGCGACGTCGACTACTGGCCCGGTCGCCCGCCGATCAGGCTCAGGAGCCGCTGGCGCCGCTGTCACCCTTGGTGGACTTGTCCTGATCAACCAGGACCTTGCTGGTGATAGCAATGCACTTCTCTTTGTCGCCCGCAGCCTGGGCCATCTTGGCTTCCTGCACGCTTTTGCTCACGGCATCGTCCATGCCTTCGGCATTGGAGCCGTTGCTGACCCTGTTGTCGTCAATCTTCTGCAGGTTGCTCGCACACAGGTCCTCGGCCGCAAACACAGGCGAGGCAAGCAGTGCGGCGCTGAGCAACAGTCCGGTAATCGCAGTACGCTTCATGTGAGTCTCCTTGGCTGGGAAGGCCTCAGGATAAGGGGCCTAATCTCATGGACTGTGCCCGGTGCCAGGGGTTCAGATGGATGTTGTGGCAGCTGGCCGCTGCATCGGCGCGGCCGGCGCAGTGGCCTCAGAGGGCCCTGGCCCTGGTCACCCGGTCTACCAGGTACACCAGGCCGTGGTAGTCGATCCCGCCGTGCTCGCTCAGGCCAATCTCGCAGGTGCGGCTGGTGGAGATCCCTTCGCTGCAATACTGCACGGCGTCCTTGAGGCTGCGTAGCGAATGCGCATTCAGCTCGGGGGTGGTGAAGCCCTTGTCGCCGGCGAACCCGCAACAGTGGATGCCTTCCGGTATCACCACCGCCTTGCTGCAGCGCCGGGCCAGGTCGATCAAGGCCTGGCTCTCGCCCAGGTGCTGGGTGCTGCAGGTGACGTGTACCGCAATCGGTGCGTCCTGCGGGGTGAACTCCAGCTTGTCCACCAGGTGCGTGCGGATGAAACGCACCGGATCGTAGAGATCCAGGCGCGAGTCTTTGAGGTCTTGCACCAGGCGCAGGGTGCACGGGCTGGTGTCGCAGTAGATCGGATCGAGCCCGCCGCGGCTGGCATGCAACAACGCACCGATCAGTTCCTGGCGTTTGTGCTCGGCCTGTTCGGCATAGCCCTTGGAGGCGAAGGGCTGCCCGCAGCACAGGCTGTCCTGATTGTCGGGGAACACCACCTGGTAGCCGGCTTTTTCCAGCAGGCCCCGGGTCTTGTCCAGCAACGAGGTCTGTTCGCGATCAGCTGCGGCCGGGCCCATCACGCGTGAGACGCAGGCCGCCAGGTACACCACGCGCGGCCGTGCATCGTTGCTGGCCGGGCTGAACTGTACTGCCTGCAGTGGTTGAGGCATTGCCGCTGTCCAGCGAGGCAGGCGCCCCTGGCTGGCCTTGCTCAAGGTGGCGCTGAGGCGCCCAAGGCGCGGTGCGCCAAGCAGGCGACGGGCACCATTGGCGAGGCGAAGGGTGAAGCGTGCACCGCGCAGGGCAGTGTGGAAATTGTCCGCCAGCCAGTCGGCGGTCTTTACATGGCTGGCGGCCTGGGCACGCAGCTTCTTCACCAGTTCGCCGGTGTTGATGCCCACCGGGCAGCGCTGGGCGCACAACCCGGTGGCGGCGCAGGTATCGATGCCCTGGTACTGGTAATCGCGCTCCAGTTCGGTGGTGTCGATGCCGGCACGCTTCTTCGCCTGGATGTCACGCCACATCACGATGCGCTGGCGCGGGCTGAGGGTAAGCCCCTTGGACGGGCACACCGGTTCGCAGAAGCCGCATTCGATGCACTTGTCGACGATCTCGTCGGCGGCCGGCAGCGGCTTGAGGTTCTTCAGGTGGATCTGCGGGTCTGCGCTGAGCACCACGTCCGGGTTGAGGATGCCGTTGGGATCGAGCAGGCGCTTGAGCGTCCACATCAGCTGGTAGGCCTCCTGGCCCCACTCCAGCTCGACGAAGGGCGCCATGTTGCGCCCCGTACCGTGTTCGGCCTTGAGCGAACCGCCGAACTCGACAGCGACAAGCTGCGCCACGTCGTCCATGAAGGCCTGGTAGCGCGCCACTTCCTCGGGGCTGTTGAAACCCTGGGTGAAGACGAAGTGCAGGTTGCCCTCCAGCGCATGGCCGAACAGGATCGCCTCGTCATAGCGGTGCTTGTCGAACAGCGCGATCAGGCGATTGACGCCAATCGCCAGTTGTTCGACCGGGAAGGTCACGTCTTCGATGATCACCGTGGTGCCGGTCTTGCGCACGGCGCCGACGGCCGGGAAGGTGTCTTTGCGGATGGCCCAGAGCTTGGCGTTTTCCTTGGCGTCCTCGGTGAAGTCGACCTGTTTCTCTACCGGGAAGCGGGCCAGCGAAGCCATGATCAGCTCCAGCTGCTCATGCAGCAGGGCCTGGGTGGCTGCACGTGACTCGATCAGCAGCGCGCAGGCGCCTTCGGACAGTTGCTGGACGACGCCGGCATGCCGGGCTTGTCCTGCACCGAGCGCAGGCTGCGCCGGTCAAGCAACTCGACTGCCGAGACCGGCTGGCGCTTGAGTACGGTAACGGCGGTGCAGCAGGTTTCCACATCCGGGAACACGATCAGCGCCGAGGCCTTGTTCGGGTGATCGATCACTGTGTCGTAGGTGACCGCGCTGATGAACCCCAGCGTGCCTTCGGAGCCGACCAGCAAATGGTTGAGGATATCCAGCGGCTGGTCGTAGTCGACCAGCGCATTGAGCGACAGCCCGGTGGTGTTCTTGAGCCGGTACTTGTGGCGGATCTTTGCCGCCAGCTCGGTGTTGGCGCGGGTCTCGCGGCCCAGCTGTGCGAGGGCCTCGAGCAAGCTGGCGTGACTGTTTTCGAAGGCCGCGACACTGGCCGGGTCTTCGCTGTCCAGGCGCGTGCCATCGGCCAGCACCAGGCGCAGGCCGGCCAGGGTGTGATAGGTGTTCTGTGCGGTGCCACAGCACATGCCACTGGCATTGTTGGCCACGATGCCGCCGATCTTGCAGGCGTTGATCGAGGCCGGGTCGGGACCGATCTTGCGCCCGAACGGTGCCAGCCAGGCGTTGGCCTGGGCGCCGATCACCCCTGGCTGCAGGCGGATCTGCTGGCCGTGATCACGTATCTCGCGGGCATTCCAGTTGTCGCCCAGCACGATCAGCACCGAGTCACTGATGGCCTGGCCCGACAGGCTGGTGCCGGCGGCGCGAAAGGTGACCGGTACACGGTCACGCTGGGCCAGTTGCAGCAGGCCCACCACTTCGTCCTCGCTTTCGACCCGCACCACCAGCTTGGGGATCAGTCGGTAGAAGCTGGCGTCGGTACCAAAGGCCAGGGTCGAGGTTGGGTCGTCGAAGCGACGCTCGCGGGGAATCAGGTGTTGCACCGAGTCGAGGAACGCGGTGGGCAGGCTCATGCAATCTCCTCGCGGGGCCGTGGCGTCTGGTGCGCCGCGTGCCCCGGTCAATCAGGCGGTGATGGGTAGGCGCGGCAATCAGGCGCCCAGTTCGCGTACCAGCGAGTCGCGGGTGATCTCGCTGATCGACTTGGCGCCGGTGAGCACCATGGCCACGCGCATTTCTTTTTCGAACAGGTCGAGCAGGTTCTTCACGCCGGCCTCGCCTGCAGTGGCCAGGGCATAGAGGAACGCACGGCCGATCAGCACGGTGTCGGCACCCAGGGCGATCATGCGCACCACGTCCAGGCCGCTGCGAATACCGGAGTCGGCAAGGATCTTCAGGTCGCCCTTGACCGCATCGGCGATGGCCGGCAACGCACGTGCGCTGGACAGCACGCCGTCGAGCTGGCGGCCACCGTGGTTGGACACGACGATGCCGTCGGCACCGAACTTCACGGCGTCCCGGGCATCCTGCGGGTCAAGGATGCCCTTGATCACCATCGGGCCATCCCAGAACTCGCGGATCCACTCCAGGTCTTTCCAGGAAATCGACGGGTCGAAGTTGGCACCCAGCCAGCCGATGTAGTCGGCCAGGCCGGTGGGGCTGCCGCGGTACTGGGAGATGTTGCCCAGGTCATGCGGCTTGCCCAGCAGGCCCACGTCCCACGCCCACTGCGGATGCGTCATGGCCTGCCACATGCGGCGCAGCGGCGCATTCGGGCCGCTCATGCCCGAGTGCGCATCACGGTAGCGTGCCCCCGGTACAGGCATGTCCACGGTGAACACCAGGGTCGTGACGCCGGCGGCCTTGGCGCGCTCCAGCGCGTTGCGCATGAACCCGCGGTCCTTGAGCACGTAGAGCTGGAACCACATCGGCCGGCCGATGGCCGGGGCCACTTCTTCGATCGGGCACACCGAGACGGTCGACATCGTGAATGGAATGCCTTTGGCGGCAGCGGCACGCGCCGCCTGCACTTCACCGCGACGGGCGTACATACCGGTCAGGCCGACCGGTGCCAGCGCCACAGGCATGCTCAGGGTTTCGTTGAACAGCTGGGTCTCGAGGCTCAGCTCGGACATGTTCTTCAGCACGCGCTGGCGCAGTGCGATGCTGGCCAGGTCCTCGACGTTGTGGCGCAGCGTGTATTCGGCGTAGGCGCCGCCATCGGCATAGTGGAACAGGAAGGGCGGCAGCTTGCGTTGGGCCGCGGCGCGATAGTCGGTAGAGGCAGAAATGATCATGTGATCTCGCAGCGTTGGTTGAAAAAGGCGGTGGCCGGGGGCGTCGAAACACACCCGGCCTCTGTCACTTTAGTGAACCAGCATGCCGGTCAGCCAGTAGGCCTGAACCAGCGTGATCAGGCCGACGATGGTGGCGAAGAACAGGCTGTGCTTGAGGGTGAAGCGGAACAGGTCCGATTCCTTGCCGACCAGGCCGGTGGCCGCACAGGCCACGGCGATCGATTGCGGCGAGATCATCTTGCCGGTTACGCCGCCGCTGGTGTTGGCGGCTACCAGCAGGGTGTCGTTGACCCCGATCTGGTGTGCGGTGGTGGCCTGCAGCGAGCTGAACAGGGCGTTGGACGAAGTGTCGGAGCCGGTCAGGAACACGCCCAGCCAACCCAGGAACGGCGAGAAGAACGGGAACGCAGCGCCGGTGCCGGCCAGTACCAGGGCCATGGTCGAGGACATGCCCGAGTAGTTGGTGACAAAGGCGAACGCCAGCACCATGCCGATCGACAGGATCGGCCAGCGCAACTCGACGAAGGTTTCCTTCAGCGTGGTCAGGCCGGTCTTCAGGTTGATCTTGAGCACCAGCATGGAGATCAGTGCAGAGAAGAAGATCGCAGTACCGGTAGCCGAGATCGGGTCGAGCTTGAACACTGCCGGCATGGCGGTCGCGTTGGCGACGATCGGTGCGGTCTTGATCACCAACTGGTCCAGGTGCGGAATGGCGAAGTTGAACACCCAGCCGTACATCGAGCCGCCAGCGGCAAAGGCTGCCTTGAACGGCTTGAGGGTCCAGAGGGTGACCAGCACGGTCAGGATCAGGAACGGCGACCATGCCTTGAAAATTTCGCCGAAGCTGTACGGCGACGGTTGGCTGCCACCGCCGGTGACTACCGCCGCGCCGACGCTGGCAGTGGCCATGGTCATCGAACGCTTGGGCTGCCAGACCTTGAGGAACAGGGTCAGGGAAATCAGGCTGGCCAGGGCCGAAGTGATGTCTGGCAGTTCCGGGCCAATGAAGTTGGAGGTGAAGTACTGGGTCACGGCGAAGCTCAGGCCGGCCACCAGGGCTGCAGGCCAGGTCTCTTTGACGCCGCGCAGGCCGTCCATCATGAACACCAGCCAGAACGGTACGAACAGCGACAGCAATGGCAACTGGCGACCGGTCATGGCGCCGATCTTGAAGGCGTCGATGCCGGTGACCTGGCCGGCCACGATGATCGGGATGCCCAGCGCGCCAAACGCCACCGGTGCGGTGTTGGCGATCAGGCACAGGCCGGCGGCGTACAGGGGGTTGAAGCCCAGGCCCACCAGCAGTGCCGCGGTGATGGCCACCGGGGGCGCCGAAACCGGCCGCGCCTTCGAGGAAGGCACCGAAGCAGAAGCCGATCAGCAGCACCTGCAGGCGCTGGTCATCGGTGATCGACAGCACGGAGCTGCGGATCACTTCGAACTGGCCGCTCTTGACTGTCAGCTTGTACAGGAACACCGCCGCCACGATGATCCAGGCGATAGGCCACAGGCCATAGGCAAAACCGTAGCCGGCGGCGGCGAAGGCCATGTCGGCAGGCATCTGGAACGCGAAGATGGCCACCAGGATCGACAGGCCTAGCGTGATGCTGCCTGCCACATGCCCCTTGAGGCGAAACACGGCCAGCGCCAGGAAGAAGAACACGATTGGGATGACTGCCGCGAGGGCGGACAGGCCGAGACTACCGAGCGGGCTATAGAGTTGTTGCCAGGTTTGCATATGGGGTGGCCCCTAATTGTTGTTGGTCATGCAATGCATTGGTTAATTGGTCATACCAATTTACAATGTCGAGGCGCTAGGTTAAAAGCCTCGTGGCAGGTGTGTCAATTTGCCTCGCTAAAACTTTCGTCGAAGGGTGTGGGAAAGGGCTGCTGAGTGGCTGTGAAAATTGCCAACTGATGGGTGTGGCGCGGGCGCGGATAGGCCAAAATAGACGGCCCCGAACGTACTCGGGATTGTGGAGAGCATGTGATGGTTTTCAACCAGGTCCGCCAGCGCCGTTTGTCCGACGATATCGTCGAGCGCCTGGAAGGGATGATTCTTGAGGGCACCTTGACCGCCGGTGCGCGGTTGCCGGCCGAGCGTCAGCTGGCCGAGCAGTTCGGCGTGTCGCGCCCGCGCTGCGCGAGGCGATCCAGAAGCTGGTGGCCAAGGGCATGCTGGTCAGCCGTCAGGGCGGTGGCAACTATGTGGCCGAATCGATGGGGTCGACCTTCAGCGATCCGTTGCTGCAACTGCTGGAGAACAACCCCGAAGTCGAGCGCGATCTGCTGGAGTTTCGCCACACGCTGGAAGCGTCATGCGCCTATTACGCGGCGATGCGCGCCACCGACGTGGACCGGGCGCGGCTGAAGGCGGCGTTCGATACCTTGCAGGACTGCTATACGCGCGTCGATGAAGTCAGCCGTGCCGAAGAGGGCGCGGCGGATGCCTCGTTTCACCTGGCGATTGCCGAGGCCAGCCATAACGCGGTGTTGCTGCACACCATCCGAGGGTTGTTCGACCTGCTCAAGCGCAACGTGGTGACCAACATCGGCGGCATGTACAAGCAGCGCAGCGAAACCCGCGACATGCTGATTGCCCAGCACCGAGACCTGTACCTGGCGATTGTCGAGGGGCGTGCGCACGATGCGCGGGAGGTATCCAGCCGGCACATTCTGTATGTGCAGGAGGTGCTCGAAGAAGTGCGTCAGGAAGTGCAGCGGGTCGCGCGGGCAGAGCGGCGCAACGGGCGGTAGCCCGAAGCTGGAAGGCTGGCGCCTTCCTTCGCTGGCAAGCCAGC
>NZ_JAAHBU010000170.1 GCF_010671725.1 Pseudomonas brassicae | reverse complement strand
CTGGCTTGCCAGCGAAGGCATCAACACGGTGTCGCTTCTGGAACACTCAGACCAGCTTGTGCTCCATCGCATACTTCACCAGCTCTGCCAGCGAGTTCACATTCAGCTTCTGCATCAGGCGCGCCTTGTGCGTACTGATGGTCTTGTTGCTCAACGCCAGTTGCTGGGCGATGTCATTGACGTTGGCGCCCTGCGCCAGGCGCTCGAACACCGAGAACTCGCGCTCCGACAGCAACGAATGCAACGGCCGCGAATCGGTCAGGCCGACTTCGAACACCATGCGGTCCGCCAGGTCGGGGTCGATGTAGCGCCCGCCACCGGCCACCCGGCGAATCGCCGTCAGCAGCAGCGCCGGGTCGCTGTCCTTGGTGGCATAGCCCGCCGCGCCGATCTTCAGCGCCCGCGCCGCCATCTGCGCCTCGTCATGCATCGACAGCACCAGGATCGCCGGCGGTGCGCTCAAGGCACGAATCCGCGGAATGGCCTCCAACCCGTTCACCCCGGGCATCGAGATGTCCAGCAACACCACCTCGCATTCGTTGTGGCGCAAGGCTTCAAGCAACTGCTCGCCATTGCCGGCCTCGCCCACCACCTGCATGTCCTTGGCCAGGCCGATCAACTGCTTGATGCCTTCGCGCACGATGGTGTGGTCTTCGGCAACCAATACTCGAATCACTGTCAGCTCCTGTCGTTGTTCAGGGGGATACGTACGCTCAAACTGGTGCCCTCGCCCGGCTCGCTGTCCAGGCACATGGTGCCACCCAGCATCAGCACCCGTTCGCGCATGCCCACCAGGCCAAACGAGGTGGGCCGCTGGTCACTCTGCACGAAACCCACGCCATCGTCGCTGATGATCAGGCACAGCATGGCGCCGTCCAGGCTCAGGGTGATCTCTACGGTATGCGCCTGGGCATGGCGCATGACGTTGGTCAGCGCCTCCTGCAGAATGCGGAACAGGCTGGTGGCCTTGGCGTCGCTCAAGGGCGGCAGGTTGTCAGGCACCTGTACCAGGCACGGGATCTGCGTGCGCGCCTCGAAACGTCGAGCCTGCCATTCGATGGCCGAAGCGATGCCGGCATCCAGAATCGGCGGGCGCAACGCGGTGGCCACATCGCGCACCAGCTGGAACAACTGCGCGATCAGCCGCTTCATGCTGCCCAGGCGCTCGTTCAGGCCCGGGTCCAGGCCGGCATAGGCCAGTTCGCACATCGAGGTTTCCAGCTTGAGCACGGTGAGCATCTGGCCCAGTTCGTCATGCACTTCGCGGGCGATGCGCGCCTTTTCTTCCTCGCGCACGCTTTCCAGGTGCGCCGACAGCTCGCGCAACTGCTCTTGGGAGCGCGCCAGCTCGAGCTCGGCGCGCTTGCTCTGGCTGATGTCCCACACCACCCCGTCCCACACCACGCGGCCATCACCCAGGCTGCGGGTACTGGCCTTGATGTCGGCCCAGCGCTGCTCGCCCTGGCGCGTCAGCATGCGGCCCTGCCATGACCAATCCTGGTCGGTGGCCAGTGCCTGGTCCTGCACACGGTGGTAGTCGGCGCGGTCATCGCCATGCACCAGGCTACGCAAGCCCATGTCCGGGTGCTGCAGTTCGGCTGGCGAATAACCCACCAGCGCCTCGCTGCCTTCGCTGATATAGGGAAACTCCAGGTCACCGACCGCCGGGTTGCGTTCAAGGCGAAACACCAGCCCCGGCACGTTGCCGGCAATGCCCTTCAGGCGTGCCTCGCTCTCGCGCAACGCGGCCAGCGCGCGACGCCGCTCGGTCACATCATTGAGGAACACCACCAGGTACTCGGCATCGCGAAAGCGCAGGAAGCTCAGCGACACATCCACCGGCAACAGGCTGCCATCGGCGCGCAGGCACTGGGTCTCGAACCGCTGCGCCGCTTCATCGCTGGCCCGTGCGCGTTTCCACAGGTCCAGCCAGCGGTCCATGTGCAGGTTGGGCTCGATGGCGATCAGCGGGCGGTCGATCAGCGCACCTGCGCTGTAGCCGAGCATGCTCTCGGCGGCGCGGTTGGCATAGCGGACGTGGCTGTCCCAATGCACCCAGAGAATGCCCACGGTGCTCTGATCTAGGGAGAACTGGCTCAGGCGCAGTGCCTCCTCGCGGGCCAGGCGCTTGGCGATGTTCTCCCGCGCCGCCAGCAGGCTCTGCTCCAACTGCTGTTGCTGACGCCGCTGCCAGATCACGATGGCGACGCAGCTGAACAGCAGCGCCGCGAACAGCAGCGCCAGGTTCTGCCAGAAGCCCGGCGACTCGCTCAGGCGCGGGTACCTGGGCTGCAGCCAGCGGCTGTGCAACTGCTCCAGGTCCTTGGCCGGAATCGCCTGCAAGCCGCGCTCGATGATGTCGGCCAACTGCGGCCAGTCGCGCCGGGAGCCCACGCGCAGCAGTTGCGGCAGGCCGATGTCACCGACCACCACCAGGTCGCTGAACTCGTTCTCGCGTGACAGCCGGCTCAATTGCGCCTCGTCCACCACGGCATAGCGCACCTGTTCACTGAGCAGCAGTTGCAGCGCCTGGCGCTCCATGGGCACGCCCTGCAGGTTGAGGTTGGAGTAGGTCGCGCGCAGGTAGTCCGCCACTGCACTGGGCATGCGCACGGCCACACGCTCGTTGCTGGCCAGCTTCTCGAGGTCGACCGCCACCGCGCCATTGCGCGGCCCGACGACCAGTTGCGGCACACGCATGTAGGGATCGCTGAACAGCCAGCGACGCAAGCCCGCCGGGGTCTGGGTCAGGCCAGGCGCCAGGTCGATCTCGCCCCCGGCGAGGGCATGCTCCAACGCGGCCTGGTCGGTAAAGTTGCGCCAGGTCAGGTCCAGCCCCAGCGCCCTGCCCAGCCAGTTCATCAGCTCGACGTTGACCCCGGACAGTTGCTGCAGGCGCCGGTCAAACTGTGCGAACGGTGCCTGCAGCACCAAGCCGACGCGCAGGCTGCGGTGCTGTTCCAGCCATTGTTGCTGGGCAGGGTCCAGTTGGACCGCGACCGGCGCTGGCACCTGTGCCGCAACCACCATCAAGGGCCAGGCAAAACAGCCGATAAGCAACAGGCAGCGCAAACGCATCATCTTCACTCTCGTCAATGCAGGGACCGCCATCGAGCATGGCCGTCCCGGACAAATACCATTAGGCTGCCGGTATCACTCTGGCCTGGATCGATCAATGTTCGTACTCAAACGCACGGCGCTTTCAGCGCTATGCCTGTCCTTGATACTACCTTGTACCGCACAAGCGCTGGCTGAAGAAGCGCCCGCCGCGCCCACACAAGCTGGAGCAGCCCCTGTGCAACGTCAGGCACTGGCCGAACGCAGCCAGGAAGATGCCCAGGCACTGGAGCGGCAAATACCCAAGGACGAGCAACAGACCCTGCAGGCCGGCAGCGACAGCTTCCTGGCCCTGTGGAAAACCGCCAACAGCCCCGCCCCCGAAGGCGTACTGGTGATCGTGCCGGGGGCCGGTGAAACCGCCGACTGGCCCAGGACCGTCGGGCCACTGCGGCGCAAGTTCCCCGACGCGCAATGGGCCAGCCTGAGCGTGAGCCTGCCGGACCGGCTGGCCGACAGCCCGGTAGCGCGCACTGAAACCGCGGCTGCGCCGCCGCAGCCGGAAAAAGACGTCAAGGGCGCACCGGCCAAGGATACGCCGGCCGATGCCAATGCCAACATTGCCCAGGCAACCGCGGCAGAAAGCGAAAACGCCGACAGCGCCGAACCGCCCACCCACACCGACCCAGGCGCCACCGACAAGGCCGACGCCGAACGCATCTTCGCGCGCCTGGACGCCGCCGTCGCCTATGCACAGCAACAGAACGCACGCAGCATCGTACTGCTTGGCAACGGCAGCGGCGCCTACTGGGCCGCGCGCTACATCAGCGAACGCCAGCCACCCCAGGTGCACAAGCTGGTGATGGTCGCTGCACAGACGCCAGCGCGGGTCGAGCACAGCCTCGACAGCCTGACCCCAAGCCTCAAGCTGCCCACTGCCGACTTCTATTACGCCAACCAGGCCTCGGCCAAACAGGCCGCCGTGGCACGCCTGCAAGCCAGCAAGCGGCTCAAGGACAACCACTACCGCCAGGTCGCCCTGACCGCCGTGCCCGGCAACCAGGCCGCCGAGCAGGAACAGCTGTTCCGGCGTATCCGCGGCTGGCTGAGCCCACAGCAGGTCGACTAGAAGCCGCGCCGCTTGCGGATGACCGAGTAGGCCTGGTGCAGTTCACGCGTGCGCTCGGTAGCGTCGCGCACCTGCGCCGGGCTGGCACCGCTGCCCACCAGCTTGTCCGGGTGATGCCGGCTGAGCAGCCGGCGGTAGGCCTGCTTGATCTGCGCCGGCTCCGCCTCCACCTGCACCCCCAACAGGCGCAAGGCATCGGGATAGCTGATGACCTGCGCATCCAGCGCCGCCCTGTGGGGTTCATAATCGCTGGCCAGTGCCTGCACCTTGGCCGTTGACCAGCCCAGCTGTTGGCCCCACTGCAGGATCAGCTCGCGCTCGTGACGGCCGACCCTGCCATCGGCCCAGACCATCCGCCAGCATGCGCGCAACAGGCCTTCTGCGGCATGCGGCTGCTGCTTGAGGCGGCGCAAGTGCGTCTTGAGCCGTTCGCCGCCATTCTTGCCGCGGTTGAACGCGGCAATCGCGCGCAGGCGAGCCGGTTCGCTCATTTCCAGGCGCTGCATCTCCTGGCGCGCCTGCTGGATGTGCCCATCCAGCACCCGGCCTTCACTCTTGGCCAGACGCCCCAGCAGCACGAACAGCACCTCATCGTCACGCAGCACCGCCTGCCCGCCCAGTCGCTCGCGCAGGTGCGCCCAGCTGTGCAATTGCAAACGGCGATCCATCGCCTGACCGAGCAACGCCCCCAGTAACGCCCCTGGAATACTGGCAACGACAAACCCCGCCCCCGCACCAATCACTGTGCTTGGCCACAACATGTCAGCGACGCTCGGCGAGCAGGCGCTCGGCTTCGGCCAGGCGCTCAAGGGTGCCCACATCGACCCAGCGACCGGTGAAATGCTCACCGCTGACCTGGCCGTGGCGCATCGCGTCACGGTACAACGGTGCAAGCTTGAAGGCCCCCGCCTGGCAACCGTCAAACAGTGCCGGGTGCAGCACGGCAATGCCGCTGTAGGTGAGTGTCGACGCGGCGCCATCGGCGTCCGCGACCTGGCCCTCCTGCAACTGGAAATCCCCCTTGCCGTGGTGCGCGGGGTTGTCGACCAGCACCAGGTGCGCCAGGCCGTTGAGCGTCGCGGGCAACTGGCTGAAGTCGTAGGCGGTCCAGATGTCGCCGTTGACCAGCACGAAAGGGCCATCACCGAGCAGGGGCAGCGCCTTGAAGATGCCACCACCGGTTTCCAGCGGCTCGCCTTCGGGCGAGTAGCGAATGCTCACGCCAAAGCGCGCACCATCGCCCAGGTGATCCTCGACCTGCTGCCCCAGCCAGGCATGGTTGATCACCACCTCGCTGATGCCTGCCGCCGCGAGCGCGCGCAGGTGGTACTCGATCAGTGGCACACCGGCCACCGGCACCAGCGGCTTGGGCGTGTGCAGGGTCAGCGGACGCATGCGCTCGCCCTTGCCGGCGGCCAGGATCATCGCCTTCATGCGCGCGCTCCGCCTGCGGCCTGCAGGCTTTCAATCAGCGTGTCCAGCTCGGCAAGCTCGGGGCGCCGGGCAATCACTTCATCTATATAGGCAAAGAAGCGCGGCACATCGGCCAGGTAGCGTGGTTTGCCGTCGCGGTGGCAGATGCGCGCGAAAATACCGATCACCTTGAGGTGACGTTGCACCCCCATCAGGTCGCTGGCCCGCTGGAAGTCCTCGAAGTCAGCCTGCACCGGCACACCCTTGGCTTGCGCGCGCTGCCAGTAAAGCTTGAGCCAGCCCTGCACCCGCGCCTGAGGCCAACTGAGGAAAGCATCCTTGAACAGGCAGGTGATGTCATAGCTGACCGGCCCGTACACCGCATCCTGAAAATCCAGCACACCCGGGTTGGGCGCGCTCTGCATCAGGTTGCGCGGCATATAGTCGCGATGCACCAGCACCTTGGGTTGCGCCAGGGCGCTGTCGATCAGCAAGGTGCTCACGCGCTGCCACATCGCCTGCTGCGCGTTGTTCAACGCCAGCCCCAGCTCACGCCCTGCGTACCATTCAGGAAACAGCTCCAGCTCGCGGCGCAGCAAAGCCACGTCGTAGCTGGGCAAGGGAGCCTGCATCGGCAGTTGCTGGAAGGCCAGCAGCGCATCGATGGCGTCGTCGAACAGCGCATCGGCGTTCTCGGAGGTGATCACATCCAGGTACGTGTGGCTGCCAAGGTCGCTGAGCAGCAGGAAGCCGCGATCCAGGTCCTGGGCATGAACAACCGGCACATGGACCCCGGCGCTGGCCAACAATTGTGCAATTTCGACAAAAGGCCGGCAGTTTTCCTGCGGCGGTGGTGCGTCCATCACGATAAAACTGCGACCGTCGGCGGCCCAGCGAAAGTACCGCCGAAAGCTCGCATCACTGCTGGCGGCGGTCAGGCAGCCCGCAGGAACCGGACCCCAGCCCTGGTTTTGGAAAAGATTTGCCAGCTGTTCGGCCAGCCACACATTAAGGTCTTGCAGGCGTACATCTTGATCGGGCATTACAAGGGTCTCCGACGGCGCTAGCCGTCAAGCGGGTCATGCTTTATTATCCAGCATCTTTTTCAGACCATCGAGAGGCGTGCGGCCCCACACGCGGGCAGATGGCACGCAGGAAGCCCGGACTAATAAGATGGCATTGAAATCCCCCGCGTTTCGTAAAAAATTCCCGTTGCTCGTCACCGGCGGTCTGCTGGCGATGCAACCCCTGGCCACGTCGTACGTGGTGGCTGCCGAGCAGTTCGACTGCCAAGTTTCCGCTGCCGGAGGTTGGGACTGCAAGCCCAAAACCAGTACTGCTGAACTGCCACCGCGCCCAGTGCACGACGGGGCAGCGCTCAGCTCGTCCGCCGAAACGCCAGCCCAGAGCGCCGACGGCAGTGCCGCAGCGCCTGGCCAGGGCTCGGCGTTGGTCACCGAAGCCAAAGGCCGCGGGCTGAAGGCGCGCAGCGCCGACTACAGCCACCTGGACTGGGTGCCGCGCGAGCAACTGACCCCAGCCCAGCTCGCCGAAACCGGCCCGTACTGCGCCGCGCCTACATCGAGCCGATCCGTCCGGGCATGGACGACACCACGCCCAAGGACGAAGCCCCGACGTTCATCGGCGCCAAGGTCTCGCGCTACCAGCAGGAGCAGCAGATTGCCACCCTCGCCGGTGACGTCGTGATGCGCCAGGGCAGCATGCAGGTGGAAGCCGACGAGGCCAACCTGTACCAGGCCGAGAACCGTGGCGAGCTGAGCGGCAACGTGAAGATCCGCGACAACGGTTCGCTGGTGGTCGGCGATCACGCCGACATCCAGCTCGACACCGGTGAGGCCAAGGTCGACAACGCCGAATACGTGATGCACAAGTCGCGCATCCGCGGTAACGCGCTGTACGCCAAGCGTGCCGAGAATGCGATCATTCGCCTCAAGGACGGTACCTACACCACCTGTGAGCCGAACAGCAATGCCTGGCAGCTCAAGGGCAACAACATCACGCTGAACCCGGCCACCGGCTTCGGCACCGCGACCAACGTCACCCTGCGGGTCAAGGATATTCCGGTGTTCTACACACCGTATATCTACTTCCCGATCGACGATCGTCGCCAGTCCGGCTTCCTGCCACCGTCGTTCAGCACCAGCAGCGACACCGGCTTCACGCTGGTCACGCCGTACTACTTCAACCTGGCGCCCAACTACGACGCCACCTTGTACCCACGCTACATGGCCAAGCGCGGCCTGTTGATGGAAGGCGAGTTCCGCTACCTGACCGAGTCCAGCGAAGGGCAGTTCGGTGGTGCCTGGCTGAACGACAAGGAAGACGAGCGCAAGCTGCAGTCCGACTACCGGGACCAGCGCTACATGGTCAACTGGCAGCACAAGGGCGGGCTGGACGAGCGCCTGATGAGCGAGGTCGACTACACCAGGATCAGCGACCCGTATTACTTCCAGGACCTGGAATCGGATCAGATCGGTGTCCAGAGCAGCGACTATGTTAACCAGCAAGGTGCGCTGACCTATCGCGCTGACGACTACACTGCCCGGTTGAACCTGCAGGCTTATCAGCTGGCGACCATCAGCAAGATCACGCCCTATGATCGACTGCCGCAGGTGACGTTCCTGGGCAAGCTGCCTTACGAACCCTACGGCCTGAACTTCACCTACAGCACTGAGTTCGTGCGTTTCGATCGTGACCTGCGCACAGGCAACTTCGTGGACAAGGACGGCACGTCGGAACGCCGCTATGACACTCGCGTGCGGGGCCTGGCTCGCGCCAACGGTGACCGTATCAACCTCGCGCCGGCCATCAGTCTTCCGTTGGAAGCATCGTATGGTTTTGTCAAACCCTCGCTGACGTATGTCTACACCAACTATCAGCTGGATCTTGACCAACAGGGCAAGAACTACCTTGCCTCACCCGCGAACTTGAATTCTCCTACGAGACAGTCCTTCAGCAGCACTCAAGACCGAAATGTGCCGATCTTCAGTGTCGACAGCGGCCTGTATTTCGACCGTGACACCCAGTGGTTCGGCAAGAATTATCGCCAGACCCTCGAGCCACGCCTGTTCTACCTGAACGTTCCCTACAAGGATCAGACCGACATCCCTGTGTTCGATAGCAGCGAATCGGTGTTCAGCTACTCCTCGCTGTTCCGTGAAAACCGCTTCAGCGGCTCGGACCGTATCGGTGACGAGAACAAGCTGTCGCTGGGTATCACCAACCGCTGGATCGAAGAAAACGGTTTCGAGCGTCAGCGCTTGAGCGTCGGTCAGGCCTACTACTTCAAGGACCGCAAGGTCCAGCTGCCGCGCATCAATTACCGCACGCGCACCGACTCGCAGTCGGACGTGTCGCCGTACGCGCTCGAATACCAGTTCCGCTTCAACCGCGACTGGCGCCTGAACGCCGACTTCAACTGGGACCCGGACACCCACCGCACCCGCTCCGGCAGCACCATGTTCAACTACCAGCCGGAAGACAACGTCAACAAGATCGTCAACCTGGGCTACCGCTACCGCAACGACGCGGTGCGCTACAACCAGAGCACCGGTCTGTGGCAAGTGGGCCAGAGCGACTACGGCACCCCGGGCAACGCGAACTACGTCAAGGACTACTACAAGATCCAGCAACATGACTTCTCGGTCATGTGGCCGATCGTCCCGCAGTGGACCGCGATCGCACGCTGGCAGCATGACTACAACCGCAACCGCACCCTGGAAGCCATGGGCGGTTTCGAATACGACAACTGCTGCTGGAAGCTGCGTCTGATCAACCGTTACTGGATGGATTACGACGAGTTCAGCCAGAACGCTCCATCCAACGAAAAAGGCGACCATGGGATCTTCCTGCAGATCGTGCTGAAAGGCCTCGGTGGTGTAGTGGGCAACAAGGTTGAAAGTTTCCTCGACGAAGGCATTCAAGGTTACCGTGCACGTGAAGACCAAGCTTATTGATTGTCTGCGCCCGCTGATGCTGGGCGCGGTATTGCTGAGCAGCGCGGTGCATGCCGCGGTGCAACCCCTGGACAGCGTCGTGGCCATCGTCGATAACGACGTGGTGATGAAAAGCCAGTTGGACCAGCGCGTGCGCGAAGTCCAGCAGACTATCGCCAAGCGCGGTGGCGCTACGCCACCGGCCGGCGTGCTCGACCAGCAGGTACTGGAGCGTCTGATCGTCGAGAACCTGCAACTGCAGATCGGCGATCGCTCCGGCATCCGCATTACCGACGAAGAGCTCAACCAGGCCATCGGCACCATTGCCCAGCGCAACGGCATGAGCATCGAGCAGTTCCGCGCGGCCCTGGCCCACGACGGCCTGTCCTACGATGATGCCCGCGAGCAGGTACGTCGCGAGATGATCATCAGCCGTGTACGCCAGCGCCGGGTGGCCGAACGCATCCAGGTATCGGAGCAGGAAGTGAAGAACTTCCTCGCCTCGGACCTGGGCAAGATGCAGCTGTCCGAAGAGTTTCGCCTGGCCAACATCCTGATCCCGACCCCGGAAAGCGCCAACTCGGCCACCATCCAGGCCGCGGCCCAGCAGGCGGGTGCGATTTACCAGCAACTCAAGCAAGGTGCCGACTTCGCCCAGCTGGCTATCGCTCGCTCGGCCAGCGAAACCGCGCTGGAAGGCGGCGAGATGGGCTGGCGCAAGGCCGCGCAACTGCCGCCTCCGTTCGACCGCCTGCTCAGCTCCATGGCCGTTGGCGAGGTGACCGAGCCTATCCGCACGCCGGGTGGCTTCATCATCCTCAAGCTGCAAGAGAAGCGTGGCGGCCAGGCCATGGTGCGTGACGAAGTGCACGTTCGCCATATCCTGATCAAGCCAAGCGAGATTCGCAGCGAAGCGGCGACCAAGCAACTGGCCGAGAAACTCTACGACCGCATCAGCGCAGGCGAAGACTTCGCCGAGCTGGCGAAGAGCTTCTCCGAAGACCCGGGTTCGGCACTCAACGGCGGCGACCTCAACTGGGTCGACCCGAATGCACTGGTACCGGAGTTCCGTGAAGTCATGACCAGCATCCCGCAAGGGCAGCTGTCCAGGCCGTTCCAGACCCAATACGGCTGGCACGTACTGGAAGTACTCGGTCGCCGCGCCACCGACAGCACCGAACAGGCCCGCGAACAACAAGCCATGACCGTGCTGCGCAACCGCAAGTACGACGAAGAGCTGCAAACCTGGCTGCGTCAGATCCGCGACGAAGCCTACGTTGAAATCAAGCTTCCTGGCGCCGACCAGGCAGCCCAGTGAACCACCAGCGCTTCGCCCTGACACCCGGCGAACCGGCCGGCATAGGTCCCGACCTGTGCCTGCTGCTCGCCGCGTACGCCCAGCCCCACCCCCTGATCGCCATCACCAGCCGTGACCTGCTCCTTGAGCGGGCCGCGCAACTGGGGGTGGCCGTCACCCTGCTGCCGGTCAGTGACGACGCGTTACCGAACGTGCCGGCGCCTGCCGGCAGCCTGTATGTGTGGGATACGCCAGTGGCCAGGCCGGTAGTGGCCGGGCAACTGGACACGGCCAACGCCGCCTTTGTGCTGCAGACCCTGACCCGGGCTGGCCAAGGTTGCCTTGACGGCCATTTTGCCGGGATGATCACCGCCCCGGTGCACAAGGGCGTGATCAACGAGAGCGGTATCGCGTTTTCCGGGCACACCGAGTTTCTTGCCGAACTGACCGGCACCGCGCAAGTGGTGATGATGCTCGCCACCCGCGGCCTGCGCGTGGCACTGGTGACCACTCACCTGCCCTTGCGCGAGGTGGCCGATGCGATTACCGCAGAGCGCCTGGAGCGGGTCACGCGGATCCTGCACGCCGACCTGCAAACCAAGTTCGGCATCGCCAGCCCGCGCATCCTGGTGTGTGGCCTGAACCCCCACGCCGGCGAAGGCGGCCACCTGGGCACCGAAGAACTCGACATCATCGAACCCACATTGGCGCGCCTGCGCAGCGAAGGCATGGACCTGCGCGGCCCGTTGCCCGCCGACACCCTGTTTACCCCCAAATATCTGGAGCACTGCGATGCAGTGCTGGCGATGTACCACGACCAGGGCCTGCCCGTGCTCAAGTACAAGGGCTTCGGCGCCGCCTTGAACGTCACCCTGGGCCTGCCGATCATCCGCACGTCGGTCGATCACGGCACCGCACTGGACCTTGCCGGCACCGGCAGGATCGATACCGGCAGCCTGCAGGTCGCGCTGGAAACCGCCTACCAGATGGCCGAGACCCATTTATGACCGAGCAATACCAACACAAGGCGCGCAAGCGCTTTGGCCAGAATTTCCTGCATGACGCCGGCGTGATCGACCGTATCCTGCGTTCGATCAGTGCCAAGCCGGGCGACCGCCTGCTGGAAATCGGCCCGGGCCAGGGCGCCCTGACCAAAGGCCTGCTCAACAGCGGCGGCCAACTCGACGTGGTAGAGCTGGACAAGGACCTGGTGCCGATCCTCAACCAGCAGTTCGCCGGCCGTGACAACTTCCGCCTGCACCAGGGCGATGCGCTGAAATTCGACTTCACCAGCCTGGATGCCGCGCCGAACAGCCTGCGTGTGGTCGGCAACCTGCCGTACAACATCTCCACCCCGCTGATCTTCCATCTGCTGGCCAATGCCGGGCTGATCCGCGACATGCACTTCATGCTGCAGAAGGAAGTGGTCGAACGCCTGGCCGCCGGCCCTGGGGGCGGTGACTGGGGCCGCCTGTCGATCATGGTGCAGTACCACTGCCGGGTGGAGCACCTGTTCAATGTCGGCCCGGGTGCGTTCAACCCGCCACCCAAGGTCGACTCGGCGATCGTGCGGCTGGTCCCGCATGCCACCTTGCCGCACCCGGCCAAGGACCACCGCCTGCTCGAGCGCATCGTGCGCGAAGCCTTCAACCAGCGTCGCAAGACCCTGCGCAACACCCTGAAGGCCCTGCTCAGCAGCGACGAGATCGCCGCTGCCGGCGTCGACGGCAGCCTGCGCCCCGAGCAACTGGACCTGGCCGCCTTCGTGCGCCTGGCCGACAAGCTCGCCGAGCAAGCGCCTGCCGCATAAGCCCTGCTATCGCCAGTCATGCCTGCATGACTGGCCCTGCACCCCGCCGATGGCCTAGACTGATGCAATCGCCGTATTCCGCGTCTGTTGCCAAGGCCCCTTGCATGTCTGATCCCCGCTACCAGATCGACGTCAGCGTCGTGACCCGCTTTCTCAACGAACAATCCGATCCTGACAATGACCGCTTCGCTTTCGCCTACACCGTCACTGTGAAAAACACAGGATCGGTGCCGGCCAAGCTGATGTCACGGCATTGGCTGATCACCAATGGCAATGGCCAGGTCGAGGAAGTCCGCGGCCCTGGCGTCATCGGCCAGCAGCCACTGATCGAACCCGGCGACAGCCACACCTACAGCAGTGGCGCGGTACTGAGCACCAAGGTCGGGACCATGCAGGGCAGCTACCAGATGTTTGCCGAGGACGGCATTCGCTTTGACGCCCCGATCAAACCATTTCGCCTCGCCGTGCCCGGGTCGCTGCACTGATGGCGGTGTATGCCGTCGGCGACCTGCAGGGTTGCCTGCAGCCGCTCAAGTGCCTGCTCGAACGGGTCCGGTTCAATCCATCGGTCGACCGCCTGTGGCTGGTCGGCGACCTGGTCAACCGTGGCCCCGAGTCGCTGGAGACCCTGCGTTTTCTGTATGCCATGCGCGACTCGCTGGTGTGTGTGCTCGGCAACCATGACCTGCACCTGCTGGCCGCCTGGCATAACATCGAGCGCCTGAAGAAAAGCGACACCCTGCGCGAGATTCTCGACGCCCCCGACGCCGACGTGCTGCTCGACTGGCTACGCCGGCAAAAGTTGCTGCACTACGACGAGCAGCGCAGTGTCGCCCTGGTCCACGCCGGCATCCCGCCGCAGTGGACCCTGGGCAAGGCGCTGGAGCTGGCTGGCGAAGTGGAGCAGGTGCTGCGCGACGACAACCGCCTCAAGCCCTACCTGGATGGCATGTACGGCAACGAGCCGAACAAGTGGAACAAGAACCTGACGGGGGTCGAGCGCCTGCGGGTCATCACCAATTACTTCACCCGCATGCGCTTCTGCACCGCCGAGGGCAAGCTCGACCTCAAGGGCAAGGAAGGCGCCGACACCGCGCTGCCTGGCTACAAGCCCTGGTTTGCGCACAAGGACCGTCGTTCGCGCCATGTGAAGATCATCTTCGGGCACTGGGCCGCGCTGCAAGGCGAATGCAAGGAGCCTGGCGTGTACGCCCTGGACACCGGCTGCGTGTGGGGTGGTGCGATGACCCTGCTCAACGTCGACAGTGGCCAGTACCATCGCTGCGACTGCACCGAACAGGGCACTCCTCGCCCGCTACCTGCCCTCGTACAACCGGCTAGAATGGCCGATCAATCCTGAAGGAAGCGCCCCCATGAGCGAATTCAAACGTATCCCTCCCGAACAGGCCCAGGCCTTGCGCGAGCAAGGTGCGGTCGTGGTCGATATTCGCGACCAGCCCACGTTTGCCGCTGGCCACATCAGCGGCGCCACGCACCTGGACAACCAGTCGGCAGCCGATTTCATCCGCGCTGCCGACCTTGATGCCCCCACCGTGGTGGTCTGCTATCACGCAATTCCAGCCAGAGTGCGGCGGCGTACCTGGTCAGCCAGGGCTTTTCGGATGTCTACAGCCTCGACGGCGGCTTCGAGCTGTGGCGCGCCACCTTCCCCGCAGAAATCGCCCAAGGTACTCCCGAATAATTTTTTTCAGCGCCTGTAGCCCGCGTCCTGCGCGGGCTCGCGCCTGACCAGACGAACGGTCGTGGCGAACTAATCGCCCAACCGCCCTTGACCTCGCCGATTACCAACTATCCTTAAGCCCAGGCCATCCAAAAAGGGGAGAGCCGGTACACCGGCGTGCGGGTCATCGGTAGCGTTTCAAGGGTGTTCTGGGGGGTATACAGCAGTCGGCAGTTGCCGCTTGCATGCCAGCATCAACTGATTGATCCGACGTCGGCTCCACGTATCGAGCGAGGTGACGTCATGAGTATTTTTAGCCACTTCCAACAACGTTTCGAGTCCACCCGCCAGGAAGAGCTCTCGCTGCAGGAGTATCTTGAGCTCTGCAAGCAGGACCGTAGTGCCTACGCTTCGGCGGCCGAACGCCTGTTGATGGCTATCGGCGAACCAGAGCTGGTCGACACGTCGAACAATTCGCGGCTGTCGCGGATCTTCTCCAACAAGGTGATCCGGCGTTACCCGGCGTTCGAAGACTTCCATGGCATGGAAGAATGCATCGACCAGATCGTCTCCTACTTCCGGCATGCCGCTCAGGGCCTGGAAGAGAAGAAACAGATCCTCTACCTGCTCGGCCCGGTGGGCGGCGGCAAGTCGTCCCTGGCCGAAAAACTCAAACAACTGATGGAGAAGGTGCCCTTCTACGCCATCAAGGGCTCGCCGGTGTTCGAGTCCCCGCTGGGGCTGTTCAATGCCACCGAAGACGGCGCGATCCTCGAGGAAGACTTCGGCATCCCGCGGCGCTACCTGAGCACCATCATGTCGCCATGGGCCACCAAGCGCCTGGCCGAGTTCGGCGGCGACATCAGCCAGTTCAAGGTGGTCAAGCTCTACCCTTCGATCCTCAACCAGATCGCCGTGGCCAAGACCGAGCCGGGTGACGAGAACAACCAGGACATCTCCGCGCTGGTGGGCAAGGTCGACATCCGCAAGCTCGAGGAATACCCGCAGAACGACGCCGATGCCTACAGCTACTCGGGCGCACTGTGCCGGGCCAACCAGGGCCTGATGGAATTCGTCGAGATGTTCAAGGCGCCGATCAAGGTCCTGCACCCGCTGCTCACGGCCACACAGGAAGGCAACTACAACAGTACCGAAGGCCTCGGTGCGATCCCCTACTCCGGGATCCTGCTGGCCCACTCCAACGAATCGGAATGGCACAGCTTCCGCAACAACAAGAACAACGAGGCGTTCATCGACCGGATCTACATCGTCAAGGTGCCGTACTGCCTGCGCGTCAGCGACGAGATCAAGATCTACGACAAACTGCTGTTCAACAGCTCGCTGGCCAAGGCCCACTGCGCGCCCGACACCCTGAAGATGCTGGCACAGTTCACCGTGCTGTCGCGGCTCAAGGAGCCGGAGAACTCGAATATCTACTCGAAGATGCGCGTGTACGACGGCGAGAACCTCAAGGACACCGATCCGAAGGCCAAGTCGATCCAGGAGTACCGTGACTCGGCAGGCGTCGACGAGGGCATGAACGGCCTGTCGACCCGCTTCGCCTTCAAGATCCTGTCCAAGGTGTTCAACTTCGACCCGCACGAGATCGCCGCCAACCCGGTGCACCTGTTGTATGTGCTGGAACAGCAGATCGAGCAGGAACAGTTCCCGGCCGAGGTACGCGAACGCTACCTGCGCTACCTCAAGGAATACCTGGCGCCGCGCTACATCGAGTTCATCGGCAAGGAAATCCAGACCGCTTACCTGGAGTCCTACAGCGAATACGGGCAGAACATCTTCGACCGCTATGTGCTGTACGCCGACTTCTGGATTCAGGACCAGGAGTACCGCGACCCCGAAACCGGCGAGATCCTCAACCGCATTGCCCTCAACGAGGAACTGGAGAAAATCGAAAAACCGGCCGGCATCAGCAATCCGAAGGATTTTCGCAACGAGATCGTCAACTTCGTGCTGCGCGCCCGGGCCAACAACAATGGCAAGAACCCGACCTGGCTGAGCTACGAAAAACTGCGGGTGGTGATCGAGAAGAAAATGTTCTCCAACACCGAGGACCTGCTGCCGGTCATCAGCTTCAACGCCAAGGCAAGCAAGGAGGACCAGCAAAAACACAACGACTTCGTCACACGGATGGTCGAACGCGGCTACACGGACAAACAGGTTCGGCTGCTCTCTGAATGGTACCTGCGGGTCAGAAAATCGCAGTGATCGAGCTGTAAGTGGCAAGCCGCAGCCCTGCCCAGGGCTGCGGCTTGAAGCTTGAGTATTCAGCTCCCCGGAGGGGCCTATGAGCTATGTGATCGACCGACGCCTGAACGGCAAGAACAAGAGCACGGTCAACCGCCAGCGCTTTTTGCGGCGTTACCGTGACCACATCAAGAAGGCCGTTGAAGAGGCCGTGAGCCGTCGCTCCATCACCGACATGGAGCATGGCGAGCAGATCAGCATCCCCGGCCGCGATATCGACGAGCCGGTATTGCACCACGGGCGTGGCGGCAAGCAGACCGTCGTGCACCCGGGCAACAAGGAATTCACCGCTGGCGAGCACATCGCCCGCCCCCAGGGGGGGGGGTGGCGGCGGCGGCAAGGGCAAGGCCGGCAACTCCGGCGAAGGCATGGACGAATTCGTCTTCCAGATCACCCAGGAAGAGTTTCTCGAATTCATGTTCGAAGACCTCGAACTGCCCAACCTGGTCAAGCGCCACCTGACCGGTACCGACACCTTCAAGACCGTGCGTGCGGGCATCAGCAACGAAGGCAACCCGTCGCGCATCAACATCATCCGTACCCTGCGCTCGGCCCATGCCCGGCGCATCGCACTGTCGGGCAGCAGCCGCGCCAAACTGCGTCAGGCGCAGGAAGAACTGGCGCGACTAAAGCGCGAAGAACCAGACAACTTCGGCGATATCCAGGAAATAGAGATCGAAATCGAGCGTTTGAGTGCGCGCATCCACCGTGTGCCCTTCCTCGATACCTTCGACCTCAAGTACAACCTGCTGGTCAAGCAGCCCAACCCCAGCTCCAAGGCAGTGATGTTCTGCCTGATGGACGTGTCCGGCTCCATGACCCAGGCCACCAAGGATATCGCCAAGCGCTTTTTCATCCTGTTGTACCTGTTCCTCAAGCGCAACTACGACAAGATCGAGGTGGTGTTCATTCGCCACCACACCAGCGCTCGCGAAGTGGATGAGGAAGAGTTCTTCTACTCCCGCGAAACCGGCGGCACCATCGTCTCCAGCGCGCTGAAACTGATGCAGGAAATCATGGCCGAGCGCTACCAGGCCAGCGAATGGAACATCTATGCCGCCCAGGCCTCGGACGGTGACAACTGGAACGACGACTCGCCGATCTGCCGCGAAATCCTCACCAAGCAGATCATGCCGTTCGTGCAGTACTACACTTACGTGGAGATCACCCCCCGCGAGCACCAGGCCTTGTGGTTCGAATACGAACGCATCGGCGAAGCCTTTGCCGATACGTTCGCCCAGCAGCAGCTGGTGTCGGCCGGCGATATCTATCCGGTCTTCCGTGAACTCTTCCAGCGCAGGTTAGCCACATGACCGCCAGAGAGAAGCGCCAACCCATTTCCACCGGGTCCGAATGGACGTTCGAGCTGATCCAGGCGTATGACCGTGAAATCAGCCGCCTGGCCGAGCGCTACGCCCTGGACACCTACCCCAACCAGATCGAGGTGATCACCGCCGAGCAGATGATGGACGCCTACGCGTCGGTCGGCATGCCGCTGGGTTACCACCATTGGTCCTATGGCAAACACTTCCTGAGCACCGAAAAGTCCTACAGCCGTGGCCAGATGGGCCTGGCCTATGAAATCGTGATCAACTCGGACCCCTGCATTGCCTACCTGATGGAAGAGAACACCATCTGCATGCAGGCGCTGGTGGTCGCACACGCCTGCTATGGGCACAACAGCTTCTTCAAGGGCAACTACCTGTTCCGCACCTGGACCGACGCCAGCTCGATCATCGATTACCTGGTATTCGCCAAGCAGTACATCACCCAGTGCGAGGAGCGCCACGGCATCGATGCGGTGGAAGACCTGCTGGACTCCTGCCATGCGCTGATGAACTACGGTGTCGACCGCTACAAACGGCCTTACCCGATTTCCGCCGAAGAAGAGCGGCGGCGCCAGAAGGACCGTGAAGAGCACCTGCAGAAACAGATCAACGACCTGTGGCGTACCATCCCCAAAGGTGCCGACAAGTACAGCGACAAGGACAACGCGCGCTTCCCCGCCGAGCCGCAGGAAAACATCCTGTACTTCATCGAGAAGCACGCGCCCCTGCTCGAACCCTGGCAGCGCGAAATCGTGCGCATCGTGCGCAAGATCGCGCAGTACTTCTACCCACAGCGCCAGACCCAGGTGATGAACGAAGGCTGGGCGACCTTCTGGCACTACACCCTGATGAACGACCTGTACGACGAAGGCCTGGTGACTGAAGGCTTCATGATGGAGTTCCTGCAGTCGCACACCAGCGTGGTGTTCCAGCCCGGCTTCGACAGCCCGTACTACAGTGGCATCAACCCCTATGCGCTGGGCTTCGCCATGTACCGCGACATCCGACGCATGTGCGAGCACCCCACCGACGAGGATCGCCACTGGTTCCCCGACATTGCCGGCAGTGACTGGCTGTCGACCATCAAGTTCGCCATGAGCAGCTTCAAGGACGAGAGCTTCATCCTGCAGTACCTGTCGCCCACCGTCATCCGCGACCTCAAGCTGTTCAGCATCCTGGACGACGACCAGAAGGACGACCTGCTGGTGCCGGCCATCCACGACGAGGCCGGCTATCGCACCATCCGTGAAATCCTCGCGGCCCAGTACAACCTGGGCAATCGCGAACCCAACGTGCAGATCTGGAGCATCGATAGGCGCGGTGACCGTTCGCTGACGCTGCGGCACCAGCAACATGACCGCAAGCCGCTGGGCGAGTCCACCGACGAGGTGCTCAAGCACCTGCACCGCCTGTGGGGCTTCGACATCCACCTGGAGACCCTGCAGGGCGACCAGCTCATGAAAACCCACCACGTCCCCCCAAAGGGCGAACACGGCGAAGGTGACTACGGGCGCCTGGACCTGGCCGTCGTTCACCTTTGACCCCGCAGGCCTGCGTTGGGGCCAGACAGGTTATCCTGTGGCCTCAACGGAGGTTTTTTCATGCAGATCTATAAAGTCGGCGGCGCCGTGCGTGACCGCCTGCTCGGCAGGCCGGTCACCGATATCGACTGGGTGGTGGTGGGGGCGAGCGTCGAGCAGATGCAGGCCCAGGGCTTTCGTCCGGTAGGGGCTGACTTCCCCGTCTTCCTGCACCCCGTGAGCGGTGAAGAGTACGCCTTGGCGCGCACTGAGCGTAAGAGCGGGCGGGGCTACGGCGGGTTCACCTTCCATGCCAGCCCCGAGGTCACCCTGGAAGAAGACCTGGTGCGCCGCGACCTCACGATCAATGCCATGGCCGAGGACAAAAACCAGCGGATCAGCGACCCGTACGGCGGCAAAAAAGATCTTGAAAATCGAATTTTACGCCACGTTTCCCCGGCGTTTGCCGAAGATCCCCTGCGCGTACTCCGCGTCGCACGGTTTGCCGCACGCTACGCCGAGCTGGGGTTTCGGGTAGCGCCCGAGACCCTTGAACTGATGCGCGAACTGAGCCAATCCGGCGAGCTGCAGGCACTGACCGCTGAACGCAGCTGGAAGGAAATCGCCCGCGCACTGATGGAGTCACGCCCCCAGGTGTTCATCCAGGTACTGCGTGATTGCGACGCGCTCAAGCAGTTGATGCCTGAGCTCGATGCCCTGTTCGGCGTACCGCAACCGCCAGCGCACCACCCTGAAATCGATAGCGGCGTGCATACGCTGTCGGTACTGGAGCAGGCCGCGATTCATCAGCAGCCACTGAGCGTGCGCTGGGCCTGCCTGCTGCATGACCTGGGCAAGGGCCTGACCCCCGAGGACGAGTGGCCGCGGCATATTGCCCATGAACAGCGTGGCGTGAAGTTGATCAAGGCGGTCAACCAGCGCTTCAAGGCACCGCGTGATTGCCAGGAACTGGCCCTGCTGGTGGGCGAGTACCATACCCATGCCCACCGGGCGCTGGAGCTGAAGGCCTCGACCCTGCTGGAGCTGCTGCAGCGTTTTGACGTGTACCGCCGGCCACAGCGCTTCGAGGAGTTCATTGCCGCGTGCGAGATGGATGCGCGCGGGCGTCTGGGGCTGGAGAACCGCGACTATCCGCAGGCAGCTTACCTGCGCGGTGCAGCCGCTGCGGCCTGCGCGGTGGCGGCGCAGCCGCTGGTGGAAAAGGGCTTTAGCGGCCAGGGCCTGGGCGAGGCGATCAAGCGTGAGCGGCTGAGGGCGCTCAAGGCCTACAAGGACCGCACCAAGGCCTGAGCCCTGCTCGCCCCTTCGCTGGCCAGCCAGCGAAGGGGGCCGTCACCCCAACGGCAACTGCCGCCCGTGCCAGGCGAACGCGACAGGTGCCAGCACCTGCTCGATCTGCGCCTCGTTCCACAGCTGCGCCATGGGTTTGCCGACACCCGGGTGCACCAGGTCTGGCGCAATCAGCGACAGCGGCCAGAGCACGAAGGCGTTTTTGAGAATTTCGGCCCGTGGCAACACCAGCCCGTCGAAACTGCCGTGCAGGTCGCCATACATCAGCACGTCGATATCCAGCGGCAGGCCCTTGCGATCAGGCGCATAGCGGCCGTTGTCGGCCTCGATGAACTTCAACCGACGGTCCAGCTCCAGCAACGGCAGTTCGCTAAGGCCCGTCACCACCAGATTGAAGAACGGCCCGCTCTTGATGCCGACCGCCTGGCTTTCGAACACCGTCGAACAGCGCATGTCCCGCAGTAACCCGGCCAGCGCGTCCAGCCCCGCACACAGGTGCAGCTCGCGCTCGCTGTTGCTGCCAAGGCCTAGGTAAACCGGGGTCAGAGACATCCGCGCTCGATCTCCACGCCAACCCCGCTGGCCGCCGCGACGGCGCCAGGCTTGGTCAGCTTCAACTGCAGCCAGGGAATCTGGAATTCGTCCATCAGCACCTTGGCCAGGCGCTCGGCGAAGGTTTCGACCAGCTCGTACTGGGCCTGCTCGGCAAACGCCAGGATACGCGCGGACACGCTGGCGTAATCCAGTGCCAGGCTCAGGTCGTCACCCGCCGCTGCCGGGCGGTTGTCCCAGGCGAATCGCAGGTCCAGACGCAGACACTGACGAATGCCGCGCTCCCAGTCATAGGCGCCGATCACGGTGTCGACTTCCAGCCCTTCGATGAACACTCTGTCCAAGCACTTCTCTCCACAGCACGACAAGGGCGCCTTGCGCCGCTAGAATCAGGGCGTCCTCGCCCGGAATAGTTAGCATGTTTTGGTTACTGGCGCTGCTCGCCTACCTGCTTGGCTCGCTGTCCTTCGCCATTGTTCTCAGCCGCCTGAGCGGCAGCCCCGACCCGCGTGCATGCGGCTCCGGCAACGCCGGCGCCACCAACATGCTGCGCCTGGCCGGGCGCAAACTGGCGATCCTGACCCTGCTGGGCGACCTGTGCAAGGGCTTGTTGCCCGTACTGATCGCCAGCCTGATCGACCTGAGCCTGCAACAGCAAGCCTGGATCGGCCTGTGCGCGGTGATCGGCCACCTGTTCCCGCTGTACTTTCGCTTTCGCGGCGGCAAGGGCGTGGCCACTGCCGCCGGCATGCTGCTGGGCCTGTATCCCCCGGCCGCGCTGCTGGCCATCAGCGCCTGGCTGCTGACCTTCTACCTCACCCGCACCAGCTCGCTGGCAGCGTTGATCGCAACGCCCCTGACCTTGCCACTGCTGGCCTGGCGCGAGCCTGAAGCACTGTTGCCCATCAGCGTACTCACCGCCCTCATCGTGTGGCGCCACCGCGGCAATCTACGCGACCTGCTGGCCGGGCGCGAACGGCATTTCTGAACACCGCGCACGCACCCTGCGCATGTTTACAACGCCTGCAACTGCTCCATCGGCCAGCGTGCCTGCACACTGATCGCCAGGGTTTCCTGCTGCCCTGCCGCCAGGCGCTGGCAACCGGCATAGGCGATCATCGCGCCATTGTCGGTGCAGAATTCGGGGCGCGCGTAATACACATTGCCCTTGAGGCCGGCGAGCATGCCTTCGAGGGACGTGCGCAACGCCTTGTTGGCACTCACGCCGCCCGCGATCACCAGGCGCTTGAGCCCGGTCTGCTTGAGCGCACGCTTGCACTTGATGGTCAAAGTTTCCACCACCGCCTGCTGGAAGGCCAGCGCGATGTCGCAACGGGTTTGCTCGCTGTCGTCCCCGGCACGCCGGCACTGCTGCCAGGTGTTGAGAGCGGAGGTCTTGAGCCCACTGAAGCTGAATTCGAGGCCCGGGCGATCAGTCATCGGCCGCGGGAACACGAAGCGTCCAGCCACCCCCTGCTGCGCCAGCCGTGCGATTTCAGGGCCACCGGGGTAGTTGAGCCCCATCATCTTGGCGGTCTTGTCGAACGCCTCGCCGGCGGCATCGTCCAGGGTCTCGCCCAGCAGCTCGTAGCGGCCGATGCCATCCACGCGCACCAACTGGGTATGCCCACCCGACACCAACAAAGCGACGAACGGGAATTGCGGTGGCTGCGCCTCCAGCATCGGCGCCAGCAGGTGGCCTTCCATGTGGTGCACGCCCAGCGCCGGAATGCCCCAGGCAAACGCCAGCGCCTGGGCACAGGAAGCGCCCACCAGCAGCGCACCGACAAGGCCGGGGCCCGCGGTGTAGGCGATGGCGTCGATCTCGGTGGCCACGCAGTCGGCTTCGGCCAGCACCTGGCGGATCAGCGGCAGCATGCGCTTGACGTGATCACGTGAGGCCAGTTCCGGCACCACGCCGCCATAGGCTCGGTGCAGGTCGATCTGGCTGAACAATGCATCGGCCAGCAGGCCGCGTTCACTGTCGTATAATGCGACGCCGGTCTCGTCGCAGGATGTTTCCAATCCCAGTACTAGCATGGGTTTGCGCCTTGTTGGGGCTGAATTCGAAGGCGCGCATGATAGTCCTCGCTCCCGGTGCCGACCAGCGGTTTTCGATCAGAGGCTTTGCATTCGGGCCAGCTAAGGGTTAACATCCGCAACCCTTAAAAACCGACGTTCTCCAGTGCACATATTTGCCACGAGTTCGTTGACCCCCGGTAATGAATGAAGGTAGCTCTGGATGCCAGCCGTCAAAGTTAAAGAGAACGAACCCTTCGACGTAGCTCTGCGTCGTTTCAAGCGCTCCTGCGAAAAAGCCGGTGTACTGGCTGAAGTTCGTAGCCGCGAATTTTACGAGAAGCCAACTTCTGAGCGTAAGCGCAAAGCAGCAGCCGCTGTTAAACGCCACGCCAAGAAAGTTCAGCGCGAACAGCGCCGCGCCGTTCGCCTGTACTAATACAGACGTTCGTCGCCAGCTTCTGCCATGCCCGGTGCAAGCCGGGCTGTCGGCAGTTGATGCTGTTTCCTCTGGCCTGGACCTTAGGGTCAAGATGCCCGAGATGCCCAAACTGCTCTGCAGCAAGGGCAAGCCTGCCTCACACGTCAGACCTGGCCTAACCGCCAGCAGTGCACGTCACCCCTGACGAGCCTTTACCGGCTGCAGACGAGCACACCCCTTCCCTGATTTGCGTTACGCCATTCGAGCTTGCGTCGAATGCGCCGCTGTTCCCGCAGCATTAGCGATTACACTTGATTGTCGCCTGATGACGAGAGTGCCATGGCCGGGCTGATTCCCCAGAGTTTTATTGACGACCTTCTCAACCGCACCGACATCATCGACGTGGTGAGTTCGCGCGTAAACCTGAAAAAGGCCGGCAAGAACCACACGGCATGCTGCCCGTTCCACAAAGAGAAAACCCCCTCTTTCAGCGTCAGCCCCGACAAGCAGTTCTACTACTGCTTCGGTTGCGGCGCCGGCGGCAATGCCCTCGGCTTCATCATGGACCACGACAACCTGGACTTTCCCCAGGCGGTCGAAGAGCTGGCCAAGGCTGCCGGCATGGAAGTCCCGCGCGAAGAAAGCAGCCGTGGGCACAAACCCCGGCAGCCCACCGACTCACCGCTGTACCCGCTGCTCGAAGCCGCCGCCGAATTCTACCGCCAGGCCCTCAAGAGCCACCCCACGCGCGCTCGGCGGTGGAATACCTCAAGGGCCGCGGCCTGTCCGGCGAGATCGCCCGCGACTTCGGCCTGGGCTTTGCCCCACCGGGCTGGGACAACCTGTTCAAGCACCTGAGCAGTGACACCTTGCAGCAAAAGGCAATGATCGACGCCGGGCTGCTGATCGAGAACGCCGAAAGCGGCAAGCGCTACGACCGCTTCCGCGACCGCGTGATGTTCCCCATCCGCGACAGCCGCGGCCGGGTGATCGCCTTTGGCGGCCGGGTACTGGGCGACGACAAGCCCAAGTACCTGAACTCACCGGAAACCCCGGTGTTCCACAAAGGGCAGGAACTCTACGGGCTGTACGAGGCGCGCAAGTTCAACCGCAACCTCGATGAAATCATCGTGGTCGAAGGCTACATGGACGTCATTGCCCTGGCCCAGCAAGGCTTGCGCAATGCCGTCGCCACGCTGGGCACCGCCACCAGCGAGGAGCACCTCAAGCGCCTGTTCAGGGTCGTGCCCAGCGTGCTGTTCTGTTTCGATGGCGACCAGGCTGGCCGCAACGCCGCCTGGCGCGCCCTTGAAGCCACGCTGTCGAGCCTGCAGGACGGGCGCAAGGCGCGCTTTCTGTTCCTGCCCGAAGGCGAAGACCCCGACACCCTGGTGCGTGCCGAAGGCACCGACGCCTTCCGCGCCCGCATCAACCAGCATGCCCAGCCGCTGGCCGACTACTTCTTCCAGCAACTGACCGAAGAAGCCGACCCGCGCTCGCTCGAGGGCAAGGCGCACATGGTCACCCTGGCAGCGCCGCTGATCGACAAGGTACCCGGCGCCAACCTCAAGGCGCTGATGCGCAATCGCCTCAAGGAAATCACCGGCCTGGACCTGCAGCAGGCCGAGCAGGTGGCGCAGCATGCCCCCGGCGAAGCGCCGCCGGCGTACGATCCGGGCATCGACTACGATGCGCTTCCCGACTACAGCCCTGATTATGGCGACTTCCACCCGGCGGAGCATTTCCAGCCCCAGCAGCAACAATGGACGCCCAACGCGGGCGGGCAGAAGAAAAAGTGGGAAGGCAAACCCTGGGACAAGAAGGGCAAGCCATGGGACAAGAACGGCAAGCGCGACTTCCAGCCGCCGCCGCGGGTGCCGACCTCGGTCGAGCCGCCGACGCTGAGCGCCCTGCGTACCCTGATGCACCACCCGCAACTGGCCAAGAAAGTCGAGGACGCCAGCCACTTCGCGGCCGAAGAGCATGTGTACGCCCAGCTGCTGGTGGCGCTGCTCGAAGCCTTGCAAAAGAATCCTGAGCTACGCTCATTACAGCTGATCGCACGTTGGCACGGCACCGAACAGGGTCGATTGTTGCGCGCATTGGCAGAAAAGGAATGGCTGATCGATGCCGACAACCTTGAACAACAGTTTTTCGACACCATAACTAGGCTGTCGACGCGCCAGCGTGAACAAAAGCTGGATAAATTGCTCAAAAAAGCGAGAGCAAGCGGATTGGACGCCGACGAGCAAAAACAGCTCGTAGAGCTGCTACAGCGGAATGTTCCCGCACAAACCCCGACCTCAACTGGCGCGTGAGGTCCTAGCTCGGGTATAATCCTCGGCTTGTTTTTTGCCCGCCAAGACCTTCAGTGGATAGGGTGTTATGTCCGGAAAAGCGCAACAGCAGTCTCGCATCAAAGAGTTGATCACCCGCGGTCGTGAGCAGGGCTACCTGACTTACGCGGAGGTCAACGACCACCTGCCTGAGGATATTTCAGATCCGGAGCAGGTGGAAGACATCATCCGCATGATCAACGACATGGGGATCAACGTATTCGAGAGTGCTCCGGATGCGGATGCCCTTTTGTTGGCCGAAGCCGATACCGACGAAGCCGCCGCTGAAGAAGCCGCCGCAGCGTTGGCGGCTGTGGAGACCGATATCGGTCGCACGACAGACCCGGTGCGCATGTACATGCGTGAAATGGGTACCGTCGAGCTTCTGACCCGTGAAGGCGAAATCGAAATCGCCAAGCGTATCGAAGAAGGTATCCGTGAAGTCATGGGCGCTATTGCCCACTTCCCGGGCACCGTCGACTACATTCTCGGCGAATACGACCGTGTGACCACCGAAGGTGGCCGCCTGTCCGACGTACTCAGCGGTTACATCGACCCGGATGACGGCATTGCGCCGCCAGCCGAAGTGCCGCCGCCTGTCGACCCCAAAGCCCCGGCCAAGGCCGATGCCGAAGATGACGACGAAGAGGAAAAGGCAGACGCCAGCGATGAAGAGGAAGAGGTCGAAAGCGGCCCCGATCCGGTCATCGCCCAGCAGCGTTTCGGTGCTGTCGCCGATCAGCTGGAAGCCACGGCCAAGGTGCTGAAGAAGCACGGTCGCAACAGCAAGCAAGGCATTGCCGAACTGCTGATGCTGGCTGAGCTGTTCATGCCGATCAAGCTGGTACCCAAGCAGTTCGAAGTACTGGTGGAGCGCGTCCGTAGCGCCCTGGAGCGCCTGCGTGCCCAGGAACGCGCCATCATGCAGCTGTGCGTGCGTGATGCCCGCATGCCACGTGCCGACTTCCTGCGTCTGTTCCCGAGCAACGAAGTGGACACCACCTGGAGCGGCGATCTTTCCAAGCGCAGCACCAAGTGGGCCGAAGCGCTGGGCCGCCTGGACGCCGATATCGTGCGTTGCCAGCAGAAACTGATCGACCTGCAGACCGAAACCGGTCTGACGATTGCCGAGATCAAGGACATCAACCGTCGCATGTCCATCGGTGAGGCCAAGGCCCGCCGTGCGAAGAAAGAGATGGTTGAAGCGAACTTGCGTCTGGTGATCTCCATCGCCAAGAAGTACACCAACCGTGGCCTGCAATTCCTCGATCTGATCCAGGAAGGCAACATCGGCTTGATGAAAGCGGTGGACAAGTTCGAATACCGTCGTGGCTACAAGTTCTCGACCTATGCCACCTGGTGGATCCGTCAGGCGATCACTCGCTCGATCGCCGACCAGGCCCGCACCATCCGTATTCCGGTGCACATGATCGAGACGATCAACAAGCTCAACCGCATTTCCCGGCAGATGTTGCAGGAAATGGGTCGTGAACCGACCCCGGAAGAGCTGGGTGAACGCATGGAGATGCCTGAGGACAAGATCCGCAAGGTATTGAAGATCGCCAAAGAGCCGATCTCCATGGAAACCCCGATCGGTGACGACGAAGATTCGCACCTGGGTGACTTCATCGAAGACTCGACCATGCAGTCGCCAATCGATGTCGCCACGGTCGAAAGCCTGAAGGAAGCGACCCGTGACGTGCTCTCCGGTCTGACTGCCCGCGAAGCCAAGGTGCTGCGCATGCGGTTCGGTATCGACATGAACACCGACCACACGCTCGAAGAGGTAGGCAAGCAGTTTGACGTGACCCGCGAGCGGATCCGTCAGATCGAGGCCAAGGCGCTGCGCAAGCTGCGCCACCCGACGCGAAGCGAGCATTTGCGCTCCTTCCTCGACGAGTAATGACGAACCCCGGCCAGCGCCGGGGTTTTTCTTTTCTGCGCCTGCACTTTTAAGCCTTTGGCCACTGGCCCTTGGGCGAAAGGCACGTCTACACTCGAACCAATCCACTTGTGCGACGAGGCCGCTATGCCCAGACTGCCGGCCCTTTGGCTGCACCTCCTGCTGGTCTGGAGTGCAACGGCCGGCGCCTTGACCCTGACCGACGAAGAGCAGGCCTGGCTCAGCGCCCATCCGCAGCTGCGCCTGGGCGTCGACGCCTCATGGCCACCGTTCGAATACCGGGACCACGAGGGCCACTACCAGGGATTGGCCGCCGACTACATCGCCGTGATCCAGGAGCGCCTGGGCACACAGTTCACGCCGATCGAGCCGGTCAGCTGGTCTGCGGTGCTCGAACAGGCCCGGCACAACAAACTGGACCTGCTGCCCGGCATCATGTCCACCCCCGAACGCCAGAGCTACCTGGCGTTCACCCGCCCCTACCTGGATTTCCCCATTGTGATCCTGGCCCATGAGGGCGGGCCCAGGCCCCGCGACCTCAAGGACCTGTACGGGCTGAAGATCGCCGTGGTGGAGAACTACGCCCCCCACGAACTGCTGCGCACCCACCATCCGGACCTCAACCTGCTGGCACTGCCCAATGTCAGCTCGGCCCTTCAGGCGCTGGCAACCGATGAAGTGGATGCGGTGGTCGGCGACCTCGCATCGAGCGTCTGGAGCCTGCGCCAGCTCCGGCTCGAAGGGCTCTACGTCAGCGGTGAAACACCCTACCGCTATCAACTGGCGATGGCCGTACCGCGCGAGCAGAAGATCCTGGTCGGCATTCTCGACAAGGTGCTCTCCGACATGAGCGCGACCGAGATCAATCACATCCAGGAGCGCTGGGTGGGCAAGGTCCTGGACAACCGCAACCTGTGGCAGGACCTGCTGATTTACGGCCTGCCCGGCATCCTGCTGCTGGTGGCCATCCTGGCCGCGGTAATCCGTGTGAACCGCCGGCTCAGCTCCGAAATCTCCCGGCGCATCGCCCTGGAGCAGGAACTGCGCAGCAGCGAGTACCACTACCGCGGCCTGGTCGAAAGCCTCTCGGCGATTGCCTGGGAAGCCGACGCCAACGACTTCACCTACAGCTACGTTTCACCGCACGCCGAGGAACTGCTTGGCTACCCGGTCAGCCAGTGGCTCAAGGCAGGCTTCTGGCGTGACATCCTGCACCCGGACGATGCGTTGTGGGCCCAGGCCTATTGCGACAGCGAAACCGCCGCAGGGCGCGACCACAGCCTCGACTACCGGGTGATTCGCGCCGACGGCAGCATCCTCTGGGTGCGTGACATCGTCAGCCTCATCGAGCACGGGCACACACCGGTCATGCGCGGCCTGATGATCGACATCAGTGAAACCAAGAACACCGAACACGCCCTGCGCCTGTCCGAGCAGAAATTTGCCTCGGTGTTCCAGCAATGCCCGGACATCCTGCTCATCGCCCGGGTCAGCGACGGCTGCCTGCTGGAGGTGAACGAGGCGTTCGAAGAACAGATCGGCATGGGCCAGGACCAGGTGATCGGCCGCACTGCCACCGAGCTCAACCTGTGGGGCATCGAAGGCGCAGGCCCGAGCGTGCTGCAGCGTTTGCAGGCCGGCAACATCCGCAACCTGGAGATGCCGTTCCGACGCAGCAATGGCCAGGTGTTCACCGGGCTCACCTCGGCCGAGATCTTCGACCTGGACAGCACGCCGGCGCTGGTGGTGGCGGTACGCGACATCAGCCAGTTGAAGCACACCCAGGAGCAATTGCAGACCTCCGAAGAAAAGTTCGCCAAGGCCTTCCACGCCTCGCCCGACGGGCTGCTGCTGTCACGCCAGAGCGACGGCCTGCTGCTCGAAGTGAACGAGGGCTTCTGTCGCCTGACCGGCTTCGAGAGCCACCTGTCGCTGGACCACACCACCCTCGACCTGGGTATCTGGGTCGACCTGAACGAGCGGCGCGCCATGCTCGAACGCCTGAAGGAGCACGGTTTCGTGCGTGACTTCAGTTGCCACATACGCCGTGCCGACGGGCAGATCCGCCTGTGCGAGCTGTCGGCACGCCCGCTGCCGATTGCCGGCGTCGACTGCATGCTGACCATTGCCCGCGACATCACCGAACGCCACCTGATGCAGGAAAAGCTGCAACTGGCGGCCACCGTATTCGAAAACACCGCCGAAGGCGTACTGATCACCGATATCGACCAGCGCATCAGTGCCGTCAATCGCGCCTTCAGCGAAATCACCGGTTACAGCGAGTTCGAGGCGCTGGGGCAGACACCGCGCCTGCTCGCCTCGGGCCAGCACGACAGCGCCTTCTATGCGGCGCTGTGGCACCAGTTGAGCGCCGAAGGCCATTGGCAGGGCGAGATCCAGAACCGGCGCAAGAATGGCGAACTCTACCCGGCCTGGCTGACCATCAGCGCGGTGCGCAACCCCGACCGCGACATCACCCACTTCGTGGCGGTGTTTGCCGATATCTCCAGCCTCAAGCACGCCCAGGCCAAGCTCGACTACCAGGCCCACCATGACCCGCTGACCGGCCTGCCCAACCGCACCCTGTTCGAGAGCCGGCTGCTGGCCGCGCTCAGTTGCCCACAGAGTCGCCAGGGCGCGGTGTTGTTCCTCGACCTGGACCGCTTCAAGCACATCAACGACAGCCTCGGCCACCCGGTCGGCGACCTGCTGCTCAAGGCGATTGCACAGCGCCTGAAAGAACAGGTGCGCGACATCGATACCGTGGCGCGGCTGGGCGGTGACGAGTTCATCATCCTGCTGCCGGGCCTGCACCAGGCCAGCGATGCCGGGCATATCGCCAACAAGCTGCTGACCTGCTTCGGCGCACCGTTCCAGGCTGGCGAACACGAGTTCTTCACCAGTGCCAGCATCGGCACCAGCCTGTACCCGCAGGACGGCACCGACGTTGCCTCGCTGATCCGCAACGCGGACGCGGCGATGTACCGCTCCAAGGCCAAGGGCCGCAACCGGGTCGAGAGCTACACCCGCGACCTGACCGCCCAGGCAGCCGAACGGATTGCCCTGGAGCATGCGCTGCGCCGTGCCATCGAGCGCAATGAACTGAGCTTGAGCTACCAGCCCAAGTTCAGCCTCAAGACCCAGAGCCTGGTCGGCGCCGAAGCGCTGATTCGCTGGCATCACCCGAGCTTTGGCGACGTACCGCCCGAGCACTTCATTGCGTTGGCCGAAGAGAACGGCATGATCCTGCAACTGGGTGACTGGGTGCTGGAGCACGCCTGCCGGCAGATGCAGTCATGGAAACAGCACTACCTTGCGTTCGGGCCACTGTCGGTCAACCTGGCCGGGGCGCAGTTGCGCCAGCCGCTGCTGGTCAAGCGCATCGAGCAGTTGCTCAAGACCTATCAGCTCAGGGCTGGCGACCTGCAGTTGGAGATCACCGAGAACTTCATCATGAGCCAGGCCGAAGAGGCGCTGGCCATCCTGCATCAGCTCAAGCGCCTGGGCGTGCAACTGGCGATCGACGACTTCGGCACCGGTTATTCCTCGCTCAGCTACCTCAAGCGCCTGCCGCTGGACATCCTCAAGATCGACCAGTCGTTCATCCGCGGTTTGCCGGACGACCCGCACGATGCGGCGATTGCGCGGGCGATCATCGCGCTGGGGCGCAGCATGCAGTTGACCATCATTGCCGAGGGTGTGGAGACCCAGGCGCAGCAGCAGTTTCTGGCGGCCGAGGGGTGCGAGCAGATCCAGGGCTACATCGTCAGCCTGCCGTTGCCGGCGGCGGAATTTGCCGCGACCTTTCTGCGCCGGGCAGTTTCGGATCTTTCGGATAGCACAGCCTCGAAACCCTCGCTATAATCCGCGTCCACTGGGGCCTATAGCTCAGTTGGTTAGAGCAGAGGACTCATAATCCTTTGGTCCACGGTTCAAGTCCGTGTGGGCCCACCAAATCGAAAGCCGCGCATTGCGCGGCTTTTGCATGAATGGTCGCTTTAAACGCCCCCTCAAAACCGCCGCGTACTGATCAACTCATCCAGCACCCGCGTAGGGATGCGAAACGGCACCGACATGTGGTCCTCGCCCGCCTCGATCTGGAAATCGCTGCGCAGCCCGTACTGCGACAAGTCCTGCAGGCGCAGTTGCAACGCGCGTGCGTCCTGGATCTCCTGCACCATGTCGCGCTCGCCCATCAGCAACGTCAGGCTGCGATGGGTCAGGTCCACCTGCCCTGCATGCGCCTGCTTGATGAACGCACGCTCCGGCGCCATCAGGTAACGATCGCGCCACCACAGGCTCGGGCTCACCGCCACCACATGCTGGAACAACGCCGGCCGGGTAAACAGCGCATACACCCCGAACATGCCGCCAAACGAATGCCCTACCAGGCTGCGCTGGTCCGGGTCGACCTTGAAGCGCTCGGCCACCTTGGGCATCAGGCGCTTCTCGATGAACGCCAGGAACAGGTCCTGCCCGCCCTGTGGCGGGGTATTACGCTCGGCCGGCTGCGGCGGCGACAGGTCGAATGCACGGCGCTCGAAGTCCAGCGGCGTATCGCTCGGGTAGCCGATGGCTACCAGGATCGCGCCGCGCAGCCGGTCCTGCGCGCGCTTGGCCGCATGAAAGGCCGGGAAGTAGGCGTTGCCGTCCAGCAGGTAGATCACCGGATAGCCACCCGTCCACGGCACATCGCCCTCCGGCAGGCTGATCATGATGCGGTACTCGCGCCCCTCGGCACTGTTCATCGTCCACTGCTCGGTGCCATCGAGCGTCACCGGCTGCGCCTGCACCGCCGCAACACCACTGAGCACCAGTGCACCCAGCCAAACCATTACTCTGCCAATCATGCTCGTTCTCCTTACCAGCGATAGCTCAGACTGGTGACCAGGCTGCGGGCCTCGCCCCGATAGCAATAACCCTGCTGACAATTGATGTAGCGCTTGTCGGCCAGGTTGCGCACGTTGAAAGCCAGACGCACCCCGTCCAGGCCACCACCGAAGTCGTAATGCACACCGGCATCGACCAGCGTGTAGCCCTCGTTCTTCACCCTGTTGTCATTGTCGCCATAGTTGCTGCCGGTATAGCGCGCACCACCCGACACTCCCAGGCCGAACGGCAGGCGGTAATCGAGCCACAGCGATGCCAGGTGGCGCGGCACGTTCAGCGGTGCCTTGCCTTCGTTGCCGTCATTGCTTTGGGTCACCTCGGCGTCGTTGTAGCTGTAGCTGGCAGTCATTCTCAGACGCTCGCTCAGGTCGGATACGGCTTCCAGTTCAAGCCCGCGGGATACCTGCTCGCCCGTCGCGATGCTCTTGAGCGGGTCGGACAGGTCGCGGTTGAGCACGTTGCGCTGGGTCAGGTGATAGAGCGACGCCGTCAGCATCGTCTCGGTGCCTGGCGGCTGGTACTTCAGGCCCACTTCGTACTGCTTGCCCTCGGTCGCCTTGTACGGCGAGCCATCAGGCTGGCTGCTGCTCTGCGGCAGGAACGAGGTGGCGTAGCTGGCGTACGGCGCAATGCCGTTGTCGAACAGGTAGAGCACGCCGAGCTGGCCGGTGGTCGCCGAGTCGGTGTCCTTGCGGTTTGTATCGGCCAGGTTGTTGCTGCGCCGTACATGCACGAAGTCGCGGCGCAGGCCAGCCGACAGGCGCCAGCGATCGATCTCGAGCTGGTCCTGCAGGTATACGCCGCTGCGGTGCTCCAGCCCGTCTTCGTCGGCCAGCGGGTCGCTCGGGCGCGCCACCGGCTGGTGGTAGTCCGGTGCATGCCGGTCCAGCGACGGGCCCGGGCCATGGCATACAACAGCGAGGTCTCGACCAGCGCGTAGTCCCAGCCGCTGACCAGCGTGTGGCGCAGCGCACCGGTGTCGAAACGGCTGACCAGCCGGGTGTCGGTCGACAGCGAAGACATGTCCTCGTAGACACCGATCGCATCACGGTTGAGGGTGTGACCATCGCCGGCGTCCGTCGGCTCCAGGTACTGGTTGGTGGTGTTCACCTGGCCATAACGCAGGTTCTGCTGGAAGGTGAAGGTGTCGTTGAAGCGGTGCTCGAACTCGTAGCCGAGCGTCCACTGGCGCTGCTCCAGCTTGTCGAAGTATTCGTCGCCCTGCCAGAAGTTGGTCAGGTGGTCACCTTGCTGGTAGAGCATCGGCGAGCCTGCGGTTTCACGCTCCTGGTACTGCGCCAGCACGGTCAAGCTGGTGTCGGGGTCGATCTGCCAGCTCAGCGACGGCGCGAGCATGCGCACATCGTTGTTCAGTTGTTCGATGTAGTTCTCGGCATCGCGATACACGCCGACGCTTCGAAACAGCACATCACCGTCCTCATCCAGGCGACCACCGATATCGAACTGGCCCTGTTGATGGTTGTAATTGCCGGATTGCACCTGCACTTCGTTGCTGGCCTGCAGGCTGGGTCGCTTGCTCACCCGGTTGACCATGCCGCCCGGGCTGATCTGCCCGTAAAGCACCGAGGCCGGGCCCTTGAGCACCTCGATACGTTCCAGGTTGTAGGCCTCGGTGGAGTACAACGACAGCCAGCCGCTGCCGGGCTGACGCAGGCCGTCGAGGAAGTCGGCGGCATGGTGGTCTCGAAACCGCGCACGCTGATCATGTCGAAACGCGGATCAAGCCCCGAACTGCCCACCCGCACGCCTGCGCTGTAGGCCACCGCGTCCTCCACCCGGTTGACCTTGCGGTCGGCGATCTGCTCGGCGGTCACCACGCTGATGCTCTGCGCGGTTTCCAGGATTGGCCGATCGGTCTTGGTGGCGCTGCTGGCCGTGCTGGCGAAGTACCCCGTAACCGGGGCAAACGCGCTTTGCACGGCGCTTGCATCAATGCTGGTGGCATCCAGTTCAAGGCTCGACGCGGTCGGCGCCGGCACCACCACATAGCCGGACGCCGTCTTGCGCGCCACCAGGCCGCTGCTGCCCAGCAGGGCCGCCAGCCCGTCCTCCAGCGACCCGCCGCCGGCCAGGCCCGGGCTGTTCAGGCCGCGCACCTGTTGCGGCGAATACGACAGGGTGATGCCTGCGCGTTCGGCGAACGTGCTCAACGCCTGCCCCAGCGGCCCGGCCGCAATGCGCGGTGCAGCCGCCGCAGAGGCAGGTGTTGCGGCCTGCACCGGCAGGCTCGCGGCAGTGCCCATCAAGGCCAGCACCAGGCACACAGCCATGGGCAGCGCACGCGGCGCGTGAGGGAGCGGCAGGGGTTTGGCAGAACGCATGAGGGTATCCATTGAGAGAATGATCTTCCCTAACCGGACGAGTCGAAAAAGTCCGACAGTTTTTTATGCCACTGCCACGATGCGAACCCACCAACGGGTTCGCTCGACGATTTTCACCGGCAACAAATGGCTGATGTTGCGCAGCATCTGCATCGGCTCGTCCAAGCGGAACACCCCGGACAGGCGCAGCTCGGCCACGGCACTGTCGCAGCCCAGCCAGCCCTTGCGGTAACGCCCGGCCTCGGCCAGGAACGCGGCCAGGCGAATATCGTTGACCACCATCAGGCCACGCGCCCAGGCAAACGGGTCGAGCGGCCCAGGGGCCAGCGGGGTCATGCCCTGGGCCGACACGCCCAGGCCCTCGCCCGCCTGCAGCAGGCGCTGCTGGCCTGCAGCGCGAACCTGCACCTGGCCACGCACCACGCGAATCTCGCTGTAGCCATCCTGCTCGCGCAACAGCACGCGGGCCTGCTGCCCCTCGCACCCGGCAAAGCGGCAGCGCGCCTGCCATAGGACGCCCTCCACCAGCACTTCGCCGGCACGCAGCACCAGCTCGCGCCCCTGTACATCCAGCGCACTGCCGGTGTTGAGCAGCACCTGCGCACCGTCCGCCAGCGTGAACTGCCGACGCTCGCCAATGGCCGTGGAGAAGTCGGCATGCCAGGCCGGCGGCGCATTGACCGCCAGCAGCGTGGCACCTGCCGCGCCCAGGCCGAGCACCTTCAACGCGCGGCGCCGTCCCAGGTCCACGTCGGCCCGACGCAACAAAGGGATGGTCTGGGCTGCATCGGGCAACGGGCTGGCCCGGAACAGCCCGCCCATCTGCTGCAAGCGTTGCCAGGCGAGCAGATGGCGGGCATCGCGGCCCAGCCACTCCTGGAACTGGCACTGCACCTCGGCACTGGCGGCATTGGCACGCAAGCGCATCTGCCAGGCAATGGCCGCCCGGACGATGGGCTCAGGCAGGCGCTCGGCCTTCACCTTCACGGCTGCTCCTCGAAACACACGCGATAGCAGTGCAGCAGCGCGCTGGCCACATGGCGCTCGACGGTGCGGCTGGACACACCCAGTTCCAGCGCCACCTGCGCGTGGCTCAAACCGCCCAGTTGATACAGCATAAAGGCTTCACGCACCGCCGGCTTGAGACCGTCGAGCAACTGCGCGATGCGCTCCAGGCACTGCAGAGCTGGTGGCGAACCTCCGGTGATGGATGGCTGCTCACGGGCAATTGCGCCAGGGTCTCGAGATAGGCCCGCTCCAGTGCATCGCGCCGCCAGTGATCGATCATCAGGCCCCGCGCGATCCGCGCGAGCAAGGCCCGTGGCGCCAGGTTGCTGACCGGTTGACCACGCACCAGCAGGCGCAGGAACGTGTCCTGCGCCAGGTCCGCGGCGTGCTGCGAACACCCTACCGAACGCCGCAACCAGCCATGCAGCCAGCCGTGGTGCGCACCGTAGAGCACATCAAGGGAGATCGAGTCGGTTTCAGGTTGCGACATGGCACGCCCCAGCCCGGGAAGCCCAAAAAAGCCACGAATACGCATGGCGACCGCGCGCACCTTAATAGCGAATCATTCCCATTACAAACATTCGCTGACGAATGTCACCCCGGGTGGTGTGTGCACAGGAGGTTTTCAGCCGGATGAGCTGGCCAGGCTGAGGGCATAGACCCCCGACGGCTGGCTGATCGCTGCACCGTGGACAGTGAGCCGATTAGCTGCGTTAATCGGCTCACCTATCGAGCCAACTGAAACGAACCCTGTCCATGCCCACCCGCCCCGCAGCCCTCGACGAAATCGACCGCCAACTGATTGCCGCCCTGCAGATCAACGCCCGTGAAAGCGTGGCCATGCTGGCCCGCCAACTGGGCATTGCGCGCACCACCGTGACCTCGCGCCTGGCGCGCCTGGAAAACACCCACGTCATCAGTGGTTACGGTGTACGCCTGGGCCAACGGGTGATCGACGGTGGCTTGCAGGCGTACGTCGGCATCACCGTACGCCCACGAGCAGGCAAGGACGTGGTGCGCCGATTGAGTGCCATGGGCCAGGTTCAGCAGTTGTGTGCGGTGAGCGGCGAGTACGACTACGTGGCGTGGCTGCGCAGCGACTCGCCGGAGCAACTGGACCAACTGCTGGACCAGATCGGCAACGTCGAAGGGGTGGAAAAGACCACCACCTCGATCATCCTCAGCAGCAAGGTGGACCGCGGCCAGCCGGTTTGACACTCACAGCGCCGAGGTGATCAACACGCGCAGAGCCAGCGTACACACGCATCATTCTGCATATCAGCATCGTCACAATGACCAAAATCACCACAAAACGACGACACTCTGTACCTTAATAACCAACACCCGCGCCCCGTAAAATGACCGCCAGGCATTTCCTATACTCAAGCTTCGCCTCTCGCGCAGCCCTTGGCCAGGTCCCCTATGAACAAGAACAATCGCCACCCCGCCGACGGCAAAAAACCCATCACCATTTTCGGCCCCGACTTCCCCTTCGCCTTTGACGACTGGATCGAGCACCCGGCCGGCCTGGGCAGCATCCCCAGCGATCGCCACGGCGAAGAAGTCGCCATCGTCGGCGCCGGTATCGCCGGGCTGGTCGCCGCCTACGAACTGATGAAGCTGGGCCTCAAGCCGGTGGTCTACGAGGCCTCGAAAATGGGCGGGCGTCTGCGTTCGCAAAGCTTCGCCGGCACCGATGGCATCGTCGCGGAACTGGGCGGCATGCGTTTCCCGGTATCGTCCACCGCCTTCTATCACTACGTCGACAAACTCGGGCTTGAAACCCGCCCGTTTCCCAACCCGCTGACACCCGCCTCCGGCAGTACCGTGGTCGACCTCGAAGGCCAGACCCACTACGCCGAGACACTCGCCGACCTGCCCGCGCTGTTCCAGGAGGTCGCCGACGCCTGGGCCGATGCGCTGGAAGACGGTGCACGCTTCGGCGATATCCAGCAGGCCATCCGCGAACGCGACGTACCGCGCCTCAAGGAACTCTGGAACACCCTGGTGCCGCTGTGGGACGACCGCACCTTCTACGACTTCGTGGCCACCTCCAAGGCCTTCGCCAAGCTCAGTTTCCTGCACCGCGAAGTGTTCGGCCAGGTCGGTTTCGGCACCGGCGGCTGGGACTCGGACTTCCCCAACTCGATGCTGGAAATCTTCCGCGTGGTGATGACCAACTGCGACGATCACCAGCACCTCGTGGTCGGCGGGGTGGAGCAGGTGCCGCAGGGCATCTGGCGCCATGTGCCGCAGCGCTGTGCGCACTGGCCCGCCGGTACCAGCCTCAGCAGCCTGCACCATGGCGCACCGCGCTCAGGCGTGAAAAGCATCGCGCGCGCGGCCGACGGCCGCCTGGCCGTTACCGACACCTGGGGCGACACCCGCCATTACGCCGCCGTGCTCACCACTTGCCAGAGCTGGCTGCTGACCACCCAGATCGAATGCGAAGAATCACTGTTCTCGCAGAAGATGTGGATGGCCCTGGACCGTACTCGCTACATGCAGGCGTCGAAGACCTTCGTGATGGTCGACCGCCCGTTCTGGAAGGACAAGGACCCACAGACCGGTCGCGACCTGATGAGCATGACCCTCACCGACCGTCTCACCCGCGGCACCTATCTGTTCGACAACGGCGACGACAAACCTGGGGTGATCTGCCTGTCGTACTCGTGGATGAGCGATGCGCTGAAGATGCTCCCGCACCCGGTGGAAAAGCGCGTGAAGCTGGCCCTGGACGCGCTGAAGAAGATCTACCCCAAGGTCGATATCGCCGGGCACATCATCGGTGACCCGATCACCGTGTCGTGGGAAGCCGACCCGCACTTCCTTGGCGCCTTCAAGGGCGCCCTGCCCGGCCACTATCGCTACAATCAGCGCATGTACGCGCACTTCATGCAGCAGGACATGCCCGCCGAACAGCGCGGCATGTTCATCGCCGGTGACGACGTATCCTGGACCCCGGCCTGGGTCGAGGGCGCGGTGCAGACCTCGCTCAACGCGGTATGGGGCATCATGCACCACTTCGGTGGCCGTACCCACGCCGACAACCCGGGCCCGGGCGACGTCTTCAACCAAATCGGCCCGATTGCCCTGGCCGACTGAAAGGAGAACCCCATGCGCATAGCACTCTACCAGGGCCCGCCACACCCGCTGGACGTGCCCGGCAACCTGGAGCGCCTGCATCAGCAGCGCAACTGGCTGCCGCGCGCGGCGCCGAGCTGCTGGTGTGCCCGGAGATGTTCCTCAGCGGCTACAACATCGGCAGCGAAGCGGTGGCACGTTTGGCCGAAGCGCAGGACGGCCCCTCGGCCATGCGTGTGGTCGAGATCGCCCAGGCCAACCGCATCGCCATCGTCTACGGCTACCCCGAGCGTGGCGACGATGGCCAGCTGTACAACAGCGTGCAGTTGATCGACCCGCACGGCAGCAGCCTGGCCAACTACCGCAAGACCCACCTGTTCGGCGGTCTCGACCGCGCCATGTTCAGCCCCGGCCCCGAGCATTTCCCGGTGGTCACGCTCAATGGCTGGCAGGTCGGGCTGCTGATCTGCTACGACATCGAGTTCCCGGAAAATGCCCGGCGCCTGGCCATGGCCGGTGCCGAGCTGATCCTGGTGCCGACGGCCAACATGCAACCCTACGACTTCATCTGCCAGTTCACCGTGCGCGTGCGCGCGCAGGAGAACCAGTGCTACCTGGCCTACGCCAACTACTGCGGCGCGGAAGACCCGATCCGCTATTGCGGCCAAAGCAGCATCGTCGGCCCGGATGGCAGCCTGCTGGCCATGGCTGGGCATGACGCCACGCTGCTGGTGGCCGACCTGGAACTGCAACGGGTGCGTGAGGGCCGCGCCAGCACACCCTACCTGCACGACCTGCGCAGCGAACTGCACGGCGGGCCGCGCAACCACTGATTTATCCGCTAGCATGACGGTTCGCACGTTTTCGGAGCCGTCATGCCCAGCGCCCGCCTCACCCTGACCAACGGCCTGCAGGTCACCCTGCGCCACGCGCCGCACCTCAAGCGCTGTGCTGCGGCAATACGGGTGCGCGCCGGCAGCCATGATGCGCCGCAGGCGTGGCCGGGGCTGGCGCACTTTCTCGAACACCTGTTCTTCCTCGGCAACGCGCGCTTCCCGGTCGACGATGCACTGATGCGCTACGTGCAGCGCCAGGGCGGCCAGGTGAACGCAAGCACCCGCGAACGCACCACCGACTTCTTCTTCGAAGTGCCGGTCGCCGCATTCGAAGGCGGCCTCACGCGCCTGTGCGAAATGCTCGCCAGGCCGCAGGCAGGCCTGGCACAGCAACAACGCGAGCGCGAGGTGATCCATGCCGAGTTCATCGCCTGGGCGCGCAACCCCGAGGCACAGCGCCAGTTCGCCCTGCTGCAGTGCGTGTCGGCGCAACACCCGCTGGCGGCTTTCCATGCGGGTAACCGCTATAGCCTGCCGCTGTACGCCGGGCGTTTCCAACAGGCGCTCAAGGACTTCCACCAGCGCTTCTATCACGCCGGGCAGATGACCCTGAGCCTGGTCGGGCCTCAGTCGCTGAGTGTGCTGCAGGGCTTGGCAGAACATGCAGGTGCGTTGTTTGCGCCGGCTTGCGCGTGCGCAAGGCCCGGCGCCGGCCTTGCTCGCCGACACCGCAAAGCTGGCGCAACGGCCCGCCCAACTGGATCTGCTGTACGGCTACGAACAGCTACCCGAGGGCGCCGCCGGCGCAATCGCGTTTCTCGACAGCTGGCTCTCGGACACCCGCCCCGGCGGCCTGCTGGCCACACTGCGCGAGCGCGGCTGGCTGCGCGGTTTCAGTTTTGCACCGCTGTACACATTCGCCGGGCAAGCATTGCTGCATACCCAATTCAAGCTGACCGACAGCGCGCCCGCCGACCAGGTACAAGCCCTGCTGGAGGACGGGTTGCGCTGGCTGCGCAGCACCGCGCCCGAGGCGCTGAACCCTGAGTTTTCACGCCTGCAGGCGTCACGTGCACAGGCGGCGGGCGCACTGGAGCTGGCGCGCCGCGACAGCAGCGACCAGCCGTTTGCCGCCCTCGACGAGGCCGGCCTGGCAGCGCTGACGGCGCTGCTTACACGCTTCCCTGGCCCGCCCCGGCAGGCGTGGCAATTGCCTGCGGCCGAGCCATTGCTCGCGGCCACGCTGTGCGGTGCGGCCAGCGCATCGACACCCGCCGCCTGAGCCCGCTCACGCTGCTGCCAGCGCGCGCGAATATGGCGTGGTCTACCTGCGCTGGCAGGTACGCTCGGCACTGCGCGAACGCTTGTGGCGGGTGCTGGAGCGGCCTTGCGGCCGTTGCTGGAGCGCGCCACGCGAGCCTCGGTCGAACTGCAACTGAGTGCCAGCGAACACGTCTGGCAACTGCGCTGCGCCGGTGCCCCCTGCCGCGGTGGTCGGCGTGACGGCACAGGCGCTGGCCCTGCTGCAGGTGCCCGGCGAGCAGTACTGGCACGGCAACGATGCCCCTCGAACCTGCCCTCATCCCCCATCCGCCTGCTGCTTCAGCAGTTGCCCCACGTACCTCGTCGGGCGCGACGACAGCCCGCAGCCATCATGCCTGATTGGCCAGGCCGAGCTGGATGCGCTCTGGCAGCACGGAGACTGGCACGGCATCACCTGCGGTTTTGCAGCGCCGGCGCAAGCGGCACTCAACGCGGTGCTGGCACACGTGCCCGGGCGCGCCAGCGTGCTCGCGCGCCCCACGCGCACGCCCCACTCCCAGTGGCAACATGTCGACCTGCCGGCGGAAGCACGCGCTGCTGGTGTTCTGCCCGGCGCCCGAGGGCGCCGAGGCGGTCTATCGCCTGCTCGCCCATCGCCTGCAAGGCCCCTTCTACCAACGCCTGCGGGTCGAGCTGCAACTGGGCTACGCGGTGTTCAGTGCACTGCGCCAGGTCCACGGCGTCACCGGCATACTGCTGGGCGTGCAGTCACCCAGCGCCAGCCCGGCCTCGATACTCGGGCACATGCGCAGCCTGCTGTGCGACTTCAGCCACGCGCAGGCCGACGATGCCGACGCGCGCCAGGCGCTGGCAGCACAGTTCCACGAAACCGACATGAGCAACGCCGACGTCGCCGAATGGGCCTGGCAGACGTACTTGTCCGGTGTGCAAAGCCCCAGCCTGAGCACCTTGCAGGCCGCGATACTGGCGGTAGAACCCCACGCACTCGAACACGCCGCCACGCACGTGCTGGACAACGCGCTGTACCTGGCCAGCACGCCGCAAGACAGCCAATTGTTACCTGTGGCGCAATAACCTTTCACGCACGTTTAACCATACGGTCCAATATTTTTAGTAAGATGGCGCTACCCGGGCCGTTGTAACACCTTGTTTCACTGGCAGCCTAAATAAGTAGCGCCCTACCCCAAACCTATCCGGAAGGAGTACTCCCATGTGGACCAAACCTGCTTACACTGATCTGCGAATCGGCTTTGAAGTGACCATGTATTTCGCAAGTCGCTGAGTCTGCTTGCGGTACAACGCCTCGGTCAGCCGGGGCGTTTTCATTTTCAGACGGTGCAGGAGTGGCCATGTACATCCAGATTCTAGGTTCCGCCGCCGGTGGCGGTTTCCCGCAGTGGAACTGCAACTGCGTCAACTGCAAGGGCTATCGTGACGGCAGCTGCGTGCCCATGCGCGCACCCAGTCGTCGATCGCCCTGTCCGACGACGGCATTCACTGGGTGCTGTGCAACGCCTCGCCCGACATCCGCGCGCAGCTGCAAGGCTTCGCCCCGATGCAGCCAGGCCGTGCCCTGCGCGACAGCGGGATCGACGCGATCATCCTGCTCGACAGCCAGATCGACCACACCACCGGCCTGCTCAGCCTGCGCGAAGGCTGCCCGCACCAGGTATGGTGCACCGACATGGTCCACCAGGACCTGACCACCGGCTTCCCGCTGTTCACCATGCTCAGCCACTGGAACGGCGGTCTGCAGTGGAATCGCATCGCGCTCGAAGGCAGCTTTGTCATCCCGGCCTGCCCGAACCTGCGCTTCACTCCGTTCCCGCTGCGCAGCGCCGCCCCGCCCTATTCGCCGCACCGCTTCGACCCACACCCCGGCGACAACCTGGGGCTGATGGTCGAAGACCTGCGCAGCGGCGGCAAGCTGTTCTATGCACCGGGCCTGGGCCAGGTCGACGCCACGCTGCTGCAGATGATGCAGGACGCCGACTGCCTGCTGGTCGACGGCACGCTGTGGGAGGATGATGAGATGCAACGCCGCGGTGTCGGCACCCGCACCGGCCGCGAGATGGGCCACCTGGCGCAGAACGGCCCCGGCGGCATGCTCGAAGTGCTCGAAGGCTTCCCCGACCAGCGCAAGGTGCTTATCCACATCAACAACACCAACCCGATTCTCGATGAAGACTCCCCCGAGCGCGCCGAACTGGTACGCCGCAACGTCGAAGTGGCCTTCGACGGCATGAGCATCGAGCTGTAGGAGCCCCCATGAGCGACGCCGTACCGCTGTCCCCCGCTGCCTTCGAGCAGGCCTTGCGCGCCAAGGGCGCCTACTACCACATCCATCACCCCTACCACGTGGCGATGTATGAAGGCCGCGCCAGCCGCGCGCAGATCCAGGGCTGGGTCGCCAACCGCTTCTACTACCAGGTCAATATCCCGATGAAGGACGCGGCGATCCTGGCCAACTGCCCGGACCGCGAGATCCGCCGCGAGTGGATCCAGCGCCTGCTCGACCACGACGGCGCGCCCGGCGAGGACGGCGGCATCGAAGCCTGGCTGCGCCTGGGCCAGGCTGTAGGGCTCGACCCGGACCAGTTGCGTTCGCAAGAGCTGGTGCTGCCCGGTGTGCGCTTTGCGGTCGACGCCTACGTCAACTTCGCCCGTCGTGCCAGTTGGCAGGAAGCCGCCAGCAGCTCGCTGACCGAGCTGTTCGCGCCGCAGATCCACCAGTCGCGCCTGGACAGCTGGCCACAGCACTACCCGTGGATCGACCCGGCCGGCTACGAATACTTCCGCACCCGCCTGGGCCAGGCCCGGCGCGATGTAGAGCACGGCCTGAGCATCACCCTGCAGCACTACACCACCGTCGAGGGCCAGCAGCGCATGCTGGAGATCCTGCAGTTCAAGCTCGACATCCTCTGGAGCATGCTCGACGCCATGAGCATGGCCTATGAACTGAACCGCCCGCCGTACCACAGCGTCACCAGCGAACGGGTGTGGCACAAGGGGATCACCTTATGAGTTTCGATCGTTCAACCACGCCACGCTGGCGCCCCGGCTACCGCTTCCAGTACGAACCGGCACAGAAGGGCCACGTGCTGCTTTACCCTGAGGGCATGATCAAGCTCAACGAAAGCGCCGCGCTGATCGGCGGGCTGATCGATGGCGAACGCGATGTGGCCGCGATCATTGCCGCGCTGGATGAGCAATTCCCCGGTGTACCCGAACTCGGTGACGACATCGAGCAATTCATGGAGGTCGCCCGTGCGCAACACTGGATCGTCCTTGAGTGAGCTGCCGGCCAAGCCGCAGTCGGCCTGCCGCTGTGGCTGCTGGCCGAACTGACCTACCGCTGCCCGCTGCAATGCCCGTACTGCTCCAACCCGCTCGACTTCGCCGAACAGGGCAAGGAACTGAGCACCGAGCAGTGGTTCAAGGTCATGGCCGAGGCGCGCGAAATGGGCGCCGCACAGCTGGGTTTTTCCGGCGGCGAGCCGCTGGTGCGCCAGGACCTCGCCGAACTGATCGGCGAGGGCCGCCGGCTGGGCTACTACACCAACCTGATCACCTCCGGCATCGGCCTGACCGAGCAGAAGATCGCCGACTTCAAGCGCGCCGGCCTGGACCATATCCAGATCAGCTTCCAGGCCAGCGACGAGCAGGTGAACAACCTGCTGGCGGGCTCGAAGAAGGCTTTTGCACAGAAGCTGGAGATGGCCCGCGCGGTCAAGGCACATGGCTATCCGATGGTGCTGAACTTCGTCACGCACCGGCACAACATCGACAAGATCGACCGCATCATCGAGCTGTGCATCGCGCTGGAAGCCGACTTCGTCGAACTCGCCACCTGTCAGTTCTATGGCTGGGCACACCTGAACCGCGCCGGCCTGCTGCCGACCCGCGCGCAGTTGGAGCGTGCCGAACGCATCACCAACGAGTACCGCGACAAACTTCAGGCCGCAGGCAACCCGTGCAAGCTGATCTTCGTCACCCCGGACTACTATGAAGAGCGGCCCAAGGGCTGCATGAACGGCTGGGGCAGCATCTTTCTCACCGTCACCCCCGACGGCACCGCACTGCCGTGCCATGGCGCGCGCCAACTGCCGGTGCAGTTTCCCAACGTGCGCGAACACAGCATGCAGCACATATGGTATGACTCGTTCGGCTTCAATCGCTTTCGCGGCTACGACTGGATGCCCGAGCCGTGCCGCAGTTGCGACGAGAAGGAAAAGGACTTCGGTGGCTGCCGCTGCCAGGCCTTCATGCTCACCGGTGACGCCAGCAATGCCGACCCGGTATGCGCCAAGTCGGCGGACCACGGGATCATCCTCGCTGCGCGGGAGGAGGCCGAAACCGCCAGCCAGACCATCGACCAGATGACCTTTCGCAATGATCGAAACTCCCGTCTCATCGCCCGCGGCTGAGCGTTTCAGCGCACAACAGGCGGTTGCCGCCGGCACCGACTACGCCGAACTCATGGCCAGCCCGCAGGGGCTGTTCTGGAACGAGTTCCGCCCCCAGGACGGCGCCTGCCGGATCTGGCAGTGGCGCGACGGCCAGGCGCGCTGCCTGACCCCTGATGGCTACAGCGTACGCAGCCGGGTCTACGAATATGGCGGCGGCAGTTTCTGCTTGAGCGAGCATGGCCTGGTGTTCGTCAACGAAGCCGACCAGCAGCTCTACAGCCAGGGCTTTGACGGCGGCCAACCGCAGCCATTGACCGCAGGCCAGTGCCGCTACGGCGACGTGCGCTGTGCCGCAGGCCAGGTGCTGGCCGTGGAAGAAAACGCTGACGAACACCGGTTGGTTGCGATCTCGGCCGGCACCCGCCAGATACTCGCCGAGGGCGCCGACTTCTACGCGGCCCCAACGCTCAGCGACGACGGCCAGCGCCTGGCCTGGATCGAGTGGAGCCGGCCGGAACAACCGTGGACCGCCACCCGCCTTGTGTGTGCCGAACGCCTCGATGCACATACCTGGGGCGAGCCGCGCTGTGTGGCCGGTGCCGATGCACAGCCCGAATCGCTGCAACAGCCGCGCTTCGATCCTGCCGGGCGCCTGTATTGCCTGTCGGACCGCAACGGCTACTGGCAGCCCTGGGCCGAAACGGCAGGCGGCTGGGCGGCACTGCCCGCCGCCGCTGCCGACCATGCCGGCGCGCCGTGGCAACTGGGCGCCAGCACCTGGCTGCCGCTGGGTGGCGACGAGTATCTGGCGAGCTGGTTCGAGGGTGGCTTCAGCCGCCTGGGCGTGCGCCGTGCCGATGGCACGCTGGACGATTACAGCGGTGCCTACAGCCGCTTCCGCTGCCTGGACATCGACGACCGGCACCTGTACGTCATCGCCGCCTCGGCCATCAGCACGCCGGCCATCCTCGTCATCGACCGCCGCAGCCACGCAGTGCAGTTGCTGGCCGGTGGTGTACTGCCGTTGCCCAGCGAGCACATCAGCCAGCCGCGCAGCATCAGCTACCCCAGCGGCGACGGGCAGGCGCACGGGTTCTTCTACCCGGCCATGAACGCTGCCGAAGCGCCGCCGCTGGTGGTGTTCGTGCACGGTGGGCCCACCTCGGCGTGCTACCCGGTGCTCGACCCGCGCATCCAGTACTGGACCCAGCGCGGCTTTGCCGTGGCCGACCTCAACTACCGTGGCAGCAGCAGTTATGGCCGCGCCTATCGCCAGGCGCTGCACTTGCGCTGGGGTGAGGTGGATGTGGAGGATGCCTGCGCGGTGGTGGGCTACCTGGCAGGGCAAGGGTTGGTCGACCCGACGCAGGCGTTCATTCGTGGCGGTAGCGCGGGTGGCTATACCACCTTGTGCGCGCTGGCCTTCCACGACGTATTCAGGGGCGGCGCCAGCCTGTACGGCGTCAGCGACCCGCTGGCGCTGACGCAATCGACGCACAAGTTCGAGGGCGATTACCTCGACTGGCTGATCGGCGACCCGCAGCGCGATGCCGAGCGCTACCGTGCGCGCACGCCGCTGCTGCATGCCGCGCAGATCAAGGTGCCGGTGATTTTCTTCCAGGGCGAGCTGGATGCGGTGGTGGTACCGGAGCAGACGCGTTCGATGCTGGCGGCGTTGAAGGCCAACGGGGTGCGGGCCGAGGGGCACTTCTACCCAACCGAGCGGCATGGGTTCAGGACGGCGGCAAACCTGGCGCATGCGCTGGAAGAGGAATGGAAGTTCTACCGGGAAGTACTGGGCCAGCCTTGATGGCCTCTTCGCTGGCAAGCCAGCTCCCACAGGTTCTTGTGAACACCGCAGAACCCTGTGGGCGCTGGCTTGCCAGCGAATGGGCTCACTCCATTTCGATGATGACCTGCTCCTGCCACTTCTGCGGCAGGGCCTTGGAGGTGGCTTCCCACGCCGCCGCATCCTTGATCGGTTGCGCCGCCTTGTACTGCTCGTTGGGCAGCAGCTTGGCCTGCACCTCGGCCGCAGCTCAGTG